>NZ_CP084742.1:2472941-2782058 GCF_020520285.1 Pseudomonas sp. L5B5
CGACATTCCCGACCCCGATCAGGCCGATCAGCAAGTTGGCCTCCGAAACGCCCAGCCCCGCTTGCCGGGCGTAGGGATTGATATGGACCAACGCCACGAACAAGCCGACCGAACCGCAGAGGATCGCCGCGAAATACCACCAGAAGCGCGCCGTGCGCAGCGCAGCGGCCAGGCCCATGCCCGATGCGGCGACCAGCGGCCGGGGCCGATCCGCCACAGGGGCCAGGCCATCGGCAAACAGCCCCAGCTCCTGCGGGCTGTTGCTGATCAGCGAGGTCGCCCCGAGGCCGACCAGCAATATCGCGACGGCAAAGATCTGCAGGGTCGCCTCCCAGGACACCTGCTCCATCAGCCAGCCCGCCAGCAGCGGTCCGGCAAAGGTCCCGACCCCAGTGCCCGCCAGGGCGATACCCGACGCCTGGCTGCGCTTGCTGACGAACCAGCGCTGGACCACCGCCACCGCCGGCACGTACACCAGCCCGACCCCCAGCCCCACCAGAACGCAGAAACACAATAGGAACCACCACAACGACCCGGCCGCCAGGCTGCTGCAGAAGAACCCCAGGGCCAGGCACAGGATGCCGACGCTCACCACTCGCCGGGTAGACGTGCGATCGGCCAACGCGCCTGAGACAACACCCATGGCGTAGTAGATGAGCGCGGTCAGGGAAAACACCGAGGCCACCGAGAAACTTCCGACCTCGAAATTGGCCTGGATCTGCGAGAAGAACGCGCCGAAGGAATAAGCGCCACCAAAAATCAACGCCAGCAGCACATGGGTCGCAATCACCACATACCAGCCGTGGAACACCTGAAACTTCATGCTCGATCGCCCTCCCTTGCACGAACAGGTTCCCTGGAAAACCCGCCTTGTAATGTCTTGTATATACATATCAATGCAATTTCACGGCCAGGCCCTCACGCCCTCGCCCGGCCTTCTCGATTCAGCATCCAAGTCATTGTTCCGGATAGAAAAAATAATCCATAACAAGAACCCGCCGTTAGGGCGGGTCTTGGGTGCATCGGTCATCGCGGGGCTTGAGGTAACAGAGGTGGGAAACCACTACCCGGCCCGTGCGGCGGGAACACCCCTCAAGCCGTGGCGCTCCGGCGCTGGCCCCGGCTGCTGACCCACACCGCCAGCAGGATCACCAACCCGCCAAGCGCCAGGCGGCCCAGATCCTCATTGCGGTTCCAGATCAGCAAATTGAGCAGCAACCCCACCGGAACATGCAGGTTGTTCATCACCGCCAGGGTGGCGCCAGTGACCAGGCAGGCGCCCTTGTTCCACCAGTACAGCCCCAGCGCCGTGGCCACCAGCCCGAGGAACAGCAGCACGGCCCAGGTCACGGGTGCATCCGGCAGGAAGTGCGCCTTGCCGAACAGCAGGAACGCCGGCAGCACCACCAGCAGCGCGCCCAGATAGAAGTAGCCGAAACGCCGGTAGTGCGGCAGGTCGCTGGGGTAGCGCGCCACCAGGTGCTTGTACAGCACCTGCCCGGCGGCATAGGTGAAGTTGGCCAGTTGCAGCAGCAGGAAGCCCATGAAGAAATCCGGATTGATCCGGTCGTAGCGGATCACCGCGGCCCCTGCTACTGCCACCAGGGCCGCCAGCAGTCCCCAGGGATTGAAGCGTCGGTTCAGGGCATCTTCGATCAGGGTCACATGCAAGGGCGTGAGGATGGTGAACAGCAGCACCTCTGGAACAGTGAGAACCCGGAAGCTCAGGTACAGGCACACATAGGTGATGCCGAACTGCAGCGCACCGATCAGCAGCATGCCGCGCATGAAGGCCGGCTCCACCCGACGCCAGCGGGTCAGCGGAATGAATACCAGCCCGGCCAGCAGCACCCGCACCAGCACCGCGAAGTAGCTGTCGACATGCCCGGCCAGGTATTCGCCGATCAGGTTGAAGGAAAACGCCTGGATCAGCGTGACAACAAGTAGATAGCCCATGCTCGCCTCATCTTTGGATGGCGGCGACGATAACGGTTTTACCGGCGCGGGTGAAATTGCCGGCAAAAAAAAGCCCGATCTCGCAAAGCGTTCAATCGGGCATTGGCACTGAAGGAGCACGCAGTGCAAAGGGAGGTTCGATGCGCGAACCGGCTTGAAGGGGTACGCAGGCGCTACTTGAACATCGGGCGATTATCTGGGGATTAACGCCTCAGGCCACCTGGGCCAGCCTGGCGTTGGCCTGGTTCAGGCCCTTTTCGTGGAAGTCGCCACCCAGGTTCAGGCCCTCGGCATGGATGAACTGCACGTCATGGATGCCGATGAAGCCCATGACCTGGCGCAGGTAGGGTTCCTGGTGGTCGGTGCTGCTACCGGCATAGATCCCGCCCCGGGCGGTCAGCACGAAGGCGCGCTTGCCAGCGAGCAAGCCCTGGGGACCGGTGTCGGTGTACTTGAAAGTGACGCCGGCCCGCAGCACATGGTCGAGCCAGGCCTTGAGGGTGCTGGGGATGGCGAAGTTGTACATCGGAGCGGCCATCACCAGCACGTCGGCGGCCAGCAGTTCGTCGGTCAGTTCATTGGAGCGCTGCAGCGAATCCTGCTCGGCGGCATTGCGTTGCTCGGCAGGTTTCATCCAGCCACCCAGCAGGTTGGCATCCAGGTGCGGTACCGGGTTGCGGGCCAGGTCACGCACGGTGATCGAGTCCGCCGGATAGGCCGCCTGCCACTGCTGGATAAAGGTCTGGGTCAGTTGGCGGGAAATGGAATCCTGCTGGCGGGCGCTGCTTTCAATGATCAGGACACGGGACATGGCTGAAGCCTCCATCGGGGAACGGTGTAAGTCGATGGGGCGCAGATTAAACAGAGTGATATCGATGAAAAAGCGTAAATAACTGCTATAACCAATCAATAAATTCGTTTATAAGCAGGGCCAGCCCCAGCGTCTTCGGCGGAACCGGCACCCTTGCGGTCACTTGGCCTGGCAGTTCAGGTCCAGGCGCAGCCTGATGATCTTGCGGTTGAACTTGGCGGTGACGTTCTTGCTCTGCCCCGCCGCCACCTCCACCCGGCGAGTGCGCGGCGATTCGGGACCATTGCGAAATACCACGGAGCACGTGGCGTCGGTCTTGCCGTAGTTGTTCAGCTGGATGGAACCGATGTCCTCATCGGTGTCGTAGGCGGTGTAGTCGATGCTCAGGCCGTTGAGTTGCTTGTCGACATCGATGGGGTAGGCCCAGGCCCCCAGGGGCAACAGGGCCAGCAGCACACAACAGAATTTTCTCATTCGGCGCTCTCCAGTAAGGAGCGCCAGCTTAGGACAAGAGGAGCCCCTCATGAAAGCGCCCCGCGTGACCCTGGATCAATGGCGCACCCTGCAGGCCGTGGTCGATCACGGCGGCTTCGCCCAGGCCGCCGAAGCCCTGCATCGCTCGCAATCCTCGGTCAGCTATACCGTGGCACGCATGCAGGACCAGCTCGGCGTCCCGCTGTTGCGCATCGATGGTCGCAAGGCCGTGCTCACCGAAGCTGGTGGCGTACTGCTGCGCCGTTCCCGGCAACTGGTGAAACAGGCCAGCCAGCTGGAAGACCTGGCCCACCACATGGAACAGGGTTGGGAAGCCGAAGTGCGGCTGGTGGTGGACGCTGCCTACCCCAACGCGCGGCTGGTGCGTGCACTGACCGCCTTCATGCCGCAAAGCCGCGGTTGTCGCGTGCGTCTGCGCGAGGAAGTGCTGTCCGGGGTCGAGGAAGTGCTGCTCGAAGGGGTGGCCGACCTGGCCATCAGCGGCTTCAACATTCCCGGCTACCTGGGCACCGAGATGAGCGCGGTGGAGTTCGTCGCCGTGGCCCATCCCGAGCACGCCCTGCACCGGCTGCAACGCCAGCTGGCGTTCCAGGACCTGGAAAGCCAGCTGCAGGTGGTGATCCGCGATTCCGGTCGCCAGCAGCCACGGGACGTAGGCTGGCTGGGCGCCGAGCAGCGCTGGACCGTGGGCAGCCTGGCCACCGCCGCAAAATTCGTCAGCAGCGGCCTGGGTTTTGCCTGGCTGCCGCGGCACATGATCGAACGGGAACTGCGCGAGGGTCTGCTCAAGGTACTGCCCCTGGACCAGGGCGGCAGTCGCCATCCGACCTTCTTCCTCTATTCCAACAAGGACAAACCCCTGGGCCCGGCGACGCAGATCCTCGTGGAACTGCTGCGCACCTTCGACACCGCGCCGCTGGATGCGCCGTTCGCCGCCCCCGAGCAAGCCTGACGTCCCACCCACCAGAACAGGAGTTCTGCCATGGCGTATTTCGAGCATGAAGGTTGCACCCTGCACTATGAGGAATATGGCCGGGGCGAGCCCCTGCTACTGGTTCACGGCCTGGGTTCCAGCGCCCTGGATTGGGAGAAGCAGATCCCCGAGCTGTCGACCCGCTACCGCCTGATTGTCCCGGACGTGCGCGGCCATGGCCGCTCCGACAAGCCCCGGGAGCGCTACAGCATTCCCGGTTTCACCGCCGACCTGATAGCCCTGATCGAGCACCTGGGGCTGGGCGCGGTGCATTATGTCGGGCTGTCCATGGGCGGCATGATCGGCTTCCAGCTGGGCGTGGACCAGCCGCAGATGCTCAAGAGCCTGTGCATCGTCAACAGCGCGCCCGAGGTCAAGCTGCGTTCGGCCAACGACTACTGGCAGTGGTTCAAGCGCTGGAGCCTGGCCCGCCTGCTGAGCATGTCCGCACTGGGCAAGGCCCTGGGCCAGAACCTCTTCCCCAAGCCGGAACAGGCCGAGCTGCGGCAGAAAATGGCCGAACGCTGGGCAAGAAACGACAAACGTGCTTATCTCGCCAGCTTCGACGCGATCGTCGGTTGGGGAGTCCAGGAACGCCTGGCCCGCATCACCTGTCCAACCCTGATCATCAGCGCCGACCACGACTACACCCCGGTGGCGCTCAAGGAGGCTTACGTCAAACTGCTGCCAAACGCGCAGCTGGTGGTGATCGAGGACTCCCGACACGCCACACCGCTTGACCAACCGCAGCGCTTCAACCAGACCGTGCTGCACTTCATCAATACAGTCGACACCACCACCCAGGATCACTGACCCATGCTGAAAAAAATCGCCCTCGTCGCCGGTTCCGTACTCTTTGCCGCCAACCTGATGGCGGCACAGCCGGCCAAGGCCCCCCACGTCATGCTGGACACCAGCTTCGGCAAGATCGAAATCGAACTGGACCCGGTCAAGGCGCCGATCTCCAGCAAGAACTTCCTCGACTATGTCGACAGCGGTTTCTACACCAACACCATCTTCCACCGGGTGATCCCGGGCTTCATGGTCCAGGGCGGCGGCTTCACGGCGCAGATGGTGCAGAAGGACACCCGCGACCCGATCAGGAACGAGGCCAGCAACGGCCTGCACAACGTGCGCGGCACCCTGTCCATGGCTCGTACCTCGAACCCCAACTCGGCCACCAGCCAGTTCTTCATCAACGTTGCCGACAACGCCTTCCTCGACCCGGGCCGCGATGCCGGCTACGCGGTGTTCGCCAAGGTGGTGAACGGCATGGAAGTGGTGGACCAGATCGTCAACTCCCAGACCACCACCAAGCAAGGCATGCAGAACGTCCCGGTCGACCCGGTACTGATCAAGTCGGCCAAGCGCATCGACTGATCCCGCAGCCTGTCCCCGACGGCGGCGCCGTACCCGGCGCCCCGTCCGCTTCAGCACAGGAGAGCCCGCACAACGGGCTGCAGACCCCATGCTCTATCGTCGTTTCGAACAACTGATCGATATCTTCCGCGACACACCCACGACCACCCCGCCCAACCGGGTCCTGCCCTTCTACTTCCACTACATCAAGCAAGTCTGGCCGAGCTTCGTCGCCCTGCTGGTGGTGGGCCTGTTCGTGGCCCTGATCGAGGTTTCGCTGTTCAGCTACCTGAGCACCATCATCGACCTGGCCCAGGGCACGCCCAGTGTCCAGGTGTTCAGCGACCATGGCCTGGAACTGGCCTGGATGGCCGTGGTGGCCCTGCTGTTCCGGCCACTGATGGTGGGCCTGCACGACCTGCTGATGCACCAGACCATCAACCCCGGCATGACCAGCCTCATCCGCTGGCAGAACCACAGCTACGTGCTGCGCCAAAGCCTGAACTTCTTCCAGAACGACTTCGCCGGGCGCATCGCCCAGCGCATCATGCAGACCGGCTACTCGCTGCAGGACTCCTCGGTGCAGGTGATCGACGCACTGTGGCACGTGACCATCTATGCGGTCGGCGCCCTGGTGCTGTTCGCCGACGCCGACTGGCGCCTGATGATCCCGCTGCTGCTGTGGATCGTCGGTTTCATCGGTGCCATGCGTTTCTTCGTGCCACGCATCCAGAAACGCTCGGTGGATGCCTCCGACGCCCGTTCCAAGCTCATGGGCCGGATCGTCGACGGCTATACCAACATCGCCACCCTGAAGCTGTTTGCCCATACCCATTTCGAGCAGAGCTACGCCCGCGAAGCCATCGCCGAGCAGACCGAGAAGAGCCAACTGGCCGGCCGCGTTGTGACCTCCATGGACGTCACCATCACCACCCTCAACGGCCTGCTGATCGCCAGCACCACGGGCCTGGCCCTGTGGCTGTGGAGCCAGTCGCTGATCAGTGCCGGCGCCATCGCCCTGGCCACCGGCCTGGTGATCCGCATCGTCAACATGTCCGGCTGGATCATGTGGGTAATCAACGGCATTTTCGAGAACATCGGCATGGTCCAGGACGGCCTGCAGACCATCGCCCAGCCACTGCAACTGACCGACCGGGAACAAGCCCCCAGGCTCGAGGTGACTCAGGGCGGGGTAAGGTTCGAGCATGTCGAGTTCCACTATGGCAAGGCCAACAAGGTCATCAGCGACCTCAACCTGGACATCCGTCCCGGGGAAAAGATCGGCCTGATCGGCCCGTCCGGGGCAGGCAAGTCGACCCTGGTCAACCTGCTGTTGCGCCTCTACGACCTGCAGGGCGGCAAGATCCTGATCGACGGCCAGGACATCGCCGCAGTGACCCAGGAAAGCCTGCGCGAACGCATCGGCATGATCACCCAGGACACCTCGCTGCTGCACCGCTCGATTCGCGACAACCTGCTGTACGGTCGCCCCGATGCCACTGACGAGGAGCTCTGGGAGGCAGTGCACAAGGCCCGGGCCGACGAGTTCATCCCGCTGCTGTCCGATGCCCAGGAGCGCACCGGCTTCGACGCCCATGTGGGCGAGCGCGGGGTCAAGCTCTCCGGCGGCCAGCGCCAGCGCATCGCCATCGCCCGGGTACTGCTCAAGGACGCGCCGATCCTGATCATGGACGAGGCCACCTCGGCCCTGGACTCCGAAGTCGAAGCGGCGATTCAGGAAAGCCTGGAGACCCTGATGCAAGGCAAGACGGTGATCGCCATTGCCCACCGGCTCTCCACCATCGCCCGCATGGATCGCCTGGTAGTGCTGGAGCAGGGGCGCATCGCCGAAACCGGCACCCATGCCGAATTGCTGGCCCATGGCGGGCTGTATGCGCGGCTGTGGCAACACCAGACCGGGGGGTTCGTCGGCATCGACTGAGCAGCCGCGACTACAAACACCCCGTGTTGCCGCTGCCGCAGGCTGCGCACGGGCGCGCAGCGACCGCAAGATCGATTGGCCGCCACCCTCGCTGGAAGGCCCTGCGGGCCTTGGCGCAGCTTCGCCAGCTCAGCAGCGGCTACAGGGTTCGCGCAATTGCCTGAAAAAACGCCAGGGCCCCGGCCCGGCGCTGATCGTCGGCGGTTGGGCCCTGCAGCAGCTCTGGCTGTTCTGGCTGGCGCCGATCCTCGGCGCGGTGGTCGGCGGCGTGGTCTACCGCTGGCTGGGCAAGGAAGACAGCTGAGGCTCAGGCCTGGCGATAGGGCAAGGCGTCCCTGGCCTGTTCGGCATAGGCCTGGACGCCGGCCCGCTCCTGCTGGAGAAAATCCTGCACCGCCGCCTTGAGCCCTGGGTGACGCAGGTAGTGCCAGGAACGGGTGAGCACCGGTTCGAAACCGCGAATCAGCTTGTGCTCGCCCTGGGCCCCGGCATCGAAACGCTCCAGCCCATGGGCGATCGCATACTCCATGCCCTGGTAGAAGCAGGTCTCGAAGTGCAGGCGGTCGAACTCTGCCAGGCAGCCCCAGTAGCGCCCATAGAAACTGCCGCCTCCGATCAGGCTGAAGGCCATGGCCACCGGCCGGCCGCCCTGGCATGCCAGGACCACGCGGATTGCCTCGGGCATGCGCTCGGCCAGCAGGCTGAAGAAGCTGCGGGTCAGGTAGGGTGACTGACGGCGTATCGCATAGGTGTTGGCGTAGCAGGCATAGACGAAGTCCCACTGCGCCTCGCTCATTTGGCCTCCCTCCAGCCACTGGAAGTCCAGGCCCTGCCCCGCCACCTGCTCGCGCTCCTTGCGCATCTGCTTGCGCTTGCGCGAACTCAGGGTATCGAGGAAATCCTGAAAATCGCGATAGCCGCGATTGTGCCAGTGGAACTGGCAGCCCAGGCGCAACAGCCAGCCCGATTGCTGCTCCAGGGCCTGGTCGCTGAACTCGTCGGTGAAATTCACATGGGCACTGGAGAGCCCTTCGATCTCCAGGTAACCGGGCAGGCTCTTGAGCAGTTCGACGGCGTCGGCCTGGGTCGCTGCCAGTACCCGTGCCCCGCTCACCGGGCTGAAAGGCACTGCAGTCAGCAGCTTGGGGTAGTAGTCGATCCCGGCCCGCTCGCAGGCATCCGCCCAGCCATGGTCGAACACGTACTCGCCGTAGGAGTGCGCCTTGCGGTAGCTGGGCAGGGCCGCCAGCAGCCGGCCATCCTCCACATGCAGCAGGTGCTCGGCCTGCCAGCCGGAACGCGGGCCGAGGCTGCCGCTGTCTTCCAGGGCACTGAGAAAGGCGTGGCGCACGAAAGGTTGCCCGTCCTTGAGCAGCCCATCCCATTGCGCAGGATCGACGGCGGACAGGCTATTCAAGGATTGCAGCGGCATCGGGTTCCCCGGGGATCAGATCGAACAACCCGCCGAGTATCCCCCATCGACGGGCTCGCCGAAACACTCAGGCATGTCCCAGGTGCTCGGCGAGGAAATCGATGAACACCCGGGACTTGCGTGGCAAGTGGGGGCTGTTGGGGAACAGCACGTGCACCGGCTGGCGGGGCAGGCTGTAGTCGGGCAACACCCGTACCAGGCGCCCCTCGCCCAGGTCGCCCAGGACCAGCCACTCCGGCAACACCGCCAGCCCCAGGCCAGCCAGGGCCATGGCGCGGATCGCCGTGGCCGAATTCGACTCGTGCCCGGGCGCTACCCGCACCAGCACCTCGCCCCGGCGCGGATGGCTGAAGGTCCAGCCCGGAGGTCCGCCCAGGTTGCTGTTGCCGATCCAGGGACAATCCGCCAGGTCTTCGGGCCGGGCCAGGGCCAGGCCATCGAGCAGCTCCGGGCTGGCCACCAGGACAATGCCGTAGTCCGCCAGCTGACGGCCCTTGAATCCCGAGTCGGGCAGGTGCCCGAGACGAATCACCAGGTCGAGTTTTTCTGCCACCAGGTCGCTCAACGACGAATTGAAGTGGTAGCTCAGGCGCACCTCGGGATAACGCGCGGTGAACAGCGGCAACAGCGGCAGGATGTAGGCCTGGGCATATTCGGCGGTGGAACTGATGCGCAGCTTGCCCGACACCCGGTTGCGTCCATGCATCACATTGTCGAAGGCCGTATCGATATTGGCGACAATCCCCTTGAACTCATCGTAAAGATCCTGACCGGTTTCGGTCAGGGCGATATGCCGCGTGGTGCGGGTCAGCAAGGGCGTTGCCAGCACTTGCTCAAGGGTCTTGATATGCAGGCTGGCCACGGCCTTGCTGATCCCCAGATACTCTGCGGCGCGGGTATAGGAGGCAAAGTCCACCACCGCGAGAAAGGTCTGTATTCGATGCAACTGGCCGTGCAGGCTCTCATTCACTGTCAATTTTCCTGGAACAATGAATCAAGTATAGGCGCCTCGACAGGCCGGGCCCAGGCTCCCTAAGCTGCGGGCAAAACGGGAGGCGGCATGAGCTATAGATACAAAGTGGCGGTGGTATTCCTCCTCGGCTTCTTCATCGACTGCGTGAACATCTTCATGTCGGCCGTGGCCTTGCCCAGCATTGCCGCGCATCTGCAAGTGTCCAGCGCCAGCGTGGCCTGGGTCGCCAATGCCTACATTCTCGGCCTGACCCTGGTGATCCCCATCAGCACCTGGCTGGCCGGACGCTTTGGCCACCGGCAGATCATCGCCGCCTCGATGCTGCTGTTCAGCCTTGCCGGGCTGCTCTGCGGGCTGGCCGACGGCTTCGCGTCGCTGGTGTTCTGGCGCCTGGTCCAGGGCATGGCCGGTGGTTTGCTGATCCCCCTCGGACAGGCACTGACCTTCAACCTGTTCCAGGGTACGCAACGAGCGCGGATCTCGACCCTGGTGATGGCGGTGGCCCTGCTCGCTCCGGCGCTGTCGCCAACCCTGGGCGGGGCTATCGTGGATCACAGCTCCTGGCGCTGGGTGTTCTTCGCCAGCCTGCCACTGTCGCTGCTGACCGCGGTGCTGGCCTGGTGCTGGATCAGGACCGAGGATGGCCCGGCACCGACCCGGCCCGATGTGCAAGGCCTGCTGCTGGTCAGCGCGACCCTGGCTGGCCTGCTCCTGGGCATGTCACTGTATGGCAGCGGGTACCCGGCCTACCTGGCCCTGGCCTGCCTGGTCGGCGGCCTGCTGTTCGCCGGGCTGTATCACTGGCATTGCCGCCACTGCCCGCGGCCCATCGTCGACCTGCGCCTGCTGCGTAACGTCCGCCTCGGCCTGTCGGTGGGGATCTACCACGCCATTCCCGGACTCTTCACCGGGGTCAACCTGCTGAGCCTGTTCTTTCTCCAGGACACCTTGCACCTGAGCGCCCAGCACAGCGGGATGTTCATGCTGCTCTACGCCGCCGGCGCCCTGATGGCGATGCTGGCCTGCGGGCGCTTCTACAACAGCCTGGGTGCCGCGCGCCTGTTCGCCACGGCCCTGGTGCTGCACAGCGCCGGCATCGCCACCTTGTGCTGGGTCGGCTCCAACAGCGACCTGCCCCTGCTCATCACCGCCTACCTGCTCATGGGCCTGGGCGGCGGCGCGGGCGCCAATACCGCGCAGACCACCGCCTTGCTGGACTTCAGCGGCAACGATACGCACAAGGCCAGCGTGATCTGGAACATCAACCGCCAGATGGCCTTCAGCCTGGGCGCCGCCTTGCTGCTGATGCTCTACAACCTCTTGCTCAGGCACCTTTCGGCCACCGATGCCTATCACCTGAGCCTGCTGCTGGCCGCCCTGATGGGCCTGCTTCCCCTACCCCTGCTCGGCAAACTCAATCCTCAGAAGGTCCTCCATGCACCAGTTGATCGTTAAACAGGCACTGCACAGCGTTCACCATATCCATCAGCTGATCCACCGCGTCTTCACTCAGCAGCCGGGTGACGGCAGTCCGTGCATCGAGCAGTTGCTGTCACTGTTCGCCGAGGACTTCCAGATGGTCACCACCACCGGCACCATGGTCGACCTGCCGCAAGTGGAACAAATGTTTCGTGGCGCCCTCGGTGCCCGCACCGGACTGCAGATCGAGGTCAGCGACCTGCGCTGTGTCTGGCAGGAAGGCCAGTGCGCGGCGATCCGCTACAAGGAAACCCATACCCTGGATCAGGTGCGCACATCGCGCCTGTCCCTGGCCCTGATCCGCATTCAGGACGAATCGGCGCAGTGGCTGTACCTGCATGAAACGGCTTGCCCCTGAGCCGGTCGCACTGTCGTCAGGCAAAAAAAACCCCGCCGGGGCGGGGTCAAAACGAGCGGAGCTATAACGGATGAGAAAGAGCTCTACGGTGTTGCAACAGCCTTAGAACACGTATTGCACACGGGCTACGAGGGCATCGCCGCTGTCATCGCCAACGCTGTTGGTGATCTTGTCGGTGTTGACCTTGATGTAGTTGGCCGAGACCTTGATCGCTTCGTTGGCGTACCAGTTGACACCGATGGTGTTCATGTTGGCCTTGGCATCGCCCACTTCGCGGGTGGAGGTGGAAGTCACGATGTTCTTGTCGTCGACCTTGATGTTGTCGTAGCGATAGAACACTTCCCAGGCACCGTACTGCTTGTTCTCCGGCTTGATGGTGTCGAACTTGGCGCCGTCGAGCTTGTACACCCGCGACTCGCCGGTCAGGGTGTAGGCCAACTGGCCGTAGAAACCGGTGGCCTTGACGTCCTGATAGGACGCGCTGTCAGCCTTCATCTTGCGGGTCAGGTACTCGGCCTGGGCCGAGAACGGGCCATGGGCAAAGGCGAATTCGCCACCGAACACGCGGTCGTTGTCGTAGGCACCCGCAGCCGTCAGGTTCGAGCCATTGAGGCCGACACCACCGCCGAAGGTGGCGCGGTTGCCGTTGCTGCCGGCATCGTTGCCGCCGTTGGTGGCGATACCACGCACGCCCAGACGCGGACGGATTCGCGAGTCGAAGGCGGTGTCGCTCAGGTCGCGGCTGGCGAAGTCCAGGCCGAAGTGCAGGACATTGCCGCTCTCGTGCATCGGTGCGAACACCGCACGGCCGTTGAACTGCTTGACGCTGTCGCCGTCGCTGTCGTTGATGTCCTTGGCCGATACGCTGGCGGACAGGTAGGCCATGTCGGCCACTACCGAACTCACCTGCAGGCCCATGCCGTTTTCGTGGGAGTTGGCCCAGTCGGCCAGCTCGTAGGCGGCGTTCCGCTCCATGGCGGTGATCCACTTGGAGCTGGTGGCCTTCTCCAGACCGAAGTCTGCATCGAAACGACCGCCGCGGATGGTCACTGGCTTGAAGCCCACGTAGGAGATGGTCGCTTCGTCGAAGTAACCGTCATCGGAAGTACCCGAGTTGTGGGAGAAGTCGTAGTTGATCTGGTATTTCCAATCCTTGTAGGCGGTACCGCCCAATTCCAGATAGGCGCGGCGGAAGTAGGCGCCGTCGCCGCTATCCCCATTCTTGGTATAGAACCCGTCGAAACGGCCATAGTCGGCTTGCAGGCGACCGCCCAGCTTGAAGCTGAAGGCGGAGTCGGTGGTAGCAACCTCAAGGCCGCCCTTGGTTTTGACTACGATATCGGCGCCGTCGGTGGTGACGGTGCCAGCGAAAGCCTGGGCGGTCACTGCCAGGGCCAGGGCGCTGGCGGCAAAACCGGCGAAGTGCTTACGGATCATCGAAGAGTTCCCCTAGTTGGTGGTCTGTAGCGTTGGAAAACACGCGGGGTTGGCCCGCTGGTGTTGGGTGGGAATCTTGGCGGCGGGTTATTTCAGCAGGGTTGCTGATAGATAAAGATTTGATTACAGGGGAACTTTTTTACTTCGAAAAGAAATAAGCCAAAAGCCCCGTCCCAGAGCGGTTTGAAGGCCATTTCAGGGACAAAATCAAAGATGACAGGCTTGTTATTTTTGTGCGGGCCAATGGTCGGCCGGCACCCGTGCGATGTGCATCGCACCGATTGCCTGAAGGCAGGAAAGAGGGAAAACGAAAAAGCGCGGATGCCGGGCGACATCCGCTTCAGTGGTGCCGATCAGTGCTCGCGCCGACTCTCGGCAGCCAGGCGCTCGGCCAGCTCGTCGAGACCTTCCAGGGGCGGCTCCGGCAACACCCGCAAGGTGGCCTGCAACAGCCGCATCTGGCGAACGAAGCGCCGGCAGTTGGGGCAGAACAGCAGGTGATGGCGAACCATCAAGCGCTCGCGAAAGCTCAACTGGCCATCGAGATAATCGCTGGATCGCGCCACTTGTTCCTTACAGGTCAGCATTGGCCAGTTTCCTCAAAATGCTCCACCGTGGCGAAGACCTTCAGCCGCGCCCGGTGCAGCAGCACCCGGACATTGGACAGAGTGATCCCCAGAAGATTACAGATTTCCTCCAGTTCCAGGCCCTCGCGCTCGCGCAGCCTCAACACGCTGCCTTGCAGCTCGGAGAGGCTGAGCAGGGTGTGCTCCAGGCAATCGCGCAACTCAGCCTCGGTAAGCAGGGCTTCGGGAGTATCTTCGTGCCAGGCGAACGGCGCCACCAGCCAATGGCCGTCGCTGGAGGAAAAACGTTCGTCGCCCACCGTGCCATGGGGCGCCGGCAGGTCGTCGAGCAACACTTCACGGCGATTCTGCTTGTAGCGACCCTTGGCCGCGTTGGCGGTGATGGTCAGCAACCAGGTCTTGAGGCTGGAACGCCCCTGGAAGCTCGACAGGTTGCGCACCACCGAGAGCCAGGCATCCTGCACCACTTCGTCGGCATGCCGGTTGCCGACAATGGCATAAGCCACCGCGCGCATGGCGCCCTGGTAGGTACCGACCAGTTCCTTGTAAGCCTTCTGTTCGCCCGCCAGCAGGCGCTTGAGCAGTTGCGTGTCATCAGCAGCAGCCATTCGGGCCTCGTTCAATCATGCGGGTTTGCCCGGGTGTGACGCGCCGCAGAGCCGTCGCGCCACACCCGACCCTCGCGGATCAACGCTTGCGCAGAAGCACGCTGCCGATGGAATAGCCCGCGCCGAAGGAACTGAGCACCGCCAGGGAACCGCTGGCCAGGTCGTCCTGGTGCTTGTGGAAGGCAATGACCGAACCGGCCGAACTGGTGTTGGCATAGGTGTCCAGGATCACCGGCGCCTCTTCCAGCGTCGCTTCGCGGCCCAGGAGCTTCTTGACGATCAGCTGGTTCATGCTGAGGTTGGCCTGGTGCAGCCAGAAGCGCTTCACATCGCTGACATTGAGCTGGTTTTCTTCCAGGTGGGCAGCGATCAGCTCGGCCACCATCGGGCAGACGTCGCGGAACACCTTGCGGCCTTCCTGGACGAACAGCTTGTCCCGGGCACCGATGCCCTCTTCAGCGGCACGGTTGAGGAAGCCGAAGTTGTTGCGGATGTTGTTGGAGAACTGGGTCAAAAGCTTGGTGCTGACGATCTCGAACTGGTGGGCCGACGTGGCCTGCTCGGCACGCTCGATGACCACCGCGGTGGCTGCATCGCCGAAGATGAAGTGGCTGTCGCGGTCACGGAAGTTCAGGTGCCCGGTGCAGACTTCCGGGTTGACCATCAGGATCGCCCGGGCCTGGCCCAGTTGCACGCTGTTGCAGGCAGCCTGGATGCCGAAGGTCGCCGAGGAGCAAGCCACGTTCATGTCGAAACCGAAGCCCTGGATACCCAGCGCGGCCTGGACTTCGATGGCGATGGCCGGGTAGGCGCGCTGCAGGTTGGAGCAGGCGACGATCACCCCGTCGATGTCGGCGGCAGTCCGACCGGCCCGTTGCAGGGCTTGCTCGGCGGCGGCCACGGCCATCTGGCAGAGCACCGACCATTCATCGTTGGAGCGTTCCGGCAGGCGCGGGGTCATGCGTTGCGGGTCGAGGATGCCGTCCTTGTCCATGACAAAACGGCTCTTGATGCCCGAGGCTTTCTCGATGAAGGCCGCGTTGGATTCGGTCAGGGCCTGCACATCGCCACGCTCGATGGCCGCGGCGTTGTCGCTGTTGAACTGATGGACGTAGGCGTTGAAGGACGCCACCAGTTCTTCGTTGGAGATGCTGTTGGCCGGGGTAAACAGGCCAGTGCCGCTGATGACGACGTTATGCACGGTCGTTCCTCTAGAGTATTCAGGCAGAAGGTATTGGCACCCTCGTGCCAAACCGTAAAGGAACCGTCCCGCTGCGAGGGCGATTCCTGGCATCGCTTTATTGCGCTGTGCCCCGGCTGCTCGTAGCAAGGGCAGCCGAGCCGGCATTTATGACCGCGAAGTTTGCCATAACCTCGGGCGTTTCGCCGCAACTGCAAGATCGACGGAAGCCCGGCGCCTCCCTCGGGAGCCGGGCCAACGGGGGTCAGGCTTCCACCTGGTTCCACTGTTTGTTCAGGCGCTTGTCGGAGATCGGCACCTTGGTCCCCAGTTGCTGGGCGAACAGCGATACCCGGTACTCCTCCAGCCACCAGCGGTACAGTTCCAGTTGCGGATCGCGCTTGCCTTCCTGGGCGTGTTTCTGCGCCCGGGCCTGGTACTGGGCCCAGAGGCCACTGAGTTCGGTGCTCCAGACCCGATCCTTCTGCACCTGGCTGCCCAGTTTGTCGAAGCGCAGCTCCACCGCCTTGAGGTAGCGCGGCAGTTCCTTGAGCCACAGGGCCGGGGTTTCCCGGACAAAGCCCGGGTACACCAGGTTCGCCAGCTGGGCCTTGATGTCGTTGAGGGCTACCGCCTGGGCCAGGTCGATCTTGCCCTTGAAACGTTTCTGCAGGCCGTGCCAGAGCTTGAGGATTTCCAGGGTCAGGCGCGCCAGGCGCTCGGCGTGCTCGGTCCAGGCACCGCGCTTGCGCTCAGCCAGGGAGGCCAGGCCGGCGCCGTCCCTGGGCAAGGTGGCCTCGCCTTCGAGAATGCAGCTGTCGAGGCTGGCCAGCAGGATGTCTTCCACCAGCGCCTCGATGCGCCCCAGCTCACGGTACAGCAAGCCCAGCTCGGTCAGCCCCGGCAGCTTGCCGCGCAGGAACTTGGCCGGCTCGGCCAACTGCTGCAGCAGCAGGCGCTGCAAGGCACGCCGATGCTGGAACTCGGCTTCGGCGGCCGTCGAGAAGCGCCCTTCCTTGACCGTCCCGGCTTCTTCCACCAGGGCCGGATAGACCGTCATCGACAGCCCGGCGATCTTCTGCTGGGTCTTTTCGGCCACCGCGGCAAACACCTTGGCCTCCACCGGCTGCTGGCCCTTGGCGGTCTGCGGCACCGCCAGGGCAGCCTGGCTGGCCTCGGCGAAACGCGCGGTGAGTTCGGCCAGGTCACGGCCTTCGCCGAGGAACTTGCCCTGGGCGTCGACGATTTCCAGGTTCATGCGCAAGTGGCTTTCCACCTGTTGCTCGGCTTCGCTCCAGGCTTCGTCGCTGACGCGTGCGCCGGTCATGCGCAGCAATTCGCGCCCCAGGGCCTGGGGCAAGGAGCCATCGGCGAACGTCATGCGTTGCAGGGCGGCCTTGACGAAGTCCGGCACCGGCACGAAGTTCTTGCGCAGGGCCTTGGGCAGGTTGCGCACCAAGGCGATGCACTTGGCCTCGATCAACCCCGGCACCAGCCATTCCAGGCGCTCGGCGGGCAGCGCCGGCAGCAGTGGCGCCGGCACCCGCAGGGTCACGCCGTCCCGTGGATGGTTGGGCTCGAAGTGATAACTCAGGGCCAGTTCCAGGTCGCCGATATGCAGGGTGTCCGGGTATTGCTTGGCCGTGACCTCGCTGGCTTCGCGGGCCAGTACATCTTCCTCGCGCATGATCAGCAGCTGCGGGTCCTTCTGGCTGTTGACCCGGTACCAGCTGTCGAAAGTCGCCGTCTGGTGGATCTCGGCCGGAAGGCGTGCGTCGTAGAAGGCGAACAGGGTTTCCTCGTCCGCCAGGATGTCCCGGCGCCGGGCCTTGGCCTCCAGGGCGTCGAGCTGCTCCAGCAGCAGAGTGTTGGCCGCCAGGCACTTGGCCCTGGACTGGATCTCGCCCCGCACCAGGGCTTCGCGGATGAACAACTCGCGAGACACCACCGGGTCCACCGGGCCGTAGTGCACCGGCCGGCGACCGACCACGATCAACCCGAACAGGGTGATCTGCTCATAGGCCACCACCTGGCCGCGCTTCTTCTCCCAATGCGGCTCGAAGTGGTTCTTCTTCACCAGGTGGCCGGCCAGGGGCTCGATCCAGTCCGGCTCGATCTTGGCCACCATGCGCGCGTAGAGCTTGGTGGTTTCCACCAGCTCGGCGGTCATCAGCCATTGCGGGCGTTTCTTGCCCAGGCCCGAGGACGGGTGAATCCAGAAGCGCCGCTGGCGGGCGCCCAGGTAGTCGCCATCCTCGGTCTTCTGGCCGATCTGGCTCAGCAGGCCCACCAGCACTGCCTTGTGCAGTTTCTGATAGTCCGCTGGCTCCTTGTTCTGGCTCAGTTGCAAGTCACGACAGATCAGGCTCAGCTGGCGATGGGAGTCGCGCCACTCGCGCAGGCGCAAGTAATTGAGAAAGTTCTTGCGGCACCAGTTACGCAGCGGGCTGGCCGTCAGGGCCTGGCGCTGTTCCTCGAAACCACGCCACAGATTGACCAGCGCGGCGAAATCCGAGTCCGGATCCTTCCACTGGGCATGGGCCTGGTCCGCCGCTTGCTGGCGCTCGGGCGGGCGCTCGCGAGGGTCCTGGATCGACATCGCACTGGCGACGATCAGCACTTCCTGGAGACTGCCCAGGCGAGCTGCTTCCAGCAGCATGCGGCCCATGCGCGGGTCCACCGGCAAGCGCGCCAGTTGGCGGCCCAGCGGGGTCAGCTGGCTGTTGCGATCCACCGCCGAGAGTTCTTGCAGCAGGTTGAAACCATCGCTGATGGCCTTGCCATCCGGCGGTTCGATAAAAGGAAACGCGGTGATTTCCCCGAGGCGCAGATGGAGCATCTGCAGGATCACCGCCGCCAGGTTGGTGCGCAGGATCTCCGGATCGGTGAACTCCGGGCGACCGAGGAAATCCTCCTCGCTGTACAGGCGCACGCAAATCCCCGGTTCGACCCGGCCGCAACGGCCCTTGCGCTGGTTGGCGCTGGCCTGGGAAATGGCCTCGATGGGCAGGCGCTGGACCTTGGCCCGGTAGCTGTAGCGGCTGATGCGGGCGGTGCCGCTGTCGATCACGTAACGGATGCCGGGCACCGTCAGCGAGGTCTCGGCGACGTTGGTCGCCAACACCACGCGCCGTCCCGGATGGGACTGGAAGATGCGCTGCTGTTCGGCCGGCGACAGGCGTGCGTACAACGGCAGGATCTCGGTGTGCTTGAGCTGGGCCTTGCGCAGCATTTCCGCGGCATCGCGGATTTCCCGCTCGCCTGGCAGGAACACCAGCACGTCGCCTGGACTGCGGCGTTCGCTGCGCTCGTAGGCAGCGATCTCATCCAGGGTGGCCAGGATCGCCTGGTCCACTGTCAGGTCGTCCTCGACCCGGTTGCCGTCTTCGTCCTGTTCCAGGGTCAAGGGGCGGTACCAGGTTTCCACCGGGAAGGTACGACCGGAAACCTCGACAATCGGCGCATCGTCGAAATGCTTGGAGAAGCGCTCCAGGTCGATGGTCGCCGAGGTGATGATCACCTTGAGGTCCGGGCGGCGTGGCAGCAGCGTCTTGAGGTAGCCCAGGAGGAAGTCGATGTTCAGGCTGCGCTCGTGGGCCTCGTCGACGATGATCGTGTCGTAGCGTTCCAGGTAGCGATCGTTCTGGGTTTCCGCCAGCAGGATGCCGTCGGTCATCAGCTTGATCAGGGTGCTGGAGTCGCTCTGGTCCTCGAAGCGCACCTGGTAGCCCACCAGGGAGCCCAGGGGCGTGGCCAGTTCTTCGGCAACCCGGCTGGCGACGCTGCGGGCGGCAATCCGCCGGGGCTGGGTATGGCCGATCAGGCCGTGCTGGCCGCGACCGATTTCCAGGCAGATCTTCGGCAACTGGGTGGTTTTGCCCGAGCCGGTTTCGCCGGCAATGATCAACACCTGGTGCTTGAGCAGCGCGTCCTTGATCTCGTCGCGCTTGGCGGCGATCGGCAGGCTGTCGTCATAGCGGATCTGCGGCACGCTCTCGCGCCGCGCCGTGACCAGGTTGCAGGAAGCCTGCATTCGCTCCAGCCACTGGGCGAGCTTGGCCTCGTCGGGCTTCTTGCGCAGTTCAAGCAGCTGGCGGCGCAACCGGTGGCGGTCGGCGAGCATGGCTTGATCGAGGTTTTTCAGCAGTTGGTCGATAGCAGGCGATTGATCAGTCATAGGAAAGCAGCGACGAGCTTCAAGCGAAAAGCCGCAAGATTAACGCAGCTTGACGCTTTTGGCTTGCGCTTGTGGCTCGTCGCTGCCAGCGCGGCTATTCGTCCCCCCGGCCCTTGCGCCGGTAGGGGAAGACATCGATCACCTTGCCGGCGAGGATCGCCTCCTGCAGGCTCTTCCAATAGTCGGCGTTGTACAGCTCGCCATGGAGCTGGTCGAACAGCTTGCGCTGGCCGGCATCGGCGAACAGGAAGGGCGGGAACTCCTCGGGGAACACGTCGTGGGGACCAATGGAGTACCACGGCTCCGACGCCATCTCGTCCTCCGGGGTGCGCGGCGCCGGGATGTGGCGGAAATTGACCTCCGTGAGGAAGCTGATCTCGTCATAGTCGTAGAACACCACCCGGCCGTGGCGAGTGACGCCGAAATTCTTCAGCAGCATGTCACCCGGGAAGATGTTGGCCGCCGCCAGTTGCTTGATGGCCAGGCCATATTCCTCCAGCGCCTCGCGCACCTGGGCTTCGGTGGCATGCTCCAGGTAGATATTGAGGGGCGTCATGCGCCGCTCGGTCCAGCAGTGGCGAATCAACACCGTCTCCCCCTCCACCACCACGGTGGACGGCGCCACCTCCAACAGTTCCTCGAGACAGGCGGGGTCGAACTTGGACAGAGGGAAACGGAAGTCGGCGAACTCCTGGGTATCGGCCATGCGCCCGACCCGGTCGACGCTTTTCACCAGGCGATACTTCTCGATCACCGTGGCCCGGTCGACATTCTTCGATGGCGAGAAACGGTCCTTGATGATCTTGAACACCGTGTTGAAGCCCGGCAGGGTGAACACGCTCATGACCATGCCCCGGACCCCGGGAGCCATGATGAAGCGATCGTCGGTATTGGCCAGGTGGTTGATCAGCGCCCGGTAGAACTCCGACTTGCCGTGCTTGTAGAAGCCGATGGAGGTGTACAGCTCCGCGACATGCTTGCCTGGCAGGATGCGCTTGAGAAAACCGATGAACTCCACCGGCACCGACACATCCACCATGAAGTAGGAACGGGTGAAGGAAAAGATGATCGAGACCTCGGCCTCGTCGGTGATCAGGGCGTCGACCTGGATGCCCCGCCCTTCGCGATGCAGCAGCGGAATCACCAGCGGCCACTGCTCCTCATGGGTATAGATGCGGCCCACCAGGTAAGCGCCCTTGTTCCGGTAGAGCACCGAGGAAAACAGCTCCAGGGTCAGCTCCGGGTCCTTGCAGACCCAGTCCGGCAGGTTCTCGCGCAACTGCGCCTCAAGGCGCCGCAAATCCCCTGGCAGGTCGGCATAGTCCACACTGAAGCGGTAGTCGGCGAACACCTGCTCGAGCATCGTCGACAAATCGCCACGCGGCGTGTAGCTGCGGGTCTGCGCGGCCCGAGCCCGACGCAGGCTGGGCCGGGTGGTGTGGATGAACATGCAGCCGTCGCTGATCAGGTCATGACTGAACAGCCCGCAGAAAATCGAGTTGTACCAGGTCTCCGAGAGCTCATCGTCCAGGCGCAGGTCGATCATGCTGATGCAGGCGCTCTTGGCCAGCGGCCACTGGCTGACGTCCATCAGCACCTCGTCGCTGAAGGCCTGGTGCAGCCGGGCCACGGTTTCCCCGACCTTCTGCTCGTAGACGTTGATCCGTGCCGTCGAGGCCCTCTGCGCTTCCTGCCATTGCGCCTGTTCGAAGCGGTGCCGGGCGCCATCGGCAATCCGGCGAAAGTTATCGCGGTAGTCGTCGAAGCCGCTCAGGATGATGCGAGCGATATCGGCGGCGGGCCAGGACTGCGGCATAGGGAGACCTCTGCGGGAATTTGGATTGCCTGAGCTTAGCCACTGCAATGGCCCGAGGAGAAGCGTATTTTTATGACCCATCGGTCGCCTTGCGAGGCGCCCGCACCGGGGAGCGACTCGCAAGACAGTCGATCGCAACAAACGGAGTGCAGACTTTCAGTTGCCCGTGAGCCAATAAGGTTTGCCATGCCCACCCGTGCTGGGCAAGATTCGCGCCCCGCCACCCAAGGAACCTTCCGTGAGACCTGTCGATCTGCTGCGCCTGTTGTCGCTGGCCGCCATCTGGGGCGCAAGCTTCCTGTTCATGCGCATCATCGCCCCGGTGCTGGGCAGCGTGCCCACGGCCTTCTTCCGGGTGTCGATCGCCGCACTCGGCTTGCTGGTCATGCTGGCGCTGATGCGCGTGAGCTGGAACTTCCATGGCAAGCTCAAGACCGTCCTGCTGTTGGGGATCATCAACTCGGGGCTGCCCGCCACCCTGTATTCGGTGGCGGCCCTGGTACTGCCTGCCGGCTACTCGGCGATCTTCAACGCCACCACGCCCCTGATGGGGGTATTGATCGGCGGCCTGTTCTTCCATGAACGCCTGACCCCGACCAAGCTCGCCGGGGTCTGCCTGGGACTGTTTGGGGTCGGCATCCTGAGCCGCGCAGGGCCGGTGGCCTTCGACCATGAACTGCTGCTGGGCGCCTTGTCCTGCCTGCTGGCCACCACCTGCTATGGCTTCGCCGGTTTCCTGGCGCGGCGCTGGCTGGACCAGGCCGGGGGCCTGGACAGTCGTCTCTCGGCCCTGGGCAGCATGCTCGGCGCGACGCTGTTCCTGCTGCCTCTATTCGCCTACAGCGCTCTGAGCCAGCCACCGGCCAGTTGGGGCGGCTGGAGCGTCTGGTTGTCGTTGCTGGGCCTGGGCCTGGGCTGCACGGCCTTCGCCTACGTCCTGTACTTTCGCCTGCTGAGCTCCATCGGCCCGGTCCGCTCCATGACCGTGACCTTCATGATCCCGCCGTTCGGCGTGCTGTGGGGGGCCTTGCTGCTGGACGAACCCTTGTCGATGGGCCATCTGTACGGTGGCGTGCTGATCGCCGCCGCGCTGTGGCTGGTGCTGCGGCCAGCGGCGAAGGCGGCGGCCTGAGACCGCCGGGCATCCGGTTTCAAAGAGCGGCGCTGCTCGGTTCTCCGTCCACCAGACGGCTGATACCCAATGGGTTGGCATCCTGCAAAGCCCTGGGCAATAGCGCATCGGGATAGTTCTGGAAACACACCGGGCGCAGGAAGCGCTCGATCGCCAGGGTTCCCACCGACGTACCCCGCGGGTCCGAGGTCGCCGGATAGGGGCCACCGTGGACCATGGCCTCACAGACCTCGACACCGGTGGGATAGCCGTTGATCAGCAGCCGACCGACCTTCTCCTGCAGGCTGTCGCTCAGCCAACGCTGCGTTAGCAGTTCCTCCTCCTGGCCGACCAGGGTCGCGGTCAACTGTCCACGCAAGCCCTGCAGGGCCATGGCCAGCTCGGCCATATCGGCCACTTCGATGATGATGCTGGCCGGCCCGAAGACCTCTTCCTGCAACAAGCCATCGCCCTCCAGCAACAGGCTCGCATCGGCCTGGAACAACTGCGGGCAAGCCTGGTCGCCCTGCTGCGCCTGGCCCGCCAGTCGCCGTATCCGCGGGTGCTGCGACAGGGCCTGCACACCCCGGCGATAGCTGTCCAGGGTGCCGCTATTGAGCATGGTCTGCGGCAACTGCTGGTTCATCTGCGCGACCAATTGCTCAAGGAACAAGCTGAAGGACGTTGAACGCAGGCCGATGATCAATCCCGGGTTGGTACAGAACTGGCCACAGCCTTGGGTCACCGAACCCGCCAGTTCGGCGGCGATCTGCGAGCCACGCGCCTGCAAGGCCTCGGGCAGCAGGATCACCGGGTTGATGCTGGACATCTCGGCAAATACCGGGATCGGCTGTGGTCGGTTCGCCGCCATCTGGCACAAGGCATTACCGCCCTTGAGGGAACCGGTGAAGCCCACGGCCTGGATGGCCGGATGCTTGACCAGCCACTCTCCGACCCCGGCGCCATAGACCATGTTGAACACCCCGTCGGGCATCTGGCAGCGCTGCGCCGCGCGAATGATCGCATCGGCCACCCACTCGGCCGTCGCCATGTGCCCGCTATGGGCCTTGAACACCACTGGGCAACCGGCAGCCAGGGCTGCTGCGGTATCACCGCCGGCGGTGGAGAACGCCAGGGGGAAATTGCTGGCGCCGAACACCGCCACCGGCCCCAGACCAATACGGTACTGGCGCAGGTCCGGACGCGGCTGGGGCTGGCGCTGGGGCAAGGCACGATCGATCCGGGCGCCGAGGAAATCGCCACGACGCAAGACCCTGGCGAACAGCCGCAACTGGCCACAGGTACGTCCGAGTTCACCTTGTATACGCGCCGTGGGCAAGGCGGTTTCCCGGCATACGGTGGCGATGAAGTCAGCCCCCAGGCCTTCCAGTTCTTCGGCAATAGCATCGAGGAACCGGGCCCGTTGTTCGGGGCAAAGGCTGCGGTATTGGGCGCAGGCACTGGCTGCCGCTCGGGCCGCGGCATCCACCTCCGCCTCGGTGGCCTGAAAGAACGTGCCAGGCAGGGCCTGCCCAGTGCAGGCATCGAGGCTGTGCAACTGGACCTGGCCCTGGGCGCTGCGGGTGCCGCCGATGTAGTTGTGTCCGGACAGTGCCGTCATGGGAATTCCTTGGCCAGCCATCGCGGCCGGCAGTTGAGAGTCAAAGGCCGCGGACCTGACCGGCAGCCAGTGGTTGCAGCCCCTCGCCGATACCATTTTCCAGCGGGGCGCCGAATGCCTCGAGGCTGATCTGGAAACGGTCGCCAGGCCGAGTCCGTATGCCATCGGCAAAGGATAAGGTCGCGGTACCGAAGAAATGCACATGGACGTCGCCAGGACGCAGGAACTGGGTGTACTTGAAGTGGTGGTATTCAAGGTTCGCCAGGCTGTGGCACATGTTGTCCTCGCCACTGAGGAACTCCCGCTCCCAAAGCACCTGGCCATCGCGCAGCACCCGGCTGGTTCCCGCCAGGTGGCCGGGCAATGCCCCAACCCGCAACTCGGGCCCATAGGCGCAATAGCGCAGCTTGGAATGGGCCAGGTACAGGTAGTTGCGCCGCTCCATCACATGATCGGAAAACTCGTTGCCCAGGGCATAACCCAGGCGATAGGGCTGGCCATCGGCACCGATCACATACAGGCCGGTCAGCTCCGGCTCCTCGCCGGCATCCTCGGCGAAGGGCGGCACCGGAAAGTCGCCACCGGGAGGCACGACGATGCTGCCATCGCCCTTGTAGAACCATTCGGGCTGTGCGCCCACCTCTCCGGCCAGCGGCTTGCCGCCTTCCAGGCCCCACTTGAAGATGCGTAGGGTATCGGTCATCCCCGCATCGCCCTGGCCCTGCTGCTGGTGCATCTTGTCCCGGGCTGAAGCGCTGCCCAGGTGAGTCAGGCCAGTGCCGCTGATCAGGCAGTGGGCCGGGTCCGGATGATCCAGCGGCGCCAGCACGCGGCCCTGCTCCAGCAACCGGGCATAGTCGAGGCTGCTGTCGCTGCCCCGGGCCAGGGCTTCCTGCTGCAGGCCGCGTTGATTGTCGATGGCCGCCAGGGCCAGCTCGCGCGTGCTGGCGGTATTGCGCAAAACGTGGAGCCGGTCGTCTTCGACCCTGCCGACCTGGCGCTGACCGGCATCGTTTTCAAACTGAACAAGACGCATGACGTCCTCCTGGAGGTGATGGCGGCAACCGCCCGCGGACGGCTGCCGAGGCTTATTCGATGATGTTGAATTCGCCGAGATGGTCTTCGGAGATCTCCAGGCCCAGGCCCGGCTTGTGGTCGTCGAGCTGGATGTAGCCGTCCACCGGCTGCGGTTCGCCCTTGAACACGTAATAGAACAACTCGTTGCCGACCTCGACATCGAATACCGGGAAGAACTCGGCCATCGGCGAAGCGGTGGTGGACATGGTCAGGTGATAGTTGTGCATCTGCCCGGCATGGGGAATGACCGGTACCGACCAGGCCTCGGCCATGGCGTTGATCTTGCGTGCCGCGGTGATGCCGCCGACGCGGTTGGTGTCGTACTGGATCACGTCGACGGCGCGGCGCTCCAGCAACTCCTTGAAGCCGTAGGAAGTGAATTCGTGCTCGCCGCCGGAGATCGGCATGATGCCCATCTTCTTCAGCTCGACGTAGCCTTCCAGGTCATCGGCGATCACCGGTTCTTCCAGCCAGCGCGGCTCGAATTCGGCCAGCCTGGGCAACATGCGCCGGGCGTATTCCAGGGTCCAGCCCATATAGCACTCGAGCATGATGTCGACATCCGGTCCCGCCAGTTCCCGCAGGGCACGCACCTGCTCGATATTGCGGCGCATGCCTGCCGGCCCGTCCTTCGGGCCGTAGCCGAAGCGCATCTTCAGGGCGTTGAAACCCTGGTTGAGATAACCCTGGGCCTCTTCCAGGAACAGGTCGAGGTTGTCATTGGCGTAGAGCTTGGAGGCGTAGGTCCAGATCCGCTCCTTGGTGCGTCCGCCCAGGAGCTTGAACACCGGTTTGCTCACCGCCTTGCCCATGATGTCCCAGAGAGCGATGTCGATCGCCGAGATCGCCGCCATGCCGATGCCCTTGCGCCCCCAGGCATGGCTCTGGCGATACATCTTCTGCCAGATGTATTCGTTGTCGAAGGGGTCCTCGCCGATGACCAGCGGCGCCAGGTAGGTATCGATGACCTGCTTGGCCACGCGCGGCGCCAGTGCACAGTTGCCGATGCCCACCAGGCCGCTGTCGGTTTCCACCTCCACCACCAGCCAGCCGTGGAAACGGAACGAGCCCATGGCGTCGCCGCGCTGGAAAAGGATGTCCGAGGCGTTGGTGCAAAAGTGTGCCTGGGGCGGTACTACCTTGCCTTTCCATTCGAAGACACGGGTACGGATTGCTTTGATTTTCATGCAGGAGTCCTTGTCAGGGCTTGGGTGATGATCAGTCGAGCCGGGCCGGTGCCAGTTGCTTGGCGGAGCCTTCAACAGGCCTGGTATTCAGGCGCGAGAGCAGGACGGCGCCGAGGATGCCCACCAGGGCCAGGGCGAACATTCCGGCACGGGGGTCGGCAAACTGGGCCTCGGTCAGGGTCTTGAGATTGGGCGCGACGAAGCCGCCGAGGTTGCCGATCGAGTTGACCAGGGCGATGCCGCCCGCCGCTGCGGCGCCACTGAGATAGCCGGTAGGCAGGGTCCAGAACAGCGGCTGCACGGCGACGAAACCGGATGCGGCAAAGCAGAACGCCAGGACCACCGCAACCATGCTGTTACCCAGGGCCGAGGCGGCAATCCCGACAGCAGCCATGGTCAGCATCACCACCGCCAGGCGCCGGTGCTGGCCGCTGCGGTCGGCATGGCGGGTCACCAGGCGAGTGACCACCAGTGCACAAACCCACGGGATCGCGGTGATCAGGCCGACGCTCAAGCCGACGTGCCCGTCCAGCAGGCCGGCGATGCGGGTCGGCAGGTAGAACACCACTCCGTAGACACTCATCTGGATGGTGAAGTAGGCCAGGCAGAACTGCAGCACTCGAGGATTGCGCAGGGCGCTGAAGAAACCATGAGGGCTGCTGTGCTGCTTGCGGGCGTCTTCTTCTGCCAGGGCAGCCTGGAGTGCCTGCTTCTGCGTCGCGTCCAGCCAGCGGGCATCGGCCGGGCGGTCGACCAGGTAGAAGTAGGCGGCGATGCCCACTACCGATGCCATCAGGCCTTCGACCACGAACAGCCACTGCCAGTTGGTCAAGCCCAATACCCCATGGAACTCCAGCAGCCAGCCCGACAGCGGACTGCCCAGTACCAGGGCCAGGGGCAGGCCGAAATAGAACAGCCCCAACGCCTGCCCACGGCTCCGCGCCGGGAACCAGTAGGTGAGGTAGAGGATGATGCCCGGGAAGAACCCGGCTTCGGCCACCCCCAGCAGAAAACGCAGTACATAGAAGGTCTGGGCGTCGTGGGCGAACATCATCGCCGCCGACACCAGGCCCCAGGTGACCATGATTCGGCACAGCCAGACCCGGGCGCCGAGACGGTGCAGCATGAAATTGCTGGGCACCTCGAAGAAGGCATAACCGATGAAGAATATGCTCGCGCCGAACGCGAAGGCGGCATCGCCCAGGCCCGTATCCGCCTGCAGCGCGGCCTTGGCGAAACCGACATTGGAACGGTCGATGAAGGCCAGGATGTACATCAGGATCAGGAAGGGCAGCAAACGCAGCCGACTTTTGGAGATGGCGCTGGCAAGTACCAGGGCAGAGTCTGGACGAGTCATGTCGATGTTCCTTGAATGCCGGTCAGTGCCTTGCGCAAGGGACAAGGCGGCTTTTTGTAGTTGTGCGCCCCTTGAAGACAGCGGCTTGGCAACAGCTCAAGGGGTGAAGCGACTGTAGCCAGCCGGCGGAGCGCCGGCTAATCACTTATGGGCATCCGCTGATAACCCCAGGTAATCGCTAACCAGCATTTGTTAGCAGTTAGGGTTATCGGATAGTTTGGGATCGCTTCATTCACCGACCATGAGCCGCCCATGACCCGAATTCCCGATGCCAACGTGATCCAGAGCCGCCTGCGCCTGCGGCAATTGCGGTTGATGCTGGCCTTGCAGGAGTTCGGTTCACTGCGTCGCGCCGCCGACCACATCGGCATGACCCAGCCGGCAGCGACCAAGATGCTGCACGAAGCCGAAGACCTGCTAGGGGTCGAGTTGTTCGAGCGGTTATCTCGAGGCATGCGTCCTACGCCGTTCGGCGAGACGGTGATCTATTACGCGCGCATGGTCTTCGCCGAGCTCAGCGGCATGCGTGAAGAACTGGTGTCCCTGGAGTCGGGCAACTTGGGTCGGGTCACGGTCGGGGCCATTCCGGCCCTGGCTTCGGGATTGCTGACGCGCACTATCGCTACCCTCAAGCAAAGCCACCCTCGGTTGTCCATGAGCATTCAGGTGGATACCAGCGATGTCCTGGTGCAAGCCTTGTTGCAGGAGCAACTGGATGTGGTCCTGGGCCGAATTCCAGCCGGAGCGCGAGCCGAGGAGCTGCTGTTCGACAGCCTTGGTGAGGAAGCGCTATGCGTGATCGCCGGAGCTCGGAACCCCCTGGCCCAAGCCACGCAACTGGATTGGGCGAAACTGCAGGACCAGACCTGGGTATTGCAACAGCATCCCAGCCCCATGCGCTCGATCGTCAACCAGGTGTTCCACAACGCCCGGGTCGATATTCCCAGCAGCATCGTCGAGACCACCTCGATCATGACCTTGCTGTCCCTGGTCCAGCAGACAGACATGATCGGCGTCACCCCGGTTTCGGTGGTCGAGGATTACCCCGGCCGGCACCTGCTGGCCGTCCTGCCGATCCAGTTCGAGGCGCGCCTGCCGCCCTTCGGCCTGATCACCCGCCGCCAGCGGATCCAGTCCTCGGCGATGCAGGCCTTCATGGATGCGGTACGCCAGGAACACATGTTGATACGCAACTGAACAGCGATTTGGCGAGGCCACGAATACCTCGCTAAACCGTCGGCCGGGCATTGCACCCGGCCGGCGTGCCTCGGTCAGGCGTTCTTGCGGAACACGAACACCAGCCCGACGATGATCAGGCCCATGCCGAACAGGCTCAGCAGCGCCAGGCGATTACCGAAGATCAGGTAGTCCATCACTGCGGTCACCGCCGGCACCAGGTAGAACAGACTGGTGACATTCACCAGGTTGCCCTGGGCGATCAGCCGATACAGCAGCAGCGTGGCCAGCACCGAAACCACCAGCCCCATCCACAGCACCGGGATCACGAACCCGGCGCTGTGTTCGAAGTGAAACGGCTGGAACGGGATGAACACTGCGCACAGCAGCAAACCTGCCAGGTACTGCACCGGCAAGGTCCCCAGTGGGTTGTCGGTGATGCGCTTCTGCATGATCGAGCCGACAGTCATGCTCACCAGGGCCAACAGCCCGCAAAGCATGCCGCTGATCGAGATCCCTGCCAGGCCGATGCCCTGGTACACCACCATGATCAGCCCGGCGAGCCCCAGGCCCAGGCCGAACAGGCGGCTCCAGGAACGCTGGCGCTCCATCAGCACCACGGTCAGGATCGGCTGCACCCCCATGATGGTAGCCATCACCCCGGGGGTGACTTTCAAGTCCAGGGCCAGGATGTAGAAGATCTGGTAGGCGCCCAGCAGTACCAGGCCCGTGGCCACGGCAAACCCCATGGCCCGGCGCCCCCTGGGCAAGCGCAGCTTGAGCAAGGGCACCAGCAGCACCAGGCCGGCCAGGGCAATGGCGAAGCGCACCAGCAGGAACGCGAAGGGCGAGGCATGGGCCAGCCCCCATTTGGAGAAGATCGCGCCGCTGCTCCAGAGCAGGACGAACAGGCTCGTGGAAGCCGCTGCATAAGCGGATTTTTTTGAAATGAGCAACATGAAAACCACCTGTATTCAGGCAAGAAGCCAATTCAGCCAGGGCTGAAGTTCAGTAGTGTTTTTTTCAGGCAGGCAGGAGGAACAGCAGCAGTTGCTGATCAGCCCGAGAAGCCAACGCCCGGCGGTGATACGACTGCGTATACCGGCGTGCTACTGACAGGTGGGGGGTACTGACCGATCTGCACAGGCTGTTGATTCCCGCACGGCACGACGCCAGCGTTGACCGCTGAAACCACTACCGCGTTGAAGGGAGATGAGGCCATGTGCCGAGGGTTCTCGAAGGGGGAAAAGAACGAGTCGCCTGACTCGTCGAGCGCCGAATATAACCAGCGCCCGATATTCATTGCAAGATTTATCCGAACAGCCATTTCCACAGGATGACCAGCACCACCACCGCCAGAACGGGGCGCAGGATGCGGTACAGTTTGGGATTGCGGCGCTTCCACTGCTTGACCACGCCACTGAAGCTGTCGCTGAAGCGCTTGCTCCAGGCATAGGCCTGGTTGATCCCGCCGACGCGCTCGTCGTCGAGGTTCTGCGGTGCGGTGGCCCGACCCAGCTGGGCACTGACCCAACGGTTGATGCGGGTCATCAGGCGGCTGCTCAGGGGGCGCTCGATGTCGCAGAACAGGATCACCCGGGTGATCTCGGTCTCGTTCTTCACCCAGTGCACGTAGGTCTCGTCGAACATCACGTCTTCACCGTCACGCCAGGCGTATTCCTCGCCATCGACGAAGATCCGGCAGGCGTCCGAGTTGGGCGTCGACAGCCCCAGGTGATAACGCAGGGAACCGGCGAAGGGATCGCGGTGCGGGTTCAGGTGGCTGCCACCGGGCAACAGCGCGAACATCGCGCCCTTGACGTTGGGGATGGCACTCACCAGTTCGACGGTCTTGGGGCACAGGGCCTCGGCCGAAGGCAGCGGCTTGTCGTACCACTTGAGGTAGAAGCGCTTCCAGCCCTTCTTGAAGAAGGAGCCGAAACCGGCATCGTTGTTCTTCTCGGCAGCGCGGATGTAACCCTCGTCGAACAGGTGCATGGCCTCTTCGCGGATCACTTCCCAGTTGTCCCGCAGGATATCCAGTTCGGGAAACTTGCTGCGATCCAGGTAGGGCTTGGAGGGAACGCCGGAAAACAGGTACATCAGCGCGTTGTAGGGGGCGAACAGCGCCGAATGGTTGACGAACTGGCGCAGTACCGGCAGGCGCGCCTTGCCGCGCAGGTGCACGAAAAGGATGCTGCCGATGAACAGCGACAACACCCCGAACTTGGCGGCAAAGGAAAAGCTCATGCAACAACTCCTTGGAAATAGGTGCCTGCCGGGGAAGTCTTCACCCGACCTGGCAGCCGGCAATGATAAACACTCCCGGCCCCTGGAAAAACCCGCGCAACCCAACATTCAGCGTTAACGGTTGTGCAACAAAGGCGTTAAGTAGCATAAGCCGCGCCATGAACGACTGATATGGATCAGCCCCAGGCCCGTGACTCGACGCCACGGGACCTGTGGCGGCAACCGTTACTGCTGGTTTTCCTGCTCGGTGAACAGGTCGCTGAACAGCATGCTCGACAGGTAGCGCTCACCAGAGTCGGGCAGGATCACCACGATGGTCTTGCCTTGCATTTCCGGGGTTTCCGCCAGGCGCACCGCCACGGCCATCGCCGCCCCGCAGGAAATGCCGCAGAGGATGCCCTCCTCCTGCATCAGGCGCAGGGCCATGGCCTTGGACTCTTCGTCGGTCACCAGTTCCACCCGGTCCACCATGTCCAGGTCCAGGTTCTTGGGTACGAAACCGGCGCCGATCCCCTGGATCTTGTGCGGGCTGGGCTTGATTTCTTCGCCGGCCAGCTTCTGGCTGATCACTGGCGAGGTGACCGGCTCCACCGCCACCGCGAGGATCGGCTTGCCCTGGGTCTTTTTGATGTAGCGCGACACACCGGTGATGGTGCCGCCGGTGCCGACACCCGCCACCAGCACATCCACGGCGCCGTCGGTGTCGTTCCAGATTTCCGGGCCGGTGGTCTTTTCGTGGATCGCCGGGTTGGCCGGGTTGTCGAACTGCTGCGGCATGAAGTAGGTGCCCGGATCGCTGGCGACGATCTCTGCGGCCTTGTCGATGGCGCCCTTCATGCCCTTGGCCGGCTCGGTGAGCACCAACTCGGCCCCCAGGGCCTTGAGCACCTTGCGCCGCTCGATGCTCATGGACGCCGGCATGGTCAGCATCAGCTTGTAGCCACGGGCTGCGGCGACGAAGGCCAGGCCGATCCCGGTATTGCCCGACGTTGGCTCGACGATGGTCATGCCGGGCTTGAGCCGGCCAGTGCTTTCAGCGTCCCAGATCATGTTGGCGCCGATCCGGCATTTCACCGAGTAGCCCGGGTTGCGCCCTTCGATCTTGGCCAGGATGGTCACCCCGCGCGGGGCGATGCGGTTGATCTGCACCAAGGGCGTGTTACCGATGGAATGGGCGTTGTCAGCGAAAATTCGGCTCATGGCTGGGTCCTTATGCAGCAGTGAAGAAGGCCTCAAGGGTATGCCTGGCGTCCTTGAGCGTCCAGTCAAGCCGAACGACCCGCAGCCCGGGCAGTCAATGCCTTTATATGGACTGGAGGTTGCTGCTCATGAAACGTCGCTATCGCTGGCCCCTGTGGACCCTGGCGGGCCTGATCGCAATGCTGGTCGGGCTGCATATCGCGCTGCCCTACCTGGTGCGCGACTACCTGAACGACAAGCTCGCGGACATGGGCGACTACCGCGGCCGGATCGGCGATGTCGACCTGGCCCTGTGGCGTGGCGCCTACCGCATCAACGGCCTGGAGATCGTCAAGGTCAGCGGCAAGGTGCCGGTACCCTTCGTCAAGGCGCCGCTGGTCGACTTGTCGGTGAGCTGGCATTCGCTGTGGTACGACCACGCAGTGGTGGCCAAGGTGCAGTTCGTCCAGCCGGAACTGAACTTCGTCGACGGCGGTGCCGACAAGCAGGCATCGCAGACCGGTGAAGGCACCGACTGGCGGGCGCAGCTGGGCAAGCTGTTGCCCATCACCCTCGATGAGCTGCGCATCGACGACGGCAAGATCCACTTTCGCAACTTCAGCTCCACACCGCCGGTGAATATGGGCGCGACCCAGGTCAACGCCAGCTTCTACAACCTGACCAACGTGGTGGATACCCAGGGCAAGCGCGACGCACGCTTCGACGGCAAGGCCCTGCTCCAGGGCCAGGCGCCCATGGAAAGCACCGCCACCTTCGACCCCCTGAGCAACTTCGAGGACTTCGAGTTCCGCCTGCGGGCCCGGGACATCGAGCTCAAGCGTTTCAACGACTTCGCCTCGGCCTACGGCAAGTTCGACTTCAAGGCCGGACACGGCGACCTGGTGATCGAGGCCCAGGCCGAAAAGGGCCAGTTGCACGGCTATATCAAGCCACTGCTGCGGGACGTGGAAGTCTTCGACTGGCAACAGGATGTAGAGAACCGCGACAAGAACATCTTGCGCTCGGTATGGGAGGCGCTGGTGGGCGCCGGGGAAACCCTGCTGAAGAACCAGCGCAAGAATCAGTTCGCCACCCGGGTGGAGCTCAGTGGCAACGTGCACCAGCAAGATATCAGCGCGTTCCAGGCGTTTTTGCAGATCTTGCGCAACGGTTTCATCCAGGCCTTCAATGCCCGCTACGAGCAGCCCAAGCCTGCGGCTGACTGAGTCACCCCGTGACGCCCCATTCAGAGACTGAATGGGGCGTCCACGTTCACAGTCGACCAGGCCGCGCGTTATAGTCGCGCCATTCGTGTCCATTCAAGCGACCTGCCCCGGGCAGCTCGTCGTCACCGTTCGAGGAATTGCAGATGAAGTTCGAAGGCACCCGCGCATACGTTGCCACCGATGACCTGAAGCTGGCCGTCAACGCCGCCATTACCCTGGAACGGCCACTGCTGGTCAAGGGCGAACCCGGCACCGGCAAGACCATGCTCGCCGAGCAGCTGGCCGAATCCTTCGGCGCCAAGCTGATCACCTGGCACATCAAATCCACTACCAAGGCCCACCAAGGCCTATACGAGTACGACGCGGTGAGCCGCCTGCGCGACTCGCAGCTGGGCGTGGACAAGGTCCACGACATCCGCAACTACCTGAAGAAGGGCAAGCTCTGGGAAGCCTTCGAATCCGAGGAGCGGGTGATCCTGCTGATCGACGAGATCGACAAGGCCGACATCGAGTTCCCCAACGACCTGCTGCAGGAACTGGACAAGATGGAGTTCTACGTCTACGAAATCGACGAGACCATCAAGGCCAAGCAGCGGCCGATCATCATCATTACCTCCAACAACGAGAAGGAACTGCCGGACGCCTTCCTGCGCCGCTGCTTCTTCCACTACATCGCCTTCCCCGATCGCCCGACCCTGCAGAAGATCGTCGACGTGCACTACCCGGACATCAAGAAGGACCTGGTCAGCGAAGCCCTGGACGTGTTCTTCGACGTACGCAAGGTGCCAGGCCTGAAGAAGAAGCCCTCGACCTCGGAACTGGTGGACTGGCTCAAGCTGCTGATGGCCGACAACATCGGCGAAGCGGTGCTGCGCGAGCGCGATCCGACCAAGGCCATCCCGCCCCTGGCCGGCGCCCTGGTGAAGAACGAGCAGGACGTGCAACTGCTCGAGCGCCTGGCGTTCATGAGCCGTCGCGGTAGTCGTTAGGCTCTGCCCAGAAGCTGCCTGCGCGTCGATCATGCTGCGTTAGAAACCGGTTCGGAATGCTCATTTAGCTCGCTAAACTCCGCCTCCTCACCTGTTTCTGCCTTGCCTGATCGCCGCTCGGCGAGCTTTTGAACAGACCCCTAGATCATTAGAGAGCCATATTCATGCTGCTCAACCTGTTCAATGAAATGCGCGCGGCCAAGGTACCGGTCTCGGTGCGCGAGCTGCTGGACCTGATCAACGCGCTCAAGCAGCGCGTGACCTTCGCCGACATGGACGAGTTCTACTACCTCGCCCGGGCAATCCTGGTGAAGGACGAGCGGCATTTCGACAAGTTCGACCGGGCCTTCGGCGCCTACTTCAACGGTCTGGAAAAACTCGACGACCACCTGCAGGCGCTGATCCCCGAGGATTGGCTGCGCAAGGAGTTCGAGCGTTCGCTCACCGATGAAGAGCGGGCGCAGATCCAGTCCCTGGGCGGCCTGGACAAGCTTATCGAAGAGTTCAAGAAGCGCCTGGAAGAACAGAAGGAACGCCATGCCGGCGGCAACAAGTGGATCGGCACCGGCGGCACCAGCCCCTTCGGCTCCGGCGGTTTCAACCCGGAGGGCATCCGCGTCGGCGACGCCGGCAAGCGCCAGGGCAAGGCGGTCAAGGTCTGGGACCAGCGCGAGTACAAGAACCTCGACGACTCGGTGGAACTGGGCACCCGCAACATCAAGGTGGCCCTGCGCCGGCTGCGCAAGTTCGCCCGCCAGGGCGCGGCCGAAGAGCTGGACATCGACGGCACCATCGACCACACCGCACGGGATGCCGGCCTGCTGAACATCCAGATGCGTCCCGAGCGGCGCAACAGCATCAAGCTGCTGTTGCTGTTCGACATCGGCGGTTCCATGGATGCCCACGTCAAGATCTGCGAGGAACTGTTCTCGGCCTGCAAGACCGAGTTCAAGCACCTGGAGTACTACTACTTCCACAACTTCATCTATGAATCGGTGTGGAAGAACAACCTGCGTCGCGGCTCGGAACGCACCTCCACCCAGGACCTGCTGCACAAGTACGGCGCCGACTACAAGGTGATCTTCGTCGGCGATGCCGCGATGGCCCCCTATGAAATCACCCAGGCCGGCGGCAGCGTCGAGCACTGGAACGAAGAAGCCGGCTACGTGTGGATGCAGCGCTTCATGGAGAAATACAAGAAGCTCATCTGGATCAATCCCTACCCGAAGGACACCTGGGGCTACACCGCATCCACCAATATCGTGCGCGAGCTGATCGAAGACCAGATGTATCCCCTGACCCTGCGTGGCCTGGAAGAAGGCATGCGGTTTCTGTCCAAGTAGGCCGTCAAGCAAGGCCCTGCGGGCCTTTTCGCAACCTCGCCATGGCTCGCCAGCGGCTACAGAGCAATACCCTGTAGCCGCTGCAGCAGGCTACGAACGGTCGCGAAGCGGCCGCCACAGCCATCAGCCACTACATAAAGCGACGCAAGAACGCCAACTGCTGCCGGTGCGCGGTTTCCTGCACCACCGGCGTCAATCGCACTTCACTGCCCGGCAGGCACTGCGCCAGCCGCGCCAGGGACAAAGGTGTCAATGCCCCCAGCCGTGGATAACCACCGATGGTCTGCCGGTCATTGAGCAAGATGATCGGCTGGCCATCCGGCGGAACCTGGACCGCGCCCAGGGCAATGCCCTCGGAAATCATCGGCCGCCCCTGGTACTCCAGCACCGGCCCCAACAACCTGGCGCCCATGCGGTCGGCCCGGCTGTCCAGGCTCCAGCTGCTGTTGAAGGCATCGAACAGGCTCAAGCCGCTGAACTGACCGATCTGCGCGCCGAGGATCACTTCCAGCGGTGCAGCGGATTGCCAATCCGTCATTTGGGCCGGCGCCAGGCTCTTGAGTGCGCCACCGCTTCCCGAATAGCCCAGCATCCCGCCTTCGCTCAGCGCCCGGCCATGACCATCAGGGCCACCCAGAGCCTCGCGCAACACACTGGCGCAACTGCCCAGCACCCTGGGCGCGTCGAAACCGCCAGGCGCCGCCAAATAGGCCCGGGCACCCAAAAATGGTTGGGTAAATCGCAGCCGCTGGCCCTTTTGCAGGATAAAACTGCGCCCCGGAGTCAAAGGTCGATCATCCACATAGGCCCCAAGATCGGCTCCGGCCAGCGCCAACAGGCAGTAGTCCTCGGCCAGCAACGTCAAGCCGCCGAGGGTGATCTCCACCACTGGGGCATCCAGGGCATTGCCCAGCAGCCAGTTGGCCCAGGACATCGACACCCAGTCCAGCGCCCCTCCCTGGGTCACGCCCAGATGACGCACACCAAAACGCCCGGCATCCTGCAACTGGCACAACGCGGTGCTGGCCTCGATCGACAGGCGGCTCATGCCGGCACCTCCAGCGGACTGTCATCACCGCCCAGGCGCACGAACTCGGCCCGCCCAACCGCCGCGAAACGCACCCGGTCCCCCGGCTGCAGCAGGCTGTAGCCCTCGCGCTCACGATCGAACAAGCGGCTCGGGGTTCTCCCGATCAGGTTCCAGCCGCCCGGGGATACCGCCGGATAAGCCGCCGTCTGGCGCTCGGCAATACCCACGCTGCCCGCCGCCACCCGCTTGCGCGGGGTATCGAGCCGGGGCGCCGCCAGCTCCGGCACCACCAACCCCATGAAGGCAAAACCAGGCGCGAAGCCCAGGGCGAACACCCGATATTCATGCTGGCTGTGCCGGCGGATCACCTCGGCCACCGGCAACCCGCTACGCCGGGCCAGCAGCTCCAGCTCCGGCCCGACGCTTGGGTCGTACCACACCGGCAATACATGTTCGCGCCCGGCCTCGGCAGCCAGCGGGACCAGGCCAGCCAGGGCCTCGCCAATCAGCTCACGGGCCTGCCCCGGCCCCAGGCTGCACAGGTCGTAGTGCACCATCAGCGTGGTGTAGGACGGCACCAGGTCGATCAACCCCGAGCCAAAAACCTGGCGCAGGCGCTCGGCGGCAGCCAGCATCCAGGGCATGTTGTCTTCGGCGATCGCATCGAACAGGCGCACCATCAGGCAATCGATGGCCGCCACTTCCACCTGGTGCCTCATGAGTCGAACTGCTGGTTCAGGGCTTCGCGGATCCGCTGCACCGCCGCCACCGAACTGGCGTTGTCACCGTGCACGCACAGGGTATTGGCCTGCAGGACCAAGGCGCTGCCATCGCTGGCCAGCAAAGGCTCGCCGCGAGCGATGGCCAGGGCCTGGCGGACAATGGTCTCGGGGTCGTGATGCACCGAACCCGCTACCTGGCGCGAAACCAGGTGCCCGGCATGGTCATAGGCCCGGTCGGCGAACGCCTCGAACCACAGGGTCACGCCGTATTCATCGCCCAGGGCCTGGGCCGCGCTGTTGTCGCGGGTGGCCATGAGCATCAGCGGCAATTGCCGGTCATAGGCCGCCACCGCCTGGATCACCGCCCGCAACTGGGCCGGCTTGGCCATCATGTCGTTGTACATGGCGCCGTGGGGTTTGACGTAGGCCACCTGCGTCCCCTGGGCCTGGCAGATCCCATCGAGAGCGCCGACCTGATAGTGCAGCAGGTCCTGGATTTCCTCGGGGGAATAGCTCATGGAACGGCGGCCGAAACCCGCCAGGTCCTGGTACGCCGGGTGAGCCCCGATACGCACGCCATTGGCCAGGGCCAGGGCCACGGTCTTGCGCATGATGCCCGGGTCGCCGGCATGGAAACCGCAGGCGATGTTGGCGCAGTCGATAAACGGCATGACCTCGGCATCCAGGCCCATGGTCCAGTTGCCAAAGCTTTCGCCGATGTCGCAATTCAGTAACAGGCGGCTCATGGTCGGTGCTCCTGTGTTTTTTATAAGTGTCGGCGCGAGGCCGCGGTGCAATGCCCGGCAGATTATCAGTTAGCGCGCCTCGAGTTCCTTGCCACGGGTCTCTGGCAGGCTCAGCGCCGCCAGCACCACCACGCCATAGGACACCGCGGCGAAAGTGCCGATGGCCACGCCCAGGGAAACATGCTGGCTGAGCAGGCCGATCAGCAGCGGGAACAGCGCCGCCACGGCCCGCCCGCTGTTGTAGCAGAAGCCCTGTCCGGAACCGCGGATACGGGTGGGAAACAGCTCGGTGAGAAAGGCGCCCATGCCGCTGAAGATGCCCGAGGCGAAAAACCCCAGGGGAAACCCCAGCCAGAGCATGACTTCATTGCTCACCGGCATCCGGGTGTAGAGCAGGACGATGGCGAAAGAGCCTGCCGCAAACAGCACGAAGTTCTTCTTGCGCCCCAGAATGTCGGTCAGGTAGGCGCTGATCACATACCCCACATAGGAACCGAAGATCACCATCGCCAGGTAGCCACCGGTACTGAGCACGCTCAGGCCGCGTTCGGTCTTGAGAAAGGTCGGCAGCCAGAAGGTGATCGCGTAGTAGCCACCCTGGGCGCCTGCCGCCAGGAGCGAAGCGCGCAACGTGGTGCTCAAGATTCCCGGAGCGAAGATTTCGTAGAAGCGCGCAGGATTGCTCGGGGCCTCGTTGGCTCGGGTTTCCCGGTAGACCTCGGGGTCCTTGACCAGGCGCCGGACGAAGATCACGAAGATCGCCGGCAGGATGCCGAGGATGAACAGGCCACGCCAGGCATCCTCCGGCGGCAGCAGGCTGAACAGCAATGCATAGAGCAGTGCCGTCAGGCCCCAGCCCAGGGCCCAGCCGGACTGCACCATGCCCACGGCCTTGCCGCGATTCTTGGCCCGGATCACTTCTGCGATCAACACCGCGCCTGCGGTCCATTCACCACCGAAACCGAAGCCCATCAGGGTCCGGGCGACCAGCAACTGCTGGTAGTCCTGGGCCAGGCCACAGACGAAAGTGAAGAAGGCGAACCACAAGACCGTGAGCTGCAGGGTGCGAACCCGGCCAATGCGGTCGGAGAGAATCCCGGCGATCCAGCCGCCCAGGGCCGATGCCAACAGGGTGCTGGTGTGGATCAGGCCGGCTTCGGCCGAGGTGATGCCCCACAGAGCGATCAGGGTCGGGATCACGAAGCTGAGCATCTGGGTGTCCATGCCATCCAGGCCGTAGCCGATCTTGCAGCTCCAGAACGCCCGGCGCTCCTGCTGGTTGATGTCGCGATACCAGTCAAACGGGCCGACGCGATGCGGGGCCTTGTCGGCCTGTTTTTCGGGCACATTCATGGCGATCTCCAGGATTATTGGTGTTGTTCTGGACCACGACGACGCATATCGTGGATCGGCGCATTTTTCGGCCCGGCCGCCGCCTGCGTCCAACTAATAAAAGCCGCTCCAAGGCATAAGAAAAGTTGATCCCATGAATCTCAAGTTCCTCGAAACTTTCGTCTGGGTCGCCCGCCTGAAGAACTTCAGCCTGACCGCAGAAAAGCTCTTCACCACCCAGGCAGCGGTTTCCAGCCGTATCGCCGTGCTGGAAGAGGAGCTGGGGGTCAAGCTGTTCCTGCGCGATTCCCGGGGCGTGAGCCTGACCCCGGAAGGCCTCAAGGTGCTGGAGCATGCCGAACAGATGCTCGATACCCTGCAAGCGCTGAAGCAATCGATCGAGGCGCCTTCGTGCAAGGTCGGGCGGGTGCGCATCGGGGTGATGGATACGGTGATCCACACCTGGCTCAGCCCCCTGGTGGCGCAGATGATGGATCACTATCCCCAGGTGGAAATCGAACTGATGGCCGACACCTCGCTGAACCTGTGCGAGCAATTGCAAAAAGGCTTCCTGGACCTGGCCCTGCAGACCGACCTGCTACGCCAGGAGAGCATTCGCAGCCTGGAACTGGCCAGTTATCCGGTCTGCTGGATCGCCGCCAGCAACTCGATCTACAACCGCCACTACAGCTCGCTGGTGGAACTGGCCGGGGAACGGATCGTCACCTACTCGAAGAACTCCCTGCCCCACCAGCAGATACTCAGCCTGATGCAAGCCAACGGCGTGCTCGCGCCGCGACTGAGCTGCGTCAACTCGGTGTCGGCCATCACCCGCCTGCTGCGCGATGGCTTCGGCATCGGTGCCCTGCCGCCGGTGCTGGTGCGCGAGGAACTGGCCCGCGGCGAGCTGACCCTGCTGGCCATCGAGCAGCGCCCGCCGAACCTGCAGGTGGTGGTGTCATGGCGGATGGGCGCGGAACTGGTAGAAGACATCGTGCAGCTGTGCCAACGCGTGGTACAGCATTACGCCCAGCAGGTCGGCCAGGAGCATCTGCTCCTGGCGCCAGACCTGTAGCCGCTGCGAGGCGGGCTCAGAGGCCCTTGAGGTCACGTTCCTCGATCGGCCGGCTCTGGCGCTGGCGACGGCCGCCCAGCACCACCCAGTCGATCAGCCGATACAGGCACTCCAGGCCGAAGGACAGCAACAGGGCGCCGCCCATGGCCCAGGACATTGCCTCGGGAGTCAGCAGGATCTGGTAGCTGTAGCCGTCCCAGGTTTCCTGGCGGATCTGCGGATCAGCCGCCAGCACCACTTGCAACATGCGGATGTACCAGGGGCCCTGCATCGCCTGGTATTGCTTGTCCAGGGCCAGTTGGCGGGTCAGCAGGGTGCTCAGGCTCTGGGCATCACTGCGAAACACCGGGTCGTCACTGGCACGGTAGTGGGCCACCAGGGCGTTCAGGTCGCCCTTGAAGAACTGCTGCGCCGTCGCCTGGAAGCCTTGCAGGCTGTTCTGCGACTCGATCATGTGGGCTTCGACACGCTTGGCGTAATCGCTGATGAACCCGGGCACCTGCACACCGAGCAACAGGCCGGCGGCAAACAGCACCAGACGCAGATAACTGAGCAACATAGGGATGTCCTTATTCGGTCTGGCCCTGGCTGACGCATTCACCGCGCCGCCACAGGCTCCACTGGCCCGGTTGGTAGCGGGTCCAGGTTTCGTTTTCGGTCAAGGGTTCGGTGGCGATCACCGTGACCACGTCGTTGGGCGTGGTTTCGGCCTGGAAGTCGACGATCACATCGACGTCCTTCAGCCGGGCCGGGCCGAACGGCGCGCGCCGGGTGATCTGTGCCAGCTTGGTCGAGCAATAGCAGAACAGCCAGTCGCCGTCGCTGAGCAGGCCGTTGAACACGCCCTTGCTGCGGTATTCGCTGCAGGCCTGGATCAGGGTCGGCAGCAGTTGCTCGATCTCCACCGGCTCGGGGAAGGCCTCACGCACCCGGTTGAGCAAGTCGCAGAACGCCGCCTCGCTGTCGGTATCCCCCACCGGGCGGTAGAAACCGGCCTCGGGCTGGAAGTCCGCCAGTTGGCCATTGTGGGCAAAGCACCAGTTGCGCCCCCACAGTTCACGGACAAAGGGATGGGTGTTGGCCAGGCAGACCTTGCCGACGTTGGCCTGGCGGATGTGGCCGATCACCACTTCGCTCTTGATCGGGTAGCGCTGCACCAGATTGGCCACTTCCGACTCGCTGCTGGCGGCCGGGTCCTGGAACAGGCGCAGGCCACGGCCCTCGTAGAAAGCGATGCCCCAGCCGTCACGGTGGGGGCCGGTACGACCGCCCCGCTGCATCAGCCCGGTAAAGCTGAAGACGATGTCGGTCGGTACATTGGCGCTCATGCCCAACAATTCACACATGCTCGGACTCTCGCTGCAATGCCGGAGGTTGGGTTACAGACGCGGCTCGACCCGCGCACCGCCCACGGCCGGGCGGCCATAGCGATCGTTGTCGGCACCGCCAAAGGGTTGGTCATCTTCGACTTCGGCAGCCTTGGCCGCGGCTTTCGCCGCCTCGTTACGCTGCCGACGCTCCCGGGCGGAGCGCTCGATGGGCCAGCGGACCAGCACGAACAGCAGGTACACGCCGAAGGCGATCATGCCGTACATGAACAGGTCGGATACCGCGCGCCAGGCGTTGTTGCCCACCTTGAAAGCCACGTCCAGGGCGGTGATGGCCACGGCCGGAGCGAGCTTGTCCTTGACCGGGTCGATGATGGTCGGGCTGAACAGCAGCACCGCCATCAGCACGCGCAGCAGCTCGCGCAACCAGCGCCACATCCAGCGGGTCAGGCGCATCCACACCAGCAGGCAGCCCAAGGCGGCGAAGGCGTAGCAACCCCAGGCGATCAGATAGTCGTTCTCGGTCATGGTGTCCGTGGCAAGGCAGGCAAAGAGGCGCTTATGATAACGACTTTTGCCGTGTCAGGCTGCACCGCCGTCTGCCCAGCCCTCATTTGTCATCGCACGAGAGCCTCCCATGCCCGTACCCGCCAATGACACCAGCGCCCCGATCGCCCGCAAGGGCGATGGCGCCGATCCCTACGCCTGGCTGCAGGAGCGCGACACCGACGCGGTGCTCGACTACCTGAGGGCTGAAAACCACTATCAGGAACGCCAGCTGGCCCACCAGGCGCCCCTGCGCGAGGCCCTGTTCCAGGAAATCAGGGGGCGAATCCTCGAGACCGACCTGTCCCTGCCCTCCCCCTGGGGGCCATACCTGTATTACACCCGCACCACCGCCGGCGACGAATACCCTCGTCACTACCGCTGCCCACGTCCGGCCAACGACAGCCTGACGGTCGACGAAGAGCACGAACAACTGCTGCTCGACCCCAATGCGCTGGCCAACGGCGGGTTCTTCGCCCTGGGCGCGTTCAGCATCAGCCCTGACCACCAGCGCCTGGCCTACAGCCTCGACACCACTGGCGAGGAGATCTACACCCTGTTCGTCAAGGAACTGGCCAGCGACAAGCTCAGCGAACTGCCGTTCGAGCAGTGCGATGGGAGCATGACCTGGGCCAACGACAGCCTGACCCTGTTTTTCGGTGAACTGGACGATACCCACCGTCCGCACAAGCTCTGGCGTTATCGCCTGGATGGCAGCACGGCCGAAGAAGTGTTCCACGAACCGGACGGGCGCTTCTTCCTGCATTGCTACCGCACCAGCTCCGAGCGCCAGTTGCTGTTGTCCCTGGGCAGCAAGACCACCAGCGAGACCTGGGCCCTGGATGCCGGGCAGCCGCACTTGCCATTCACCTGCCTGGCGCCCCGGGTCGAGGGGCATGAGTATGACGTCGACCACGGCCTGCTCGATGGGCAATGGACCTGGTTCGTGCGCAGCAACCGTGAAGGCATCAACTTTGCCCTGTACCAGGCACCGGATACCGGCAGCGTGCCGACCCAGGACGCCTGGCAGTTGCTGGTGCCCCACAATCCCGAAGTGATGCTCGACGGCGTGACCCTCAATGCCGGGGCCATGACCCTGAGCCTGCGCGAAGGCGGACTGCCGGTCATCGAGGTGCATCCACAAGGATTGCCCAGCTACCGCGTGCAGTTGCCGGATGCCGCCTACAGCCTGCATGTGCAGAACAGCCTGGAGTTCTCCAGCGAGCGTATCCGCCTGCGCTACGAAGCCTTGAACCGCCCGGCCCAGGTCCGCCAGCTGCAACTGGTCGATGGCGAGCAGCACGTGCTCAAGCAGACCCCGGTACTGGGCGAGTTCGATGCCGATGCCTACGTCAGCCAGCGTTTGTGGGCCACCGCGGCCGATGGCACGCGGGTGCCCATCAGCCTGGTGGTCAAGCGCGAATGCCTGGGCCGTCCCACGCCCCTCTACCTGTACGGCTACGGGGCTTATGGCGAGAGCCTCGACCCCTGGTTCTCCCACGCTCGCCTGAGCCTGCTCGACCGCGGCGTGGCCTTCGCCATCGCCCACGTGCGGGGTGGCGGCGAACTGGGCGAGGCCTGGTACCGCGCCGGCAAGCAGGAACACAAGCAGAACACCTTCGACGACTTCATCGCCTGCGCCGAACACCTGGTCGCCCAGGGCCTGACCACCTCCCGCCAGCTGGCCATCAGTGGCGGCAGCGCCGGGGGCCTGCTGATCGGCGCCGTGCTCAACCAGCGCCCCGAGCTGTTCCAGGTCGCCATTGCCGAAGTCCCGTTCGTCGATGTGCTCAACACCATGCTCGATCCGGACCTGCCGCTGACCGTCACCGAGTACGACGAATGGGGCAACCCCGAGGAACCCGAGGTCCACGCGCGCATCAAGGCCTACGCCCCTTACGAGAACGTGCAGGCACAGGCCTACCCGGCCACGCTGGTGATCGCCGGCTACAACGACAGCCGCGTACAGTACTGGGAAGCGGCCAAGTGGGTGGCCAGGCTGCGCGCCACCAAGACCGACGACAACCTGCTGCTGCTCAAGACCGAACTGGGTGCCGGCCACGGCGGAATGAGCGGTCGCTACCAGGGATTACGTGACGTAGCCCTCGAATATGCCTTTATCCTGAACATTCTGGACCTGGGCTGAGGAACTCCCGGCGGTGCTCCGGTCTTAAACTGGACCACCGCCGACCTGGGCTCGCGCCCGGGCCACAGCCCCAAGAAAAAGACCGTGACCCCATGTCCGAACCCACTCTCCTGAACAATGAAATCCGCGACTGGCTGATGGACTGCGGCCTGTTCGACCAGTTGCTGCCCGCCGACTTCAATGCTGCCGCCGGGTACTTCAGCATCAACAGCATCGCCAAGGGCGATGTGATCTTTCATGAAGGCGATGCCGGCAGCTTCATGTGCATCATCCACAGTGGCCAGGTGGCCGTGCAGAAACGCGGCCATGACGGCCAGCTCGTCAGTGTCGCTACCCTGCGCAGCGGGCGGGCCTTCGGTGAAATGGCGGTGCTCGATGGCGAGCGACGCTCGGCCACCTGCGTGGCCGCCAGCGATTGCCAGTTGCTCAACCTGGGCAAGGACTCCCTGGAGAAAATGCTCGGCGACGCGCCGAAAATCGCCGCCAAGATCATCCGTGCCCTGGCGGTTTCACTGTCCAGGCGCCTGCGCATGGCCGACGGCCAGTTGCTCGCGCAGCAGTTCTAACCGACAACCTGTGGCGAGGGAGCCTGTTCCCGCTGGGTGGCGGAGCCGCCCCCGGCTTCAACCGTCACATCGTGGGGTCCCGTTGATGCGGCCGCTGCGTGGCCGAGCGGGAGCAAGCTCGCTCGCCACAGAAACCCGCTACATCCGTCAACCCTGAACCTTGGGTTTGTTGTCGTTCTGCTCCAGCCCCGGCAGGGTCTGGTCCTTGGGCGGCTTGGGCATGTCGATGGGCGGCAGCAACGGCGCGCTGCCACTGCTGCCGGCTTTCGGGGTACTGGGCGGGGTCACTTGCGGATAGGGGGTCGGTGTGGCGGTTCCCGGCGTGCCCAGGGTCGGCGTCGGCGTGACCACCGGGGCGCTCTGCGGCTCGTCGGCCAAAGCCGGGCCAGCACTGAGCGCCAGGGTAGCGGTGAGGGCGAGCGCCGCCTGGGCAATCACCGTTAGAATAGTGCGCTTCATCAATGGCTCCATTGCTATTGTCTGGCATCAGGCTACTCCCAACCGGGGCGTTTTGCCTTCCTCAATGAGATCTCCATGAAACGTTTCGTACTGCTGGACACTACTGCGATTCCTGAAAACGGCGGTGCCTTGTGCCTGTTCGAATACGGTGAGGATTTCGTCATCAAGATCCAGGGCGGCGACGGCGGCCAATTGATGAACACGCGCATGCACGGCTCCGAAGATGCCCTGGCGCAGATCCCTTGCAGCAAGGTCGCCGGGCGCCCCAACTCGCGAGTGCTGATCGGCGGCCTGGGCATGGGCTTCACCCTGGCCGCGGCTCTCAAGCACCTGGGCAAGAGCGCCGAAGTGGTGGTCGCCGAGCTGGTACCCGGGGTGGTGGAATGGAACCGTGGCCCGCTCGGCGAAAAGTCCGGCCGGCCGCTGCTGGACCCACGCACGGTGATCCGCCTGGAGGACGTGGCCAAGGTCCTGCAGGCCGAGCCCCAGGGTTTCGACGCGATCATGCTGGACGTCGACAACGGTCCCGAAGGCTTGACCCAGAAAGCCAACAGCTGGCTCTACTCCAGCGCCGGCCTGGCTGCCTGCGCCCGAGCCCTGCGCCCCAAGGGCATACTTGCGGTGTGGTCGGCCAGCGCCGACCGGCAGTTCTCCGAGCGCCTGCGCAAGGCCGGCTTCAAGGCCGAGGAAGTACAGGTCTTCGCCCATGGCAATCGCGGCACCCGGCACACCATCTGGATTGCCGAGAAGCTCAAGGCCTGAGCTAAACTTTATCCATTACCGTCATTAGTCCTTCTACAAAGGTGAACCCATGAGTTCGTCCACTCCCCCGTCCAACACCGCCAAGCTGGACCGTATCCTTGCCGACGCCCAGCGCGACCGGGAAATGGGCTATCGCGACAAGGCGTTGAAAATGTACCCGCACGTCTGTGGCCGCTGCGCCCGGGAGTTCTCCGGCAAGCGCCTGAGCGAGCTGACCGTGCATCACCGCGACCACAACCACGACAACAACCCCCAGGACGGCTCCAACTGGGAGCTGCTGTGCCTGTACTGCCATGACAACGAGCACTCGCGCTACACCGACCAGCAGTACTTCGGCGAAGGCTCCCTGAGCACCCCGAAGGTCGCCAAGGCGACCCACAACCCCTTCGCGGCCCTGGCCGGACTGATGAACAAAGACCCGGAGTGAGCGTCGGCGGCCGAGCACATTGTGGCGAGGGAGCTTGCTCCCGTTCGGCTGCAAGGCAGCCGTGAAGCCTATGTTCCCGGCCGACCTGCTACACCTCATTGGCCGCTGCCTGGCGTGCTGCGCGCTCCAGCGCGAACAAGTTTCCTCGTCATAACAAGCCCCCCCGAGCCGTGGGCAATCCCCGTATAATCGCGCTTTTTCTCCAAGGCTCCTCGCTCGTGGCAAACAAAAGGTACAGCTGCATCGGTTTGTATAACCCCAAGTCGCCGGAGAACGTGGGTTCGGTAATGCGCGCCGCCGGCTGCTATGGCGTCGCCTCGGTGTTCTACACCGGAAAGCGCTACGAGCGTGCTCGCGATTTCGTCACTGATACCAAGAAGGTCCACCAGGACATCCCGCTGATCGGCATCGACGACCTGAAGAAGATCCTCCCCCTGGGCTGCATCCCCGTTGCCGTGGAACTGGTCGAAGGTGCCCGCCCGCTGCCCGAATACACCCATCCGGACCGTGCCCTGTATATCTTTGGCCCGGAGGACGGCTCCCTGGACAAGGAGATCCGCGACTGGTGCGAAGACGTGATCTACATCCCCACCCACGGTTGCATGAACCTGGCAGCCACGGTCAACGTGGTGCTCTACGACCGCCTGGCCAAGGGCAACAACACCCGCTCCGGCCCCAAGTACTGAATCATCTGCGCCCAATGCCCGGGAACCGTCGGGGTCCCGGCGCAGTCAGCCCTATATCACCCACCTCCCCAAGGAGACAGATCATGAGCGAGCGCAAACAACTGCAGACTATCGAGTCGACCCCGTTCCAGAGCCGTCCACAACAGAATGTCCAGGGCTGGGAGCGCATCGGCTCACTGGCCGGCGGCGTGGTGATGATGGGCAAGGGCCTGCGCCGTGGTGGCGTGTTCGGCCTGGTCCAGGTAGCCATCGGCGGCGTGGCCCTGGCCCGCGGGATCACCGGGCACAGCTCGGCCAAGAGTCTGCTGGAGAAGAGCCGCCAGGACATGCAGGACGTGCGAACCAGGATCGAACGTGCCGCAAGCGAACTGCGCGACCTCAAGGCCAATGCCGATGCTGCCGGACGCACGACCCCGGCCGCCGAAGCAGTGGCCAAGTCCCCGCAAGCCAAAGGCTGAGCCACGGCTCAGCGCAGGAGCGGGTTGTCCAGGACGCGGGACGACTCGCCCAGCACACTCTCGCTCAACTGGATGAATTGGGCGGTGCTGACGCGTTCCAGGCGCATCGCCGCTTGCAGTACGTCATCCAGCGAACGCTTGTTGCGGGTCTTCAGGCGAATCTCCCGGTCCAGCTCCTGCAACAGCAGCACGGCACGGGCCACCGTTGCGGCGTCCACCTGCTCGCCGCGCAGGCTCACGACCTTCTGCCCCTGGCGCACCAGGCGCTTGTGCAGGACCTGGTAGCGCTCGTCGCTGATGCCGCCAGCGCGACGCAACAATTCAATGGCGTAGTACTCGGCCAGTCCTTCGCTGATCCAGTCGCTGTGCTGGCTGTCGTTGATCCGTGACAGGGACTGCACCAGCTCGCGCAGCAGCGGGCTGCTGCCGCTTTCACTGATCAGCGGCAGGCGGCTGTGCAGGTACAGCGAGTCGCGACCGGCCAGGCTGCCCCGCCACATCGGATCGCTGGCGCCGACGATCAGCAGCTTGCCCGGCTGGCGTGGAAAGACGGCCTGCACCTGGGGCCAGACAAAGGTCAGCAGGGTCAGGATGTCCATGCGCCGCATGCCCTGGCCCAGGGGCGACACCACACTGACCTCGGTAGATCCAAGGCGGGTCCGCCGGCTGCCCAGGTTGCCGGCGAGCATCCAGCCGGTGGGGCGATCGAACAGTCGCTCGGGGTTGTCGATGCGAAAGCGCTGCTTGCCGACACGTGGCCAGGCGGTCTCGACGCTCTTCCAGCCGCTGGGCAGTTCAACCTCCAGGCGTGCCATCAACTCGATGCCATCCTGCTGGTCGAGCCGGGCCGGCGGCACCAGCGTCTCGCCGCGCAGCAAGGCCCAGTTGGCATTGCTGCGACTGTCGTAGCTGCCCTTCTTCGGGCTATGGCTCAGGCGCACGCGGTAGCTCAGGCTCGCCTGGCCGCTGGCCGGGCGCCAGGTGCCGCGCCGCCCACCCGACTCGCCAGCCACCGCTTGCCACTGGCCGTCGGCCTTGAAGTCGCTGTAGTCGCCATCCTTGCCCAGGTCGAAATCCAGGCTGCGCAGCGCAGCGCCATCGGCCAGGATCAGGCGTACTTCGGCCTGGTCGCTCTGGGGCAGGAAACGTACGTGATAATCCAGGTCGACTTTTTTCGCCGCGAACGCCGACAGCGTCATTCCCAGCATCGCCACGGCCAGCGCCAGCTTCGCCCCCACCCTCATACACACTCCTTGCTTGAGATGCTGCCTGCGAGCTGTTGCGCTCAGCTCATGTGGCGTTGAACAGCCCGACTCGCCCAGGCGAGCGGAGCGCCTCAGCCCGCGCGGAAGATCAGGTGGTCTTCCCAATCGTCTTCCGCCACGCTGCCCTCGGCGAGCATGCGCCCGGACTGGGAAATCCGCTCGTGGTGCACCGCATCGTGATCACCGCACACCAGGTGGTGCCAGAGCGGCAGGTCCTTGCCTTCGCTCACCAGGCGATAACCGCAGGTGGGCGGCAGCCACTTGAACTCGTCGGCCTTGCCCGGGGTGAGCTGGATGCAATCGGGCACCGACTCGCGCCGGTTGGGGTAATCGCTGCACTGGCAGGTCTTGAGGTCCAGCAGCTTGCAGGCGATGCGCGTGTAATAGACGCTGTTGTCGTCTTCATCCTCGAGCTTTTGCAAGCAGCACAGGCCGCAGCCATCGCACAAAGACTCCCATTCCTGCTGGTCGAGTTGTTCGAGGGTCTTGCGTATCCAGAAAGGTTCGACTTTGGCGGCCATGGCTCAAGCATCAGTATCCGAGGGTGAAAAGGCCGCCAGTCTAGTGCCGAAGACCCGGCGGGCCAAGCACTGGCGACTGCCGGTAGCCCAGGGCTTGCCAGCCGCCAGTGGGCACAGTAGCTTTGCTCCCCGGACCGACCCACGCCCGGGTGCCATCGACGCCCTACCGCGTCGTACCCGGAGCACCCCACGGGTCAGGAAAACCCCTCCGCCCAGCCCAACTGCGCCTGCCGGTTATTCCATTTTCCCCAACGTTGTCTGGAGTCTTTGCATGAGCGCCAATCCTCGCGTTGCCGACTACGCCATCCACCCGCAATTCACCCAGCGCTGGTCGCCACGGGCCTTCACCGGCGAAAGCATCCCCGAAGAAACCCTGCTGAGCTTCTTCGAAGCCGCGCGCTGGGCGCCCTCAGCCTACAACTCGCAACCCTGGCGTTTTCTCTACGCCCGGCGCGACACGCCGAACTGGGAACGTTTCCTGGGTCTGCTCAACGAGTTCAATCGAGGCTGGGCCCAGCATGCCTCGGCACTGGTGATCGTGATCTCCAAGACCACCTTCGCCGCCCCTGGCGCCAGCGAGGAAACCCCGGCCCTGTGGCACACCTTCGACACTGGCTCGGCCTGGGGCCACCTGGCGTTGCAGGCCAGCCTCAGCGGCTGGCACACCCACGGCATGGCCGGCTTCGATCAGGAACTGACCCGCAAGGAGCTGAAGATTCCCGAAGGTTATGCGCTGCACGCAGCCGTGGCCGTGGGCAAGCTGGGAGACAAGGCGACCCTGGCCGACTACCTGCAAGCCCGTGAAGCACCGAGCCCACGCCGCCCCCTGAGCGAAACCGTCGCCGAAGGCGATTTCAACCTCTGAAACCTCAAGCGGCAAGCGGCAAGATAGGCGCTTGCCGCTCAGCCTTTCAGTAACCCCGGGCGAAATCCACGTCGCCGCGCAGGGGTTGCCCTTCCTGATAGGCCCGCAGGTTTTCCACGAACAACTGCACCATCAGCTCCGGCGAGGTGGGGGCCGAGCTGTGGCCCGTCAGCAGCAGGCCCCAGGCCGTCCAGAACGGATGCCGTTGCGGCAAGGGTTCCTGGCGACAGACGTCGATCACCGCACCGGCCAGGTCCCCGTCCTTGAGCGCCTGCACCAGGTCCGCGTCGACCACCGAGACCCCACGGCCAACGTTGATGAACAGCCCGCTGGACTTGAACTGCTTGAACAGCGCCGCATCGTACAGATCATGGGTGCTGGGGGTGTTGGGCAGCAGGTTGACCACGTAATCCATCTCGCCCACCAGCCGCCCCAGATCCTCCAGGCCGGCCACCTCGACAAAGGGCGCCTGCTCCCGGGCCTGGCTGGCGATGCCGTACAGCTTGACGCCGAATGGCACCAGGAACTGTGCCACGCTCTGGCCGATGTCTCCGGTGCCGACGATCAGCACCTTGCGCCCCACCAGGCTCTGGCCCAGGCGGTTGTCCCACTTGCGCTCCACCTGGCTGACCAGTCGCGCCAGCACTTCGCGTTCATGGCCCAGGATGTAGGTCAGTACGTATTCGGCCATCACCTGGCCGAAAATCCCCACGGCCCGGGTCAGGCGGTAATGCCGAGGCAGGCCATCGGCCAGCAGCGGAGTGATGCCGGCCCAGGTCGACTGCAGCCACTGGGGCTGGTGCCCCTGGCGCAACAGGGTGGCCAGCAGATCCGGCTGGCCCAGCCAGACCGGGCAGTCCGTCGCCAGGCGAGCCAGTTCGGCGGAGTCGCCGCTGGTCAGTACATCCAGGTCCGGGGCCGCCTGACGCAGCAGGCGGGCATAAACAGCGTGATCGTGTTCGGCAATCAGAACGCGCATGGTTCAAACCTTAAAAACGGTACAGGCCGCCTGGCGACGGAGTATCGCTCCATCGTTCCAGGCGGCCAGGTCAGTCAATTGCACAGGAAAAACGCTCGGGACCGAGCGGCTAGGAATCAGACCGGATCATTGCGGCGCAGCAACTCTTCAGGCAAGTGCTCGATGTACTCGTCTTCCGCCGGCGGCATCTGCAGGTGGTAGCCCTGCTTATCGAGATTCTCCAGCACCAGGTGGATATCTTCCCGGGCCAAGGTGCGTTCCGGGGTCAGCACCAGGTCGAAGGCGTGCTGCGGCTTGCCGAACGCCAGCAGGAGGTTTTCCGGCACGCGCTCCAGGGCTTCGCTCTTGAGCACGTAGAGATACATCTCGTTCTTGCGCGGGCTTTTGTAGATGGAGCAGATACGTTTCAAGGCTGTTCTCCGGCGGTGGCCAGGCTGTCCAGCAGCGCCTGGCCCATCAATTCGCGGCGCCAGCCACGCAGCGAATCAGGCAGTTGGTAAGGCCCGTTGGGGAAGCCGGTCTTGAGCAGGCTCTCCAGGGTTTTCTTGCGCAGCATCAGCTCCGGCACGATCTCCAGGCGCTCGGCTTCGGCCTGGCCCACCGCCTTCAGGCGCTTGATCAGGGCCGAGGCTTCGATCGGCAGCGGCTCGGGTAATGCCGGTGGCCAGTGCTCAGGGCCGAGCTTGGCCGTGCGCTTGATCAGGTCCAGGAGGAACTCGCCATCCTGGCGCACGGTACGCGGATGCATGTCTTCGATCTTGGCCAGCGCGGCCAGGGTATCGGGCTGGGTCCTGGCCAGGGGCCAAAGCGCATGCTCCCGCACGATGCGGTTGCGCGGCAGGTCCCGTGCGCGAGCTTCGCGCTCGCGCCAGGCGCACAGTTCGCGCAGGACCGCCAGTTGGGCGCGGGACAGTTTCCAGGCCAGCTTGGCATCGCGGTAGGCTTCGTTGGGGTCCACCTCGCGGCGCAGGTTGGCCACCAGCTCGGCACCGTCCTCCAGCACCCAGCGGTACTTGTCCTCGGACAGTTTCGAACGCAGTTGGCTGAACACCTGGGCCAGGTGCACGGCGTCTTCGGCGGCATAGCTGACCTGAGTCTCCGACAGCGGGCGCTGCAGCCAGTCGGAGCGGGTCTCGCCCTTGGGCAACTCGATGCCCAGGACTTCCTGCACCAGGCGCGAGTACCCCATGGAGAACCCGAGGTTGAGGTAGGCCGCCGCCAATTGCGTGTCGAACAACGGCACCGGCAGGCTGCCGGTCAGGCGCAACAGGACTTCGAGATCCTCGCTGCAGGCATGCACCACCTTGACCACCGCCGGGTTCTCCAGCAGTTCGGCCAGGGGTTGCCAGTTGTCGATGGTCAAAGGGTCAATCAGGTAGGCGCGCTGCCCATCGCCGACCTGCAGCAGGCCGGCAATGGGATAAAAAGTGTCGACCCGCATGAATTCGGTGTCGAGGGCGACGAAGGGCAATTGCTGCCATTGGACGCAAAGCTGACCGAGGCTATCGTTGTCGCGAACCCAGTGTATATCGATGGCCACACGGCTCTCCCTTGAAGAATGGCGCGCAGTATATATCGCCCCTGGCGATTTCCGAGCATTCAGCCGATAAGAGCGAGTGCGAAACCTGCCGCCGGGGAACAAGGATAGTCCGAGAGCCTGGCTTAACCCTGTTTTCTCAACACGTAGATCCGTGAAGGAGCGCACCCGGGCAGCAGGTCCTGGTGGTTGAGGACCTCGAACCCGGCCTGGGCAAACTCGCTTTCCAGCTGCGTCTTGTCGGCCAGCGGCAAGCCCTCATGCCCTGCCGGCCGCCAGGCCTTGAGGGTGAACTGGACCCGGGTCGCGACGATCACCGAATCGCGACTGACCCGGTGGAACTCGCGCAGCAACGCCAGGCGGTCCTCGCTGCGGGTGACATGGGCGAACAACTGCATGCAGATGATGCTGTCCACCGCATTGGCCGACAGGCCGATGTCAAACGCCGAGCTGTGAAAGGTCTTGACCCGCTTCATCAGGCTGGCCGGATGATGAGTCTGGGCGTGGCTCAGCATGTCCTGGGAAGGGTCCGCCGCGAGGATCACCCGGTTGCCATGCTCGGCCAGCAGCGGCCAATGGCGCCCGGCACCGCAGGCCACGTCCAGGATCAGTCCCGGCTCGCCCGCCACCTTCAGCGCATGGCGCACCAGATGGGCCATGCGCCACGAGCCCAGGCGAGCCCTTGCCCCGGCAGGCCGGGTTTCGCGACAGACGCGCGCGTGCTCCTGGTCGTAGCGCCGAGCGAACTCAAGCTCGATGGACGGTGGGGGATGGGACGACATGAAGGATGAACTCTAGTGGGAATCCAGGAACCACAGGTTAACCGGCCATTCGTGAAAAAAAGGTCGAAATGCAACCAGACTGCTATTGCCAGGCCGATCCTCCGACAGCGATCACACCGCCCGCAACCCTTGCCCGGTGTCGGTGCGATGCCAATAATGCCCCGCATCCGGCCAATCAAGGAACGACTCCCATGCTCCCTCGCTTTCTGCTCGGCACCCTGCTGGGCCTTGCCGTCCCTGCCCTGGGCCAGGCCCAGGAACCGACCTCGCGCCTGGACCAGGTGATCGAACGCGGCCACCTGACGGTCTGCACCACCGGCGATTACAAGCCCTACAGCTACCTGCGCGATGACGGGCATTACGAGGGCATCGACATCAGCCTGGCCGAATCCCTGGCCCAGAGCCTCGGGATCAGGGTCAAGTGGGTCAACACCACCTGGAAGAGCCTGATGGCAGACTTCCAAGGCCAGCAGTGCGATATCGCCGTGGGCGGTATCTCCGTCTCCCTGGAACGCCAGAAAAAAGCCTTCTTCAGCGAGCCCCTGGGGGTCGACGGCAAGATACCCCTGGTGCGTTGCCAGGACCTCAAGCGCTACCAGACGGTGGAGCAGATCAACCAACCTTCGGTGCGCCTGATCGAGCCGCCGGGAGGCACCAACGAGGTCTTCGCCAGGACCCGCTTGCCCAACGCCGACCTGACCCTGTTCGCCGACAATGTGAAGATCTTCGACCAACTGCTCAACCACCATGCCGACGTGATGATCACCGACGCCTCGGAGGCGCGCTTCCAGCAACGGCGCAAGCCGGGACTCTGCGCAGTCAACCCCGAGCATGCCCTGCAATACAGCGAGAAGGCCTTCCTCCTGCCCCGGGATGACATGGCCTGGAAGAGCTACGTCGACCAGTGGCTGCACCTGAGCAAAGCCACCGGCGCCTATGATCAGGTGGTCAATCAGTGGCTGGCGGCACCGTAGTCCTGCTCCAGCAACTGCCGGAACGCCTGGCAGGCAGCGCTGCGATAGGCCCCTCGACGCCCCAGCAGCACCACGCTGCGCGGCGCCGGGGGTGAAACCAGGGACAGCGCCCGCAGGCCCGCCTGCTCCCGGGCAATGGCACTGGGCAACAACGTCGCCAACGGTCCGCGACGGACGATCTCCACCAGCGCACTGACCGAATTGGCCTCGATGGCAATGCACGGTGCAATGCCCAATTGACGGCAATACGAGTCAATGTGGCGGCGAGTGGCGAAGTCGCCACTGAGCAGCACCAGCGACTGTCGCCCCAGCGCCTCGGCAGTCAACGGCTCATCTTCGCGCCCCGGATGCTGCGGGCCGACCATCAGGCTCAGGATCTCGCTGAACAGCGCCTGGCTCTCGACCTCCGCCAGGTGCTCCCCGGCAAACGCGATGCCCAGGTCCAGGCGGTCTTCGGCCAGGGCGGCTTCCAGGCGGTCCTGGGTCATGTCTTCGATGCTCAGGCTGATGCCTGGATAGCGCTGGTTGAACCGACTGAGCAGCGGACCGGCCAGGTAGGCGGTAAAGGTCGGGGTCAAGGCCAGGCGCAACGAACCACGGCTCAGGTCCTGCAGGTCATGCATGGCCCGCCGCGCAGCCTCCAGATCCTGAAGGGCGCGCCGGGCATAAACCACATAGGCCTGGCCGGCATCGGTCAGGCGCACGCTGCGCCCGGAGCGATCGAACAGCGGCGCGCCCAGGGACGCCTCCAGTTGCTTGATCTGCTGCGACAGGGTCGGCTGCGACACGTGCAGCGCCTCGGCGGCGCGGGTGAAGTTGCTGTGCTCGGCCACGGCCAGCAGGTAACGGATATGACGCAAGAGCATGGCGGTTTCAACTATAGGCATGACTTATGGAAAGCATAATAAACCGGTCTTGGACGCTATAGCGTGAAACCCCGATCCTTGCCCCATCAGCGACGCAAGGAGACTCCCATGCAGCACATCATCGACGGCTTCCTCAAGTTCCAGCGCGAAGCCTTCCCGCAACGCAGCGAGCTGTTCAAGCAACTGGCCAGCACCCAGAACCCTGGCACGCTGTTCGTCACCTGCTCCGACAGCCGGGTGGTACCGGAACTGCTGACCCAGCAGGAGCCTGGCGACCTGTTCGTGATCCGCAATGCCGGCAACATCGTGCCCAGCTATGGCCCCGAGCCCGGCGGCGTCTCGGCCACGGTGGAATACGCGGTCGCGGTGCTTGGGGTCAGCGACATCGTCATCTGCGGCCATTCCGATTGCGGCGCCATGACGGCCATTTCCACCTGCAAATGCCTCGACCACCTGCCCGCCGTGGCCAACTGGCTGCGCCATGCCGAATCGGCCAAGGTGATCAACGCCGCACGCCAGCACGCCACACCCGCCGAGCACCTGGATGCGCTGGTACGGGACAACGTCATCGCCCAGCTGGCTAACCTGAAGACGCACCCCTCGGTGGCGCTGGCCCTGGAACAGGGACGGCTGAACCTGCATGGCTGGGTCTACGACATCGAAAGCGGCGCCATCGCCGCACTCGATGGACACACCCGGCGCTTCGTTTCCCTGGCCCAGCACCCGCAGACCTGTGCCCTGGCCAGCCGTCCTGCAACCGCTGCTTGAGCCACATCCTTCACTCACCCAAGAGGAATCCACCCATGCTGCAATCCCAATTCGCCCAAGCCCCACGCCTGGCCCTGGCCGACACCATCATCGACGCCAAGGCCCGCAAGAACCTGTCCTGGCAAGACCTCACCGACGGTACCGGACTGAGCCTGGCCTTCGTCACCGCCGCCCTGCTGGGCCAGCACGCGCTGCCGGCCACTGCAGCCGACCTGGTGTGCGACAAGCTCGACCTGGACCAGGATGCCAGCCGCCTGCTGCAGAGCATTCCCTTGCGCGGCAGCATCCCTGGCGGCATCCCCACCGATCCGACCGTGTACCGTTTCTATGAAATGCTCCAGGTCTACGGCTCGACCCTCAAGGCCCTGGTCCATGAACAATTCGGCGATGGCATCATCAGCGCCATCAACTTCAAGCTGGACATCAAGAAGGTCGAGGACCCCGAAGGCGGCTCCCGCGCCGTGATCACCCTGGACGGCAAGTACCTGCCGACCAAGCCGTTCTAAAGGCAGCGGCAAGCCACCAGCCTCAAGCTGCAAGAAGCGCCATGCTTGCTTGCGGCTTGCGGCTTGCGGCTTGCGGCTTGCCACTTATTTAATTTCTAAATAGTGCTGCAAACTTTCTGATTTGCCCTCCCCTCCCACGGCCCCGCCTAATCAGCCCCCTGCTCCTTGAAGGCCTGGTTATGGAAAGTGTCCGTGCAACATCCCGCCCCGCACCCTGGCTGATCGTCAGCGTGGTCCTGGTGGCGCTCAACCTGCGGCCGTCGATGGCCGCCGTCGGCCCGTTGCTCTCGGGCATTCGTGGCGATATCCCCTTGAGTTTCAGCCTGGCCTCGCTGCTGACCATGCTGCCGGTCATGGCCATGGGCCTGGCGATGTTCTTCGGCATGGGCCTCAGCCAGCGCCTGGGCGAACACCGTACGGTGGTCCTGTCGCTGCTGATCATCGGCCTGGCCACGGTCTCCCGGCTGTTCATGGACTCGGCCGTGCAACTGATTCTCAGCGCCGTGCTGGCCGGCATCGGTATCGCCCTGATCCAGGCGCTGATGCCGGCGCTGATCAAGTCGCGTTTCGCCAACAACGTATCGCTGTTCATGGGCCTGTATGTCACCTCGATCATGGGTGGCGCTGCCATCGCGGCGTCCTTCGCGCCCCTGGTGATGAACCGCACCGGCAGCTGGCGCCTGGGCCTGGCGATCTGGGCCATCCTGGCCTTGCTGGCCCTGGTGTTCTGGTACGCCCAGCGCCGCACGCTGCCCGGCCTGCCGGCCTCCGGCAGCGGCCGCGAGTCGTTCGCCAGCAACCGTCGGGCGTGGCTGCTGGCGGTGTTCTTCGGCCTGGGTACCGCTTCCTACACCTGCGTGCTGGCCTGGCTTGCGCCCTACTACGTAGAGAATGGCTGGAGCGAACAGAACGCCGGCTTGCTGCTGGGCTTTCTCACCGCCATGGAAGTGATCTCCGGCCTCATCACCCCTGCCATCGCCAATCGTAGCCAGGATCGCCGCCTGGTCCTGGTGGTCCTGCTGGCGTTGATCATCGCCGGTTTCTGCGGCCTGATCCTCAGCCCGCAGCATTTGAGCCTGCTCTGGCCATGCCTGCTGGGCCTGGGAATCGGCGGGCTGTTCCCCATGAGCCTGATCGTGTCCCTGGATCACCTGCACGACCCGCGCCGTGCCGGTGGCCTGACTGCTTTCGTGCAGGGCATCGGCTACCTGATCGCCGGGTTGTCGCCTTTGCTGGCGGGGATGATCCGCGACCAGCTGGGCAGCTTCGAATGGGCCTGGTGGTCACTGACCGCGGTGATGCTGGTGATGATCCTCATGGCGCTGCGCTTCGATCCCCGGCACTACCAGCGACATATCCATTGAATCGCCCCGCACTGTGGCCCGGGAGGCCTGCATGAACCCTGTGAGTTTCACCCAGGCCAACCTCGGCATGCTGCTCTGGGCCGGGCTGATTGCCGCCTCGTTCTTCGCCGCCGCCCAAGTCGGCCAGACCATCGATCCCGTGCTGCTGACGGCCCTGCGCCTGCTGTTCTCGGCCCTGATGTTCGTGCCGCTGCTGTGGTTCAAGGGCTTGCGCGTGCCGAGCCTTGCCGGGCTGGCGGCCCATGGCGTGCTGGGCCTGCTGCTGGCGCTGTACTTCGGCTCGCTGTTCGAGGCCCTGCGCTACACCTCGGCGGTCAACACCGGGACCCTCTACACCCTGGTGCCCCTGCTGACCCTGTTGTTCGAAGGCTGGCTGCTGCCCGGCGACAGCCGGCGCCGCCGCCTGCTGCCGATGCTGACGGCCGCTGCGGGGGCGCTGCTGCTGATCCTCAAGGGCGGCACTCCGGGGCAATGGCCTTCGTGGTATGCGGTGGGGGTCTACGCCCTGGGCTGCCTGGCCATGGCCGCCTATCCGCCGCTGAGCCAGCGTTTCAAGGCCAGCATCTTGCAAGGCCTGGGCCCGGCGACCATGACGTTCTGGAACATGCTCTTCGGCTCGCTGTTCCTGTTCATCGCCTCCCTGGCCAGCGGCGGCTGGCGCAGCGCCACGTTGCTCACCAGCCACGACCTGCTGTGGTTGCTGTACCTGGCGCTGTTCGCCACCCTGGCGACCTTCTGGCTGCTGCACCGGGCCATCGGGGTCATCGCCCCTTCCACGGTGATTTCCTATGCCTACCTGAGCACCCTGTTCCTGACCCTGTTCCATTGGTCATGGCACGGCCAGGTCCCGCAGCCCGGGGAGTTGTTCGGCACAGTGCTGGTGGCATTGGGCATGTTCGGCCTGGTGCGCAGCAGTCGCCCGAAGCCCGCCATGGCGTGAGAGCCCCCCTGAACATGGGACAGCTTTCGGCCCGACATTGAACAAGTCGTATTATCGGAATTTTATGTCTCGTTGCTGTCCGCGAAACCCCGTTCCGGGCATTTAACTAGGACGATCGTTCCGCTAGCATCGATCCGGTTTGCGCGCCACCGGCGCCTGGTGCCCAGCGGGATGGATCGGATGCTCATCAGCAACATGCTCAGAAAACTCGACATGCAGGACCTCATGGTCTTTGTCGCCGTGTACGAGCAAAACAGTGTCACCGGAGTTTCTGAAACCCTCTGCGTCAGCCAGTCCACCGTCAGCTACTGCCTGAAGAAACTGCGCACCGGTTTCCAGGACGAACTGTTCATCAACACCCGTACCGGCATGCGTCCGACCTACAAGGCCACCAGCATGTACAGCCATGTGCTGAAGATCCTGGACAGCATCAACCGGTGCCACAGCGACGTGCCGACGTTCGATCCGACCCGCCAGGCCGTGACCTTCAATCTCTGCGCCCCGGAATACTTCGAGTTGCTGATCCTGCCGCACCTGCTCAAGGGTTTTGACTACGCCGACCTGCCGGTGACGGTCAATGTGCAAAAGCTGGAAGCGGACATTCCCGCTGACGAGTTGCGCGACGCCAGCCTCGACCTGGTGATTGGCTTTGGCCCCAACTTCCATCGCAGCCATGCCGACCTGAAGTCGCAGATGCTGCTCGAGGATGACCTGGTGTGCGTCTTCGACAAGCGCGCGACGCCACCGGCGCAAGCGCGCTTCAGCCTGCAATCGTTCGTCGAGCGACGTCACGTCTTCCCCACGCCCTGGACCAGCGACAGCAACATGGTGGATGGCTGGCTGGCGCGCCAGGCCCAGCAACGGCAGATCGTCGCCCGCTCCAACAGCTACAGCGCGGCACTGAAGATGATCACCGGCACCGATTTCATCCTCACCCTGCCCCGGCGCATCCAGGCATTGCTGGCCAACGAGGCGGTGTTCAACCATTGCGAAGCGCCCACCGGCCTGCCGGGATTCACCCTGGAAATGCACTGGAGCGAAAACACCGACCAGAACAGCGCGCAGGCCTGGTTCCGCGAGCAGGTGGTCAAGGTCTGCGCTGAACCGGGCCTGCTCTAGCAGGCCGTTGAAAAACCACCTGCGCTACCATCGCTGCGTTGAAAACAAGCTGGTGCGCCAGCCCGGTCAAAATGCTCATTTACCACACGTAAACTGCGCTTACTCGCCTGTTTTGGCCCTGTGCTGACTGCCTCGCCTGCGTTTTTCAACGGTCTGCTGGGCGCCTGTTGAATACCCGGCAACGCGCCTTGCGCTCACAGCCTTGGTCAGTGGCCGATGGCCGCCTTGGTGTAGGAGGCCCGATCGATGTCGAGGATCTCCACGCACAGCTGAACCTGCAGCTCTGCCGGCCAGGGGGCCAGGTCCTGCAGCACCGCCAGCAGGCTCTCGGACAGCTGCTTCTTGATTTCCGGCGAACGCCCGCTGAGCAGGGCCAGCTTGATGTGGACAAAAGCGCGCTCGCCAAGGCCGGTGCCAACCCGGAACGCATCGACCTTCACGGCACGGCTCTTGATGTCGAACTCGTCGGAAAACTGACCGGAAGCCACCAGCGCATGATTCAAGCGCAGCAGCGCCTTGTCGGCATCCAACTGCGGCAGGTTGGCGGTGTATTCCATATGCAGGTGCGGCATGGCAAAGCTCCGTGTCGGTCAGGGTTAAAGGCGCTCCATACTACACAAGCGCCGCAAACGTTGAATCAACCATTGGTTTCATTGCCCCGCCGTGACCGCACGCTCGCGCAGGGCCAGGGTTTCCCAGGCGGCCACCAGCACCATCAGCAGGCTGGTCAGGCTCCCCAGCATCAGGGCAGAAAACACCTGGTTCCAGGCTGCCGGCAGCAACAGCGCCAGGCTGGCCAAACCCGCCAAGTGCGACAACGGCGGCCAGGGCCGGTCGTTCATCACCCACTTGAACAGGGCACAGCCGAGCAGGAACAACCAGGGTCCACCGACGATCACCAGCACCCCCGCCTGGCTGGCGTGGTCCGGATGAACCAGCACCAGCTCGTCGGCCACTGCACTGACGATGATCCCGGCCACGATCAGCAGATGAATGTAGGTGTAGGCGATCCGCGCCTGGCGCCCGGGATCGGCGGAATGGGCGATACGGTGATGGGCTCGCTCGGCACCGCTGTCGAAGTACACCCACCACATGGCAATGCTGCCGATCACCGCCACGATGAACCCCAGCACCCCCTGGGCCGTCGTCGTCAGCTCGGCGAAGGTCGCACCGGTAACCAGCAGCGACTCGCCCAGGGCGATGATCACGAACAGCGCGCAGCGCTCGGCCATGTGGTTGCCTTCGATATTCCAGTCCTCCAGGGTCGACCGGCCCAGTCCCGGCACCCAGAAGTACACCGATGGCGACAGCACTTCGATGGCCAGGGCCAGGGCCCAGCAGACCAGACGCCCTGGGCCGTGCAGCAGGCCGCCGGCCACCCAGAACACGCCCGAGAACATCAGCCACAACAGGATTCGCTGGAAGTTGCGGGTCATGTTCACCGGCTCGCCACGCACCGCCCACAGCGAATAGGCGGTACGCCCCACCTGCATGAACACATAGGCTGCGGCGAACAGCAGGCCCCGTTCCTCGAAGGCCTTGGGAATCGAGGACGACAACAGCAGCCCGGCGATCATCAGTACGAACAGCCCGATGCGGATCGGCAGCGTCTCAGGGTCCAGCCAGTTGGTGATCCACGATGTGAAGATCCACACCCACCACACCGCCACCATCAGCAGCGCCACCTGCACCCCACCACCGAGCGACAAGTGCGCCAGCAACGCGTGGGACAATTGGGTCACGGCGAACACGAACACCAGGTCGAAAAACAGCTCGACCATGCCCACCTTGCCGCTGTCGTGGCTGCCACGGCCACGCAACAGGGAACGGGATCGACTCATGGACATTCTCCGCCGGTTGAGGATTGCCACTGGGATGTACTGAGCAAAGCAGGCGCCGCCAACAATGCCAGCGCCCGCTTGCGCCGGTATCGACCCTCAGGTGCCGGGCGGCATTGGCGGGCGCTCGCTCATGAAGGCTTCCAGGCGCGAACGCAACCAGCGTTCGGCGGGATCGGTATCGACGTGGCTGAGCCAGACCATGGAGAGGTCAAGGGTCGGGGTCTTGAACGGGAACGGCTCGCAGTACAGCTGCCCCGTGACGGCCATGGCCATGGCTGCATAGTCGGGCAGGCTGGCGATCAGCGTGGTCCCGGCCAGCAATGCCGGCAGCGAACTGTACTGCGGCACCGACAGCACCACCTGGCGGGTACGGCCGATCTCCGCCAGCCACTCATCGGCGAAGCCGGCGACGTTGGCAGTGTGGGACACCAGCACATGGGGTCGTGCGCAGTATTCGTCGAGGCTCATCGGCGTGTCGCTGGCATCGGCCCGCAGCACGCTGGGGGTGATATGGCGCAACAACTTGCGCTTGGCATTGGCCGGCAGGCCCCGGGTCTGGCTGATGCCGACGGTGATATCGCCGGAGGCCAGCAGGTCGGGAATCCGCCAGTAATCCACGTGCTGGACCACGACCACCACCTGCGGCGCCTCCTGGCGCAAAGCCCGCAGCAAGGGAGGCAACAAACCGAATTCGACATCGTCGGACAGGCCGATGCGAAAGGTCATGGTGCTGCTGGCAGGATCGAAGTCGTGGGTCAGGCTCAAGGCCGAGGACAGGGCATCCAGGGCCGGCGACAGGTGCTGGATCAGCTGCTCGGCACGGGCGGTGGGCTCCATGCGATGGCCGACGCGAATGAACAGCGGATCGTTGAACATCGCCCGCAGCCGGTTGAGTGCGGAGCTGATGGTGGGCTGGCCGAGGAACAGTTTCTCCGCCACCCGGGTGACGTTGCGTTCGAGCATCAGTGCCTCGAATACCACCATCAGGTTGATGTCGGCCTTGCGCAGTTCATTGCGATTCATCGGCGATGCCCCATGACCCAGTCGGCGCCCAGTGTAGAAAGGCGCGATGGCTGGCGTCCAGACAGATGTCGCGGCCTGGCATGGCGCGGTTTTTGTCAGCCCCGGGGTTTCGTATAAGATATCCGCACTCTCAACCTCCGTCGGTAACCTCCGTGCCACTTCCCTTCAACAAAGCACCGAACCTGGGTGTCACGCCCTCGACCTCGGAAATAATTGCCAAGCACCTGCGCGAAGCGATCATTTCCGGCCAGCTTGCCGAGGGCGAACCTGTTCGCCAGGACGATATCGCCCAGGCGTTCAACGTGAGCAAGATCCCGGTCCGCGAGGCACTCAAGCGCCTGGAGGCTGAAGGGTTGGTGGATTTCCATCGCAATCGGGGCGCGCTGGTCACGCGGATCTCCGAACCCGAGCTGGCGCAGATGTTCGAGGTCCGGGTCCTGCTGGAGGTCCAGGCGATTCGTCTGGCCGTGCCCAACATGACCGAGGAGACCTTCGCCAGGGCCGAGGCGATCTGCGCCGAGTTCATCGGGGAAGACGACATCGGGCGCTGGGCCGAACTCAACTGGGAACTGCATGCATGCCTCTACGAGCCTGCCCAGCGCCCGTTCCTGGTCAACCTGATCCGTTCGATCCACGACAAGATCGAACGCTACCTGCGCATGCAGATGAGCCTGTCGGCGGGCAAGGACCGGGCCGACCACGAGCACAAGGACATCGTCGCCGCGTGCCGCGCCCGGGATGTCGAACTCAGCGCCAGGCTGATCGAGAATCACATCAACGGCGTGTGCCAGAGCCTGTACGAACACCTGCCACACTGAGTGCTCCCTTGTGTGGCACTGGCCCGGCCAGTGCCACCTGCCGTAACACCTTCCTGCTCACCTCGCCAATTCCAACTGCCATCCCCTGACCGCCAACCCGCCAAAATCGGGGCTCAACGCCATGCACAACGTTATGGCCTCTTTCTTGCTTTAAAATATATCGTATACGAAATACAGTATAAAAAATGACTTCACCCACGCTACCAACCCTGTATCGGAGAAGGGCGGCGGGCTGAAGTCCCTGGCGAAACTCCCCCTAACAATACGTATCGGAGTGCGACATCGATGACCTCGACGACTTCTGCGACATCTCGCGAACTGGAACGAACGGACGGGAAGGCACCCGCGGGGATCAAGCGGGTGGTGGCCGCAGCGATGGCTGGTGCCGTGGCCGAGTGGTACGAGTTCTTTTTATACGGGACGGCTTCGGCCCTGGTCTTCGGCCAACTGTTTTTCCGCCAGACCGGCAGTGCCATGGACGGCATCATCGCGGCCTTCGCCCTGTATGCCGTGGGCTTTCTGGCAAGGCCCATCGGCGGGCTGGTGTTCGGTCACTACGGCGACAAGGTCGGCCGCAAGCATCTGCTGCAGATCAGCCTGGTCGTGGTGGGCATCACCACCTTCCTGATGGGCTGCCTGCCGACCTTCGAACGGATCGGTTATGCCGCGCCCGTGCTACTGGTGCTGCTGCGCCTGATCCAGGGTTTCGCCTTCGGTGGCGAATGGGGCGGCGCGGTGCTGCTGGTGTCCGAGCACAGCCCGGACAACCGCCGCGGCTTCTGGGCCAGCTGGCCACAGGCCGGGGTGCCGGCCGGCAACCTGATTGCCACGGTGATCCTGCTGCTCCTGTCCACCAACCTGTCCGAAGCCCAGTTTCTCGACTGGGGCTGGAGGGTGGCCTTCTGGTTCTCCGCCGTCGTGGTGCTGATCGGCTACTGGATCCGCACCCGGGTCGACGATGCGCCAATCTTCAAGGAGGCCCAGGCACGCCAGCAGAAGATCGAGAAGGACCAGTTGGGGGTCATCGAGGTCGTGACCCAGTACTGGCGTGAAGTGCTGATCGGCATTGGTGCACGCTTCGCCGAAAACATCCTGTACTACATCGTCGTCACCTTCTCCATCACCTACCTGAAGCTGGTGGTGCACAAGGACACTTCGCAGATCCTGCTGCTGATGTTCGGTGCCCACCTGCTGCACTTCTTCATGATTCCCTTGATGGGCTACCTGTCCGATATCGTCGGCCGCAAGCCGGTGTACCTGACCGGTGCGGTGCTCACCGGCTTCTGGGGGTTCGTCGGCTTTCCCATGATGGATACCGGGAACGCCTGGCTGATCATGGCGGCGATCACCCTGGGCCTGGCCATCGAATCCATGACCTATGCGCCCTACTCCGCCCTGATGTCGGAACTGTTCCCGACCCATGTGCGCTACACCGCGCTATCGCTGTGCTACCAGGTAGCGCCGATCCTGGCCGGCTCTCTCGCGCCATTGATCGCCATCACCCTGCTCAAGGAATACAACAGCTCGACCCCCATTGCCTGGTACCTGGTCGCTTCCGCGGTGATCTCGATCATCGCCGTCGCGGCCGCCCGGGAAACCCGTGGCATGTCGTTGCGAGAGGTCGACCGGGACGCCGTGGCGCGCACGTCGAAACGCTGATCGTCTTTCGCTCCCCCCGGCTCACGGATGAGCCCATCGAACACCTGCTCCCCTTGGCGTCCACTGAAATACCAGGCAAGGCTTTACTTCAACCGACATCGATTATATAACGTATACGATATTCGATTATGCGCACCCAACCCGACCACCCAAGGATCTGGGGCAGTGCCATAGATGCAGCTACAACACACTCCAAAACCATGAGGTAGCGTCATGAGCAACATTTTCACCGGTACCATTCCCGCACTGATGACCCCGTGCACACCAGATCGCAAACCGGATTTCGATGCCCTGGTGCGCAAGGGCCGCGAGCTGATCGAGGCAGGCATGAGCGCCGTGGTGTATTGCGGCTCGATGGGCGACTGGCCGTTGCTCACCGAAGCCGAGCGCCAGGAAGGCGTTGCCCGCCTGGTGGCCGCCGGCATCCCGACCATCGTCGGCACCGGAGCCGTCAACTCCCGGGAAGCGGTATCCCACGCGGCCCATGCGGCCAAGGTCGGCGCCCATGGCCTGATGGTCATCCCTCGCGTGCTGTCCCGCGGTGCCTCGCTGGTCGCGCAGAAGGCCCACTTCAAGGCCATCCTGGCGGCAGCACCGAACCTGCCCTCGGTCATCTACAACAGCCCCTACTATGGTTTCGCCACCCGTGCCGACCTGTTCTTCGAACTGCGCAGCGAGCACCCTAACCTGATCGGCTTCAAGGAGTTCGGGGGCGCCGCGGCCAGCCGTTATGCCGCCGAATTCATCACCTCCAAGGATGACGCCGTGACCTTGATGGTGGGCGTGGACACCGACGTGGTGAACGGCTTCGTCAACTGCAATGCCACCGGTTCGATCACCGGTATCGGCAACGCCCTGCCGCGTGAAGTGCTGCAACTGGTGGCCCTGAGCAAGCAGGCAGCCAAGGGTGATGCCAGGGCTCGCCGCCTGGCGTTGGAACTGGAGTCGGCGCTGCACGTGTTGTCGTCGTTCGATGAAGGCTGCGACCTGGTGCTCTACTACAAGCACCTGATGGTGCTCAACGGCGACCTGGAATACACCCTGCATTTCAATGAGACCGACGTGTTGAGCGACGCCCAGCGCAATTACGCCGAGGCCCAGTACCAGCTGTTCCGTACCTGGTATGCCAACTGGTCGAAAGAACACAACCTGGCCTGACGGCATCGGTTGTTTCCCCTTGAGCGGCGCGCCCATGCGCGCCGCTTGCATTTCCCCATCCCCTGTCTCCGTCCTCTATCAGGCGACAGGTAGATACCTTTGTCATTTCAGGAGGCCTGATATGGACCTGACAGGAAAAATGCTCATCGGCGGGCAAGCCGTGCAGGGCAACCGTGATGCAATCAAGGCCATCAACCCGGCAACCGACCAGGCCCTCGAGCCGGCGTATCACGGCGGCTCCCGCGAACAGGTCGAGCAGGCCTGCGCGCTGGCCTGGTCCGCCTTCGACAGCTATCGCGAAACCTCCCTGGAACAACGTGCCGCCTTTCTGGACAGCATCGCCGAGCAGATCGAGGCGCTGGGCGACGTACTGGTGGACCGCGCCGTGGCGGAATCGGGTCTGCCTCGCCCACGGATCCAGGGTGAAGTCGGCCGCACCTGCTTCCAGTTGCGCACCTTCGCCCGCACGGTGCGGGCCGGCGAATGGCTCGACGTACGCGTCGACGAAGCCCTGCCCCAGCGCCAGCCGTTGCCTCGCCCCGATCTGCGCCAGCGGCACATCGCCCTGGGACCGGTGGCGGTATTTGGTGCCAGCAATTTCCCACTGGCCTTTTCCGTGGCCGGTGGCGATACCGCCTCGGCCCTCGCGGCCGGTTGCCCGGTGATCGTCAAGGCACACAGCGCCCATCCGGGCACCAGCGAACTGGTGGGCCGGGCCATCGGCAAGGCGCTGGTCGAACACGGCCTGGCTCCCGGGGTGTTTTCCCTGCTGTACGGCTCTGGCGTCGAGATCGGGATCGGCCTGGTAAGCGATCCACGCATCAAGGCCGTAGGCTTCACCGGTTCACGCAGTGGTGGTATCGCCCTGACCCAGGCCGCCCAAGCTCGTCCTGAGCCCATCCCGGTCTATGCCGAGATGAGCTCGATCAACCCGGTCTTCCTGTTCGAGCATGCCCTGCACAACCTCGGCCCCGCACTGGCCGAGGGTTTCGTCGCCTCGCTCAACCAGGGAGCTGGCCAGTTCTGCACCAACCCCGGGCTGGTCATCGCCGTCAAGGGAGAGGATCTCGATATCTTTGTCGCCACAGCCAGGGAGGCGGTACAGCGCAGCCCTGCCCAGACCATGCTGACACCGGGCATCTTCAAGGCCTATGAAAGCGGCCTGCAAGCCCTGGCCGGCAACGCCGGCGCTCGGGTGCTGGGAGCCGGGCTCAAGGGACAAGGCCCGAACCAGTGCCAGACCCACCTGTTCCTCGCCACCGCACGGGACTTCCTCGAGCAGGCGGCGCTGCAGGCGGAAATCTTCGGCTCCGCCTCCCTGGTGGTGGAATGCGATGACGCCGCCCAGGTGCAGCAGGTCGCTGAACACCTCGAGGGGCAGTTGACCGCCACCCTGCACATGGACGATGCCGACGTGCCGACCGCTCGCCACCTGCTCCCGACCCTGGAGCGCAAGGCTGGGCGAATCCTGGTCAATGGCTGGCCGACCGGTGTCGAGGTCTGCGACGCCATGGTCCACGGCGGGCCTTTCCCGGCCACCTCCGACTCCCGTTCCACTTCTGTGGGAACCGCAGCCATCGCCCGCTTCCTGCGTCCAGTCTGCTATCAGAACTTCCCGGACGCACTGCTGCCTGCGGTCATCCAGGAAACCAATCCTGGCGGCCTGTCGCGCCTGGTGAATGGCCAGCGCGAGGGCTGACGGCGTATCGCCAGGGGCGATTGCAGAGGGCCGGCCAGCGACCAGACTGGGTGCCCGGCCGGCCCTCGACCTATCCAATGTTCACTCAGGACCCAAGGATAAGTTCCATGTCTGACTTGATTAATCTGTCGCTCGACCAAGCCTATCAACTGTCCATCGACGTACTGACAAGCAACGGCTTTTCCGAGGCGCATGCGCAAGCCATCGCCCGAACCGTCACCAGCGGACAGGCCGACGAATGCCATTCCCATGGCCTGTACCGGTTGCTGGTGTGCGTGAAATCCATGCGCGAAGGCCAGGTCGACCCACAAGCCCAGCCCACTCTCAGCGACCGCAGCGCCGGTATCGTCGCCGTCGACGCCCACCGGGGCTACTCGCTCTTGGCATTCGAAACGGCGCTACCGGTCCTGGTGCGCAAGACGCGCCAGATCGGTGTGGCGGCCATGGTGATCAACAATTGCTATCACTTCTCGGCCCTGTGGCCGGAAATCGAAGCACTGACCGCCCAAGGCCTCGCGGCACTGGCCCTCACTCCGAGTCATAGCTGGGTTGCACCGGCAGGCGGCAGCAAGCCGGTCTTCGGTACCAACCCCATTGCCTTCGGCTGGCCACGTCCTGGGCGCGATCCCTTTGTCTTCGACTTCGCTACCAGCGCCATCGCACGGGGTGACATCGAGTTGCACCGACGCACAAACAGTCCGCTGCCGCAGGGCTGCGCCATCGATAGTGACGGTCAGCCCACCACCGATGCCCTGGCAGCGCTGTCGGGCGCCATGCTTACCTTCGGCGGACACAAGGGCTCGGCCCTCGCCGCCATGGTGGAGTTGCTGGCAGGTGCCTTGATCAACGACATGACGAGCATGGAGTCCATGGCGTTTGACCAAGGCGTGGGCGCCACCCCGCTCCACGGGGAGCTGATCCTGGCCTTCGACCCGCAGCTGTTCTCCAACGGCAGGCCGGAGGAAGGCGCCAAGCGTGCGCAGGCCCTGTTCGATGCCATCATCAACCAGGGCGCGCGCTTGCCTTCCCAGCGTCGCTACGAGGCCCGGGAGCGCAGCAAGAAAGCCGGGGTGTTCCTGCCCAGGGCGCTGCACGAGGACATCCTCGAGCTGCTGAATAGATAGCCGGGGCCGGCCACCACTCTGGCCGGCGTCGCCTGGAACTGCGATCAACCACCGAGCCGCTGCGGGCCAGGCGCAGCGGCCACCTCCGTTCTCGATGAGCCGCTGGCCCCTTGCGCCGCGACCCGTTCCAGCCCCATCTCTCCGACTGGCCAGTCTTGCCGCTCTGGCTAACCCTACCCTGACACGGCATTGGCGGGTCGGCCAATCCTGGCCGCTTCGCGCTTTGTCGACCTGCTCGCCGATGGCCACCTGCCCTCAGCGGGAAGTCATGGACATGAGCCCTCTGCCTCTCCTTTTCCCTCCCCCAGAGGCCGCTTTTTACCTGCAGAGCAGCCCTCGATCCGAAGCATATCGAGCTCGCCCGAAAGCCTGGTTTTCTTCGCTGGCGTCGCTCCTCGGTAGTTTAGGAATCAGCTGATGTTGCCATGCCAGCACGACTGGAAGAATCCGCCACGGATCCGAACGGACCCGTGCCACCCGCATTCGATGCGGACCGCGCGCGTATTTTTCTAGCAATGGAATCGAACGATGAAACTCAACAAATCCGTCTTGTTCATGGCCCTGGGTCTCGGTCTGACCGGCATGGCCCACGCAGCTGACGAGGGGGTGACCAAGAAAATCACCCTGACCGCGCAGATCAACGACGCAATCTTCGTCTCCAAGCCTGATGGTTCCACCTGGTATGGCACCGAGGCCCTGGAGGCCGAGGACTACAAGCAGCGCAAGTTCTCTCGCACCCTGCCCATCCGCGTCTGGACCAAGGGCACCGACTTCAACGTCTCCCTGGCCCAACCCCTGAAGCTGAGCAACGGCAGCAAGGAAATGCTCAACCCCACCGTCAAGTTCGGCCACTCCGCCGGTGAAGGCACCCTGGCCGTCGGCAATACCCTGAAGGTCAAGCAATCCATTGCCCTGGACGGCGGCACCGACGAAATCCACGACCTGAAGATCAGCGCCGAAGCTCCTGGCGGTACTTCTGGCAACGACGGTGGCACCTACAGCGGCGACCTGGTGATGGTATTCGAACCTGTCTCCTCCACTGGGCCATAACCCTGCGGTAGCCCGATCTTGATTGATTCCCAGGTCCTCTGGGCCTGGGTTTTTTTGACCTTATCAAGAGCAAAAGCCCCTGGTATGCGCATCCATCGAATCCCCTTTCGGCTGGCAAAGCTATCGCTTTACCTGATCGCCGTCGCTGAGACTCCAGCCTTCGCCCAGATGAAGATCTCCTACGGAGTCCCGGAAGGCTTCAGCGCGGTCGAGATGGACAACAGCGCCACCTACGTTTCCACGCTCAACGGAAAGACCCTGCCGGGGTTGGTGTCCTACTCGGTGACACACAACCGGCTGGAGTTCGACGCCAGCAAATACACCGAGAACGGCATTACCGTCGAGGAACAGAATGTGATCCGCAGGGTGCTCGCCAGGATCGACTACAGGCAGTGCCAACAGGGCTGCGACCTGTCGTTGGACGAATACCACGTGAGCATCGACAAACAGCGGCGAACCCTGAGCCTGCGAGATTCCAAGAACGACTACCTGCAGCCCGAGACCAGCTGGGGGCTGGTAAACAACCAGTCGCTGGACCTGCGCGGCGCCTCCGATGGCTATCGCGCCATGAACCTGAGTGGCAGCACCTGGCTGGGAATGCCCTCGCAAAGCTTCGGCTACATGAACTGGTATGCCAACCGCAGTGAAGTCCGCGGCTACAGTCGCCAGGACCACGACGTCTCGTCCTACTTCCTGCAGAAGAACTTCGGCTCCTCCTACCTGCGGGCAGGCAAGCAGGACAGCGTGGACTATGCCTCAGGCGCAGTGAGCACCCTGCTGACTCCCAGCTTCGACCAGTTCGTCACCCTGGGCAGCCAGGAAAACCTGCGCTCCGACCGCGACGTCGGCTCCCTCGTGCTGTACTCCGCACGCGAGGGCAACTACGAGTTCTACCGCAACGGCCGGTTGATCCTCAAACGCCCGGCCATCCTAGGCCGCAACGAGTTCAGCTACCTGGACATGCCCGGCGGCTACTACCCGGTGGAGGTACGCCTCGTCGACCGCAGCGGCAACGTGGTCAACAGCGAGATCCGCGACATCAACAACCTCAACTTCGCCGGCGGCGGCAGCAATTCCTGGCACATCACCGCCGGCAAGGATATGTACGACGGCGGCCGCCTGCTCCAGGCCAGCGCCAGCCGCAACATGAGCCAGTTCTACATGAACGCCTCCGCCGTCAGCGGTGACTCGCGCTGGGCGACCGAACTCAACGCCACCCGCCCCAGCACCATCGGCTCGGCCAGCCTGACCCCGACCATCGGGCTGCTCAGTGGCGAGCGCAGCACCGGAGGCTACGTCAACCTGAGCATGAACGACGACGTGCTCGGCAACCTGTCGTTCAACCGCTACCAGAACACCGGCGTCTCGCGCTTCTATCAGGGCATGCCCAGCACTTACGTGTCCTACAGCCGCAACCTGCTGGGCGTGACGGCCGGCTACAACTACCAGAAGCGCAGTCGTGGCGAGATCCAGCAGGCCGAGCTGCGCTGGAACTACCGCCCCAACGGCTTGTGGTCATCCTTCGTGCTCGGCGTGCAGAAAGGCGGCTACAGCAGCCTGGACCAGAGCGACTACTCGGTGTACTTCAACATGACCTGGACCCTGGACCGCAACCAGGCCAGCTTCCGCGCAGCTCGGGTAGGTGGCCAGACCCAGGTCAGCGGCGACTACCGCAAGGAGTTCCAGGACAGCTACGGCACCTCCACCGCCGGGATGACGGTCAGCCGGCTGGACAGCAAGAACAGTGTCAACGCCTACGCCAGCCGTTCAGGTACCCGCGGCGACGTGTCCCTCAACCTCGGGCACGATTCCGATACCAGCAACGCCGACTTCAACTATCGCGGCATGCTCGCCGCCAGCTCCCAGGGCATCTCCCTGGGTCGCTACAGTCCGGGCGGCAGCGCCATGTTGCTCAGCACTCCGGCAATCGGCGATACCCCCTACGGCTTCAGCGTGGAGGGCCATCCGGTTGCTGGCGACGGTACCTATGCCGTGCCCCTGGGGAACTACGGCGACGTCGCATTCGCCCGCGTCCTCACCAACAGCGAAGACATGGACATGAACATCGAGGTCCCGGCCAACATCATCCGCGCCCACCCCGGACAGGTGTACTCCGCCGACGCCAAGGTGGACATCCACATGGTCTACAGCGGCCTGCTCGTGGACCCCGCCGGCAAACCGGTGGGCGGTCGCATCGTCGAGACCGGCGACACGGCCTACCCCAACGGCCTGTTTTCCATCTCCAGCAAGTCCGTCCTGCCCGGCATCACGGTCGAGAAAGGCCAGCAACGCTATCGCTGCGACCTTTCGAAAACCATCGACGGCAGCCAGAGCCAGTACCGCTGCAATGAATGACCAGATCCAGAACAGGAGCCTCCCTCGATGAATTTCCTCCGCACTCCGGCACGACTGGCCCTGCCCGGCCTGCTGTTGCTCGCGTCGACCGCTGCTCATGCGGAAGGTGAACTGATGGTGATGCCGGCCAGCCTCAAGGTCTACAACAACCACGAACACAGCATCAGCCTGAGAAACCTCGGCGACGCGCCGCTCTATCTTTCGGTGTCCGTGCAAAAAGTGCAAAACCCGGGACTGGCCCCGGAGGTCAAGGTGCCGGTAAGCGAACTGGATAGGCCCGGCCTGCTGGCCAATCCCGACAGGATCACCCTAGGCGCCGGTCAAAGCCGCAAGGTCAGCCTCAGGTCCCTGCATGAACCCCAGGCCGAGGAGCTGTACCGGGTCTACGTCATTCCCGTGCGCTCGCTGCAGATCGATAACGCAACGACGGAGAAAATCGCCGCACCGGTTTCCGTGGCGGTGGGTTATGGCGTGCTGGTCCGCCACATGCCCAAGCCCGCCAACCAGCGTGAAACCTGGAGCCATCGTTGCCAGGAAGGCGGCGTGCTGCTGGAAAACACCGGTAGCGTACGCCTGCTGTTCTCCGATCTCAGGACCGCCGATGGCTCGAAACAGGACCGCGTCGCCGTGTTCCCCGGCACCCCACATTTCTTCCCCGGCAAGCAGCTGACCTTCAACTTCGATGAAAAACCGATAGCCCTGGATTGCCGCTGATGTTCACTGACGAATACCGCGAGAGAAAGATGCATAGCTCACGCCCTCCCCAAGCCCCGAGTGCGCCATGGGCATTGTTCCAGCCGTGAATCGGGTGCATAAAACGCTCCTGTGCGCCGGAGTAGCGACCTTGCTGCTCCCGGCATGCAGCCTGGCTGCCGGAGTACTGCAGCTCTCCGACAGCGTGCTGCGCCTGGAACCCGGCGGACGCATGCCGGAACTGCATGTGGAAAACACTGGCGATACCCCGCTGTTCCTGGATGTACAGCAAGAGTTGCTGCTCAACCCGGGGCAGTCGCCGGAGGTGCTGACGCCCATCGAGCAGGTGCGGGCTCCATCACTGCTGGTGTCGCCCCGACGCCTGGTGCTGTCACCGGGGCAGAAACGCCATATGACCTTGCGCACCTTGTCCGCCCCCATGCAGCACCGCGTCTGGCGGCTGACCTTCAGGCCGCGCCAGCGGGTCGTCATCGAAACCACCACGCCCGACCAGCAGTCCGCCCCGTTGTCGCTGAATGTCGGCTACGGCGTGCTGATCTATCAAATGGCAGTACCTCTGCCTCCAACCAGGGATATCCCATGAAGAGCACTCTCTCGCTTGGCATGCTGCTCGCTACCGCCACGTTGCTACCGCTGGCCCATGCTTCACAGGTGATTCTCGGTGGCAAGACCACCAGCAGCATCACGGCCTTCGTGAAAAACCCCAACAACCTGCTGGTAACCGATGCCCAGGGAGGCTGGTTCAATCAGGGCCTGGAGATGCAGCAGCCGGGCGCCTGGAGTTCGCCTTATGAAACCCAGGTCCGGCTGCGTATCGTGTCGTCCACCGGGGTGTTCCAGGTGAGGATGGACGCGGAGCCACAGATTCGCCATCTCAAGAACGCCGCCCTGGTATTTCGCCAGCCCAGGGTCAGTCTCGGCCTGGAGGGCGAGCCGATGAAACTCCTGGCGGTAGCCCGGAACACCCAGTTCAAGAACCCCCGGGCCCCTATCGCGGGCGAAGACTCCACGGGCTATTACCAGCTCGCGGTAACCGCCCTCCCTCCCGCCGGCTCCTTCAAGGACACCAGCGGCATCTACAGCGGAGAATTGTCACTGACCTTCGAACCCGTCGCCGTGGATCCTTGAAATGGCCGGCATCGTGCAACGCTCAGCGCAACATCGACAATCCAGCGGCAACCCTCCGTGGTTCTGGCTGTGCCTGGCCCATGTCCTGCTGCCAGGCACGGCCTGGGCGGTGATCGACGTTCAGCCCAAGGTACTGGTGGTGCATGAAGAACCCATGACGATGGAGATCAGCAACCTCGGCGAACGTGCCGAATACGTATCCATCAGCCTGTCACGGCTGCTGAATCCGGGCGTCGAGCTGGAAGCCGAGAACCTCGAAGCCATCACCCAGTCGCAGAACCCGCCCCTGTACGCCTCGCCGTTCAAGGTCTCGCTACGTCCTGGGCAAAGCAAGACGGTCATCCTCAGGCCCCTGCACAAGGTAGAGCGAGAACAGGTCTACCGCCTGGATATACGCCCTGTCGTCAACCCGCTGGATTCGCTGCCGCAGCAGGCCTCGGGCAACGTCGTGGTCAACCTGGCCTACAGCACCCTGGTGCGCCAGCTACCAGCCCGAGAGCACTCGGCGCTGTCGGTCCACTGCGAGGGGGCAGGCGCGCGCCTGACGGCCAGCGGCAATGTGCGCTACCAGGTCCGCGAAGCCAGGGTCGACGGCAGCCAGCTCGATCCGTTCAATGTCTATCCAGGCGTACCGAAATGGCTCGCGGGCAAGGACATCCGCATTCCCGGGCAACCGGCCTGTTCCCCCTGAGCCAGGCCGGCCGTGATCGATCACATCGAGTGCTGTTTCACTGGCCTCCTTGCCGCACCCTCCGCCTGGCTCCGATCTTCCTGTCCCTGGCGCAAACGCATTGCCACCAGTGCCGCCACCAGCAGCACCAGAGCAATCATCTTGAGACCGTTCGTGGCATCACCCGTGGTCATTTCGATCGCTCCCATCACCGAAGGCCCGACAAACCCGCCCAGCAGGCCGCAGCAGTTCACGAAGCCCAGTCCGCCGGCCAGCGCGGCTCCCTTGAGCCGGGAAGCCGGATACAGAAAGATGATCGACTGCACCACGAAGAACATCAGCGCGGCGATGCAGAAACCCAACAGGCTGAGTACCGGACCGGAAACCGCGGCCATCAGCAGCCCTGACGCCATCACCAGCAGCCCCAGGACCAGCAGGCGCCGCGAGCGTCGGGGGCTGTTGGCCAGACGAGGCAGGGTCACGGCTCCCACGGCGGCGGCGATCCAGGGCAGGGAGTTCAGCAAGCCGACACTCATGATGCTCAGGCTGCCGTACTTACTGATGATGCCTGGGAGGAAAAAGATCACGGTGTAGATGGTGATCTGATGGCAGAAGTACACAAAGATCGCCAGCAGGATCTGTGGCGTGAAGCACTGCCGGAACGAATGTCCGCCCTGCCCTGCGCCCTCATCGGCCTCCCTTGCCAGGTGCTGTTCGATGGCCAGCGCTTCTTCGTCACTCAACCAGCGAGCCTTGCCCGGACGGTCCGGCAGGTGCCGCCAGACTACCCAGGCGAAGAACACTGCCGGCAACCCCTCGAGCAGGAACATCCACTGCCAGCCATGCCAGCCCAGCAGGCCGTCCATTTTCATCAACGCCGCCCCCAGTGGTCCGCCAATGATGTTGGCCAGGCATACGCCCAGCAGGAAATAGCCTGTGGCCCGAGCCCGCTGCTGGCGGTCGAACCAGTAGGTCAGGTACAGCATCACCCCGGGAAACAACCCCGCTTCGGCGATACCCAGCAGCAGGCGCAGGACGTAGAAGGAGGTCTCGCCCTGGACAAAGGCCATGGCGGCCGAGATCAGGCCCCAGGTCGCCATGATCCGGGCGATCCAGAAACGCGCGCCGACCCTGTGCATGATCAGGTTGCTCGGCACCTCGGACAACGCGTAGGTCAGGAAGAACAACCCGGCGCCCAGGCCATAGGCCGCGGCGGAAATGCCCAGGTCGATATCCAGCTGGTGCTTGGCCAGCGCGATGTTGGTGCGATCCAGGAAGCTCAGGACATAAGCCGCGATCAGCAACGGCATGAGCTTGCGAAACATCAGACGGGTCAGCTGCTGCTGATCCCGGGGAGCGGCATGTGCGGCGGTATGCATGGGACGGGCCTCATATCGAGCGGCATTGGCGCCCCGCCAGCGATGGCCGGGGGGCGCATCGGTGTTGTTCTAGCGTTCGGGTTGCGCCGGCAACGGTTGTGCATGCCGGGCAAAGAGCTGCAGTAGCACTCCGCCCAGGGCACAACCGGCCATGACGAAGAAACACAGGGTGTAGCCTTGCAGGCGGGTCCAGCCACCGCCCGCGGCGATCAGGCTGCCCATCAGCAGCGGCGCCATGCCGCCTCCGATGAACATGGCGGTGGTGATGATGCCGTTGGCAGTAGAAGTGGCCGACGGCTCGGCCGAATCGCAGGCTACGGCGTAGTAGATCGGCCATACCGCGTTGGCCACCAGGCCGAACAGCAACTGCATGACGATGACCAGCGCCAATGTGTTGGCGAAGTAGAAGGCCGCGACACTGGCCGCCATCCACAGGCCACAGATGATCAGGGTCACGCGCCGGCCGATGAGATCGGACAGCGAAGGCCAGATCAGTTGCCCGAGGATCCCGGTCAGGGTGAACACCACGCTCATGCCGGCCGACTCGGCCAGGGACAGCCCGGTGATGTTGTACAGGTAGGCCGGCAGGACGATGTTCACCCCCATGTACACCACCTGGGTGAGCAAGGTGTTGCCAGCCGTGAGAGCGATGTTGCGTTTGCCCAGGGTCGCGGCGAAAGTGCGCCACGCCTGGCCCTTGACCTGCGTCACGGGCGTGCAATCCGGTGGAGTCATACCCTTGGCGGCAATGTCCAGGTACAACTGGGTGATGCGCTGCGGCGTGGAATAGCGCCCCCAGAACAGCATCAGCGGCACCGCCACGACAAAGGCGAAAAAGAACACATAACGCCAGTTTTCCTCCCCAAAGGTAGCGATGACAAAACTCGCCACCAGGCCGCTGAGCATCGCGCCGATCGGGTAACCGGTATGGTGTGCGCCCAGGGCAAACCCACGACGCTCCACCGGCCACCATTCGGCAGTGTTGCTCACGCCCACCGGCTCACCCCAGCCTGCGCCCAGATTGACTCCCACGCGCAGGGCGATGAAAGCCGCCAGGTTGCCGCTCAAGGCCTTGAAGCCGGACAGGAAGGAAATAGCGGTGTAGCCCAGCACCAGCGGGACCTGGAAACGCGCACGCGTCCAGCCGCCGCCATGGCGGTCGCTCCAGATCGAACCGGGAATATCCAGCAGCGCCAGGGCCAGCATGATCAGGCTCGCGATGGTGCCCCATTGCTCGGCGGACAGTTCGAAGTGCTTGGAAATGGTCGGCCCCAGCCGCAGGACAATCTCGCGGTCGTAGGCATTTAGGATCCAGATCATCCAGCAGACCAGCAGCGACACCCAGGAATGACGGTGAATCTGGCGCAGCGAAGCTTTCTTGACGATAGCCATGGGCCTCTCCAGGCGCGCAAGGGCGCGCACTGACACGCAATTGCAGAAGTGGGGAACGGTTGCCTCAGCCAGCGAAGCGACGCTCGGCAACGCCCCGTACACCCAGGCCATGGATCGCGAACAATGCTCCACGCTGCTGGCCGTCCGCGGGGAAGCGTGGCAATGGCGGGCGGGCCATCGAGGTGACGAACAAGACGTCCAGGTCCGGGCCGCCGAAAGTCAGGCTGGTGACCTTCTTCACCGGCATCTCGATGACCCGGTCGACTCGCCCGTCCGGGCTGTAGCGCACCAGTTGGCCGGCGTAGACCAGGGCCTGCCACAGGCAACCTTCGGCATCCACGGTGCAGCCGTCGGCCGCGCCGCCGGCTGTGGTATCGACCTTGGCGAAAGTCCGGCGGTTGGCCACCGCACCTGTCGCGCCATCGTAGTCATAGGCGCGGATTTCCCCGGACCAGGTGTCGGCGAAATACAGGGTTTCACCGCCAGGGCTCCAGCACGGACCATTGGAAACGATGATGTCGGTATCCAGGGTATGCAGGCTGAGGTCCGGATCCAGTCGATAGAGACTGGCGCTAGGGCTTTCCTCACGGGTATCCATGGAACCGAAGACAAAACGCCCCTGGCGGTCGACCTTGCCGTCGTTGAGCCGGTTGTGAGGCAGGCCCGGCTCAGGGTTGTCGATCAGCTCCAGCTCACCGCTGTGCAGGTCCAGGTTGTACAGGCCGTCCTGCAAAGCGACCAGCGCCTGCTCGCCACATCGACGCAGGGCCATGGAGCCGATTTTCTGCTCCACATCCCATGCCCGGAGTTCGGCGCCATGGGCGGTACAACTCAGGATGCGCCCATCGGCGCTGTCGACCCAGTACAGCCGCTGTTGCTCCAGGTCCCAGACCGGGCCCTCGCCGAGATGAGTCTTGACGTCCACCAGGACTTCGATACGCATGGTGTTATCCCTTTATTGTTGTTGTGCGGGATGGGCGGAGGGCTTCCACCCGGGATAGAGGCGTGGTTAGAACGCGACCTGGTCACGCCCCTTGAGCCCAAGCATGGCGCGGGCCTCGTCCGGAGTCGCTACGCGACCACCCAGGGCCTCGATGACGGTGCGGATGCGCCGCACCTGGTCGGCATTACTGGCGGCGAGCTTGCCCGGACCGTCCCAGAGCGAATCCTCCAGACCTACCCGGACATGACTGCCCATGGCCAGGCCCATGGTCCCCAGGGGAATCTGGTTGCGCCCGGCGCCGAGGATCGACCAGTGATAGTTCTCGGCGAACAGGCGATCGGCGGTGCGCCGCATGTGGGCCAGATCCTCGGGATGACCACCGATACCCCCCCTCAAGCCAAACACCGACTGGATGAACAACGGGGCCTTGAGCAGGCCACGCTCGAGAAAGTGCGCGGCGGTATAAAGATGGCCGATGTCATAGCACTCGATCTCGAAGCGAGTGCGGTTCTCGGCGCAAGCACTGAGGATGTGCGCTATATCGCGAAAGGTATTGCGGAAGATCCGGTCGTCACTCTCGGCCAGGTAAGGGCGCTCCCAGTCGTGCTTGAACTCGGTAAAGCGATTGAGCATCTCGTACAGGCCGAAGTTCATCGAGCCCATGTTCAGCGAGGCCAGTTCCGGCTTGAACTCCAGCACAGGTTGCAGCCGCTCCTCGACCCCCATGGTCGGCGCTCCACCGGTGGTCAGGTTGATCACCACGTCGCTGCTCGCCTTGATCTGGGGCAGGAAGCGCCGGAACAGCTCGGGGTCCTGGCTGGGTCGCCCATCTTCCGGGTCCCGGGCGTGCAGGTGCACGATCGCCGCACCGGCCTCGGCCGCAGCGATGGCCTCGGCGGCAATTTGCCCAGCGGTGACCGGCAGGTGCGGTGACATGGACGGCGTATGGATCGCACCGGTGACGGCGCAAGTGATGATGACAGGGGTTTTTCCAGGCATGACGGTACTCCGACTTTTATTCTTGAAGAAAAAAATCCCAGGGTGTCGCTGATGAAAACCACCGCCGGATCCTTCAGCGGGGCTGGTGGCCGAGCGGCTAGAGGTACTCGACGTTACCGTCGACGCTGATCGCCTGGCCGGTGACGTTGCGCGCCGCCGGCGAGCAGAGAAACAGCGCCATGGCCGCCACGTCTTCGGCGCTGACCATGCGTTTGAGCGAGATCTTGTCCAGGTACTGCTGGCGCATCTGCGTGATGGGCACTCCGGTTTGCTCGGCCCGGGCCTGGATCACGGCGTCCATGCGCGGCCCCTCGACGATCCCCGGTAACAGCGCATTGACCCGGATATCGCTGGCCCCGAGCTCGGCGGCCAGGGACTTCATCAGACCGACAATCGCCCACTTAGTCGCTGCATAGGGCGTGCGCCAGGCATAACCCAGGCGTCCGGCTACCGAGGCGATATGCAATAGGTGAGCGTTGCTGGAGGCCTTGAGCAGGGGCACCGCATGGTGAGCAAAACGGTACTGGGCCGTGAGGTTGATATCGATGGTGCGCTGCCAGTCTTCATCACTGACCGCATCGATACCTGCCGTGGGACCAGCAATGCCGGCATTGTTGACCAGCACATCCAGACCGCCGAAACGCTGGACCTGCAGCTGGAACAACGCCTCGATCTGTACCGGATCGGCGACATCGGCCTGGCTGGCCAGTGCCTGCGGATGGCGATCACGAAACGCCGCCAGGGCGGCCTCGCTGACGTCACACACATGGACCTGGGCCCCTGCCTCGAGATAGGCACGGGCCAATACCTCGCCAATACCGGCCGCGCCACCGGAAATCATTACTCGCAACCCCGGATAAGGCTGCAAACGCTGCAGGACGCTCATGCCCGACCTCCTTTGGCCGCTGTCTTCGGCGCCTTGGCCAGCAAGCGTGCCAGGGAGTCCGCCGCCTGCATGATGTCGTCGGTGACAGCCGCCCGCGCGCCTGGGCCGTCAGCGGCCTCCAGGGCAGCGACAATCCGGTCGTGAGCTTCCATTGATCGTTGCAGGTGAGCCTTGTCCGGCGCCACCAGGGCGAAACAAGGCCCCATGTGCAACCAGAAGTTTTCCACCGCCGCCATGGTCAGTTCGGCTCGGGCCACGGCATAGATGCGCCGGTGAAAGGCAAAGTTGGTCCACAGGTAACGTGAAACATCCACCTCGTCGGCTGCCTTGCGCATCTGCCGACAGACCTCGGCGATCTCCTGCATGTCGCACGGCTGCATATGTTGCACGGCCTTCTCCGCCAACAGCCCCTCAAGGGCCACCCGGGCATCACGAATTTCCCGCAAGCGCTCCACGGTCATCATCCGTACCCGTAACCGGGAGGTTTCAGTGACTTCAAAGGCATTTTCCGCACTCAGGCGCTGCAAGGCCTCGCGTACCGGCATCGGGCTGGAGCCCAGCGCTTCAGCCAGGCCACGGATGGTCACCTTTTGGCCAGGCTGGAAACGCCCGCTCATCAGGGCTTCGCGAATCTGCCGGTACACCTGCTCCTGCAAGGTATCGCGAGAAACCTGACGCAACGTGGGAAGAGGGATTGGACCTTCGGACATGGGGTGTACCTGTATTGTGGTTCTTGTGCTCACAATATGTGATCACAAATCAAATATGTCAAATACTCAATACAGACACCGAAAAAATTCCGTGGCGGGGTTTACGCCAGAATCCATGTCCAATGACCGCACGCAAAAGGCGCTGAAACGAAAAAGCCCCCGTGATCATCGATCACGGGGGCTTTTTGGTGAGATAGATGTCCCCCGCCCACAGCCTGAAAGCCGAGCGGCTCATACACTGATGCCATTGGGTTCTATTTCATCTTCCTGAACCATTTATTCTTTCAGGCGACCCACTTGGTATATCAGCCAGGCCCAGTCACTACGGGGTCATATCACCCACACCCAACTGTTCATGAGGCCAGTGACTGCAGTTGCCCAACATTACAAGCGCCCGCAATCAGGAGGCCCTCCAGGCCCGCTCGTTTGCTATCGACATTCACATCCGCTGTAGAACGTAACTGCTTTCAAAGCCATGTACGCTGCCCAGCACGTTAAAACCACGGAAAAAGCCTGTAGCCCTGAGCAAGTCGACCGTTGGGCCTACATCAGGCGAATGTTGAAAGTCGCGGTAATCGTCAAACACGATGAATCCGCCGGGTACCACGCTCGGCGAATACAGCAGAAAATCCAGCATCACGTTGCGACTTGAGTGACCGCCATCGATATGCAGCAAGGCGACCTTGGGCTCGAGGTTGTAGAAACGCTCTGCACTCAGCTCCGAAAGGCCACGGAGCACCAGTGCATTAGGCAGCATCAAGTCCTTGTAGTGACAGAACTCTTCAAACTGATTTGGCAGCGCGAACGGATCAATACCAATGATACGACGCTCGCGATTGCACACCTCATTCATCAGCATCAGTGACTTGCCCTTCCACACGCCGATTTCCACGACGTCACCCGACAACTCGGCAACCAGAAGAGACAGGTAACCCAAGAGGCGTACATCGTCATGGAACGACAACTCACGACGCTGCATGGCCTGCTCAGGCGGCAAACTGGCCTGCGCCTGCTCGAAATGCTGGCCGATCAACTCCCATACCTGCGCTACGCTGGCAGTCAATCCAGGATTGCTGGTGAAGTCATTAAGCTCTTGGATAGTAATCATGGTTTCTCTGATTATTTCGAACGACTGGCGGGAATGTGCTGAAAGCACACCGGAATTCAGGGCAGCGCCGATGGTACATCATCATTCATCAATTGAGCATCATGGCTCGACTCGGGCTGATTAGGCACTGTCTTACGGTGGGTAATGTGCACCGCAAGGAACAAGTATTGGCGTTGACGGGACGACATTTTCCGAACCTTCCAAGCCCGGGCGACTGCTGGTACGCCGCTTCCTCATGTCGCCGAGACACTGGGCATCGCTGAAAACCCGTTGGCCAACGGCAAACACCAGTACCAACGGCAAGATTTCATTGCGCACACAGCCCAGGAGACACGGCCAAGGCCCAAACCGCCGATACAACCCCCGTCCACCCTAAAGCTGCCCCGATCAGACGCTCAGAAACGAAAAAGCCCCCGTAATCTTCAACGATTACGGGGGCTTAGTCTTGTTCAATAATGGCGGAGAGATAGGGATTCGAACCCTAGGTACCGGTGAAGGTACAACGGATTTCGAATCCGTCCCATTCGGCCACTCTGGCATCTCTCCAACGGCGCGCATCATAACAGCACCTTTGCCCGAAGCGAAGCCCCCAAGCAAAATTTTTCCGTGCTATCAGATGCTTGCGTCGATTACAGCGGTACGCCGAGGCGCTGGGCCACTTCTTCGTAGGCTTCGATCACATCGCCGAGGCCCTGACGGAAGCGGTCCTTGTCCATCTTCTTCTTGGTGTCCTTGTCCCACAGACGGCAGCCGTCCGGGCTGAACTCGTCACCCAGGACGATGGAACCGTCACTGAACACACCGAATTCCAGCTTGAAGTCCACCAGCAGCAGGCCAGCGTCATCGAACAGCTTGCTCAGGACTTCGTTGACCTTCAGCGACAGTTCTTTCATCCGCGCCAATTGCTCGACGGTGCCCCAGCCGAATGCCACCACGTGGGATTCGTTGATGAACGGGTCACCCTTGGCATCGTCCTTGAGGAACAGTTCGAAGGTGTAGGGGTTGAGCTTCATGCCCTCTTCCACACCCAGGCGCTTGACCAAGCTGCCGGCGGCATAGTTGCGCACGACGCACTCCACCGGAATCATGTCGAGCTTCTTCACCAGGCACTCGTTGTCGCCCAGCAGCTTGTCGAACTGGGTCGGCACGCCGGCTGCTTCGAGCTTCTGCATGATGAAGGCGTTGAACTTGTTGTTCACCATCCCCTTGCGGTCCAGTTGCTCGATGCGCTTGCCGTCGAACGCCGAAGTGTCGTTGCGAAACAGCAGGATCAAGCGGTCGGCGTCGTCGGTCTTGTAAACCGATTTGGCTTTGCCGCGGTAGAGTTCTTCACGTTTTTCCATGATGGGCTCCGCTTGCTAAGTAGGTGGGCTAGGCGATGTGGCGCCAGTCGAGCCCTGAATCTTGATCGGCCAGTTGCAGCCAGTCCGGGTCGCACCCGAGGGTGTCGACAAAACATTGCCGGGCCAGCTGCGGCAGGTTGTTCTTGCTGCTCAGATGAGCCAGGACCAGATGCTGCAGGCCCTGCCATCCCAATTCGGCCACCAGGCTTGCGGCCTGATGGTTGTTCAAATGTCCCTCATCGCCGCCGACCCGCTGCTTGAGAAAGTACGGGTAATAACCACGTGCCAGCAGGTCCCGGCAATGGTTGGCCTCGATCATCAGTGCATCCAGCCCGCGGTAACCGTCAAGCACATCAGCGCCATAGGAACCGAGATCGGTCAGCAGGCCAAAGCGCCGCCGGCCGTCACTGAAGACGAACTGCGTGGGCTCCTGGGCATCGTGGGCAACGCCAATCACGTCGATGCGCAAGGCACCGACCTGCAATCGCCCGCCGCCCTGCACGAACCCTGTGGCCACGACAGGCTTGCGCATGCCTCGCAGGGTTCCCTGGCTGAGGTAGACCGGTAGATTGTAGCGCCGAGACAGCAAACCCACGCCATGCACATGGTCGGCATGTTCGTGGGTTACCAGGATGGCGCTCAGCTGCTCCGGGACGACACCCAGGCGCAGCAGGCGCCGCTCGGTTTCCCGCAAGGAGAAACCACAATCCACCAGCACATAGGTGTCTTCGCTGGCGATCAGAGTGCCATTGCCCTGGCTACCACTGCCGAGAACGGCGAAACGCATCCGATCAGCCCAGGTTGTCCTGAATCACGCCCAATACCTTGCGCGCCACATCGGCGGGCGCCACGGTGTTGATGTTCTTCTCGACGGTGACCTGTACGTTCTCACCCACCTTGCTCAGGCGAACCTGATAACGCTCGGCGCGGGCCTCGATCTCTTCCTTGGCTGGCTTGCTGCCGAACAACTTGCCGAAGAAACCTGGCTCGTCGTTCTTCTTCTCGGCTTTCTCGGCCAGGTTGATGTAGTACAGGCCCAGGCTGCGGTTGATGTCTTCAACCCGCCATTCACCCTGTTCCAGGGCCCGGCCTACGCTGGACCATGCGCGATCGAGGTCGGCACCCAGGTTCAGCACCGGGTTGCCGCTGCCATCCTCGCTGAGGCTGACACGGCTCGGGGCATCAAAGTCACGGGCAGCCAACAGGGAAACCGACCCCCCTTTCTCGGAGGTACGGCTCATGCTGGCCAGCAGGTCATCCACCAGCGCTGCATCGAGACCTGTGTTGAGCGAACGATTGGTGAACTCCACATTGGCGGTGCTGCCGGCAGGACGCTCGGCGCTGACCACATAGACTTCACTGGTATTGCGCTGCACGCCCGGCTCGATGCGCACCCGTACGCGAGTTTCGCCGTCGGCAGCTACGCCCGCACTGCCCAGGCGCTTGGCCACGGCGGCGGAAAGCTCGTCGGAGCGCTGCCAGGCGGTGGTGAACTCGCCGGTTTGCGGACGCTGCTGGTCCAGGCGGAAACCGTTGTCCTGGAAGAACTGCACCGCCACTGGCCAGACCTCGGCCGGTGGATGCTGGGCCATGACCCAACGCGAGTCACCGCTCTTCTGCAGGGTGTAGTCGCTGGCGTCGGCAATGGCCGACAAAGGCTGCGGACGAGGCACTTCGTACTCGCCCTTGACGCTATCGTCGGCAACGTTGCGCGGGATCGGCAACAAAGGGTCCAGACGCTTGGCAGTCTGGATATCCGGCGGCAGTTGCATCGGTGCTGTTTGTTGCGCTTGCAGGTAATCGCTACCCCGGTCACGGAAGTAGCCTTCCGGGCCCCAGATCCAACCGCAGCCACTGGTGCTGGAGATAATCAAGGCAAGTGCGGAAAGTCCGGCCATTCGCTTCATGCGTTGTACTTCCTCAATTAAACCAAGACGCCGGACTGGCGCATGGCCTGCCGCAGCGGTTCGTGACAGGCGGCACTGAGCCAGGTGAGCGGCAGACGGATACCGTCCGGCATCAAGCCCATCTCGTGCAGGGCCCATTTCACGGGAATAGGGTTGGATTCGATGAAAAGAGTCTTGTTCAGCGGCATCAGGGTTTCGTGGATCGCCCGGGCCTTGGCTGCGTCGCCGGCCATGGCTGCGGCGCACATCTGGCTCATGGCCTTGGGCGCGACGTTGGCGGTCACCGAGATGTTGCCCTTGCCACCCAGCAGGATCAGTTCCACAGCAGTTGCGTCATCGCCGGAATACACCAGGAAGTCACTGTGCACCCCGGCCAGGATGGCCTTGGCGCGCTCCAGGTCGCCGGTGGCTTCCTTGATGCCGATGATGTTCTTCACGGTGGACAGGCGGATCACGGTCTCGGCCTGCATGTCGCAAGCGGTGCGACCCGGCACGTTGTAGAGGATCTGCGGGATGTCCACAGCCTCGGCGATGGTGCGGAAGTGCTGGTACATGCCTTCCTGGGTCGGCTTGTTGTAGTACGGGGTCACCAGCAGGCAGGCATCGGCGCCGGCGATCTTCGCATTGGAGGTCAGTTCGATCGCTTCGCGCGTCGAGTTGGCGCCGGTACCGGCAATCACCGGGATACGCCCTGCCACCTGGGTAACGACCCGGCGAATCACTTCGATGTGCTCATCGACGTCCAGGGTAGCCGATTCACCTGTGGTGCCGACCGCCACGATGGCGTTGGTGCCCTCTTGCAGGTGGAAGTCCACCAGTTTGCTCAGGCTGTCCCAGTCGAGATTCCCCTGTGCATCCATGGGTGTGACCAGTGCCACCATACTGCCCGCAATCATGCAACCGCTCCTGCCGGAAAAAGAGAGCGGTAATGGTACTGGCGCCAAGTTCCTTGCACAAGCGAAGTCCCGCACCCTGAGCATTCCCCTGAGCGATGGTTTTCGCTACCCTTCAGCCTTTGATTGCTACTGAATAAGCACATGAGTCGGGTTAACCCCCGCCTGCAGGTTCCCCAAAGCCCCGTTCCCGCGTTGCCAGCCTCTCTTCCGCGAATTCCGGGGCTCGCCACCGGCTTGTGGTCCAGGACCGTTGGAATCCTGCTGGCGACGCTTGCCCGGCTCTGGTTTGTTGACAGTATCGACCGCTCATCGCTTTAGGAATGCTGCATGTCCACCCCCACAGTTCGCGAACAATTCCTTGTCATCAGTGCCCTCGGCGCCAACCCCATGGAGCTGACCAACGTCCTGTGCCGCGCCAGCCATGAAAACCGCTGCGCCGTGGTGACCTCGCGCCTGACCCGGCACGGTGAGTGCAGCGCGTTGATCCTGGAGGTGTCCGGCAGCTGGGACGCCCTGGCACGCCTGGAAGGCAACCTGCCTTCCCTGGCCAAGAAGCACGCCTTCACTGTCAACGTGGTACGCAGTGCGCCCCTGGAGAACCGCCCACAGGCCCTGCCTTATGTGGCCTACGTCAGTGCCGCCTACCGCTCGGACATCATCAACGAGCTGTGCCAGTTTTTCATCGACCACCATGTGGAGCTGGAAAACCTGACCTGCGATACCTACCAGGCACCGCAGACCGGCGGCACCATGCTCAACGCCACCTTTACCGTGACCCTGCCCGCAGGGACCCAGATCAGCTGGCTGCGCGACCAGTTCCTAGACTTCGCCGATGCCATGAACCTCGACGCCCTGATCGAACCCTGGCGCCCACAGAACCCCATGTAAGGACCCCCTCATGGCCGTAGCTATCGACCAACCCGTCGCCGATTTCCAGGCCCCTGCCACCAGCGGCCAGACCGTCAGCCTGTCTGGCCTCAAGGGCAAGCAGGTCGTGCTGTACTTCTACCCCAAGGACAGCACCCCGGGCTGCACCACCGAAGGTCAAGGCTTTCGCGACCAGTATCCGGCCTTCCAGGCGGCCAACACCGAGGTCTTCGGTATCTCCCGCGACGGGCTGAAGTCCCACGAGAATTTCAAGTGCAAGCAGGAGTTCCCCTTCGAGCTGATCAGCGACAAGGATGAAGCCGTCTGCCAGCTGTTCGACGTGATCAAGCTGAAAAAGCTCTACGGCAAGGAATACCTGGGCGTAGACCGCAGCACCTTCCTGATCGACAAGGACGGTGTGCTGCGCCAGGAATGGCGCGGGGTGAAGGTGCCCGGCCACGTCGACGCCGTACTGGCCGCAGCGCAGGCCCTGAACAAGGCCTGAAATGACCGGGGCGGCTGATCAGCCGCCCCGCTTGCCTCTGCCCTATGGCGCTCTAGAGCAGTGGCGCCACCATCGGATCCTTTCTCGGCCAGGCATCCAGCACGGCCTTGAACAGGGTCGCCAGGGGAATCGCGAAAAAGATCCCCCAGAACCCCCACAACCCGCCAAACAACAGTACCGCGCAGATGATCGCCACCGGATGCAGGTTCACCGCGCCGGAAAACAGCAGCGGCACCAGCACGTTGCCATCCAGGGTCTGAATGATCCCGTAGACCGCCATCAGGTAGATGAACTGGTCACTCCACCCCCACTGGAACAGGGCGATCAGCGCTACGGGCACCGTCACCACCACCGCGCCGACATAAGGCACCACCACCGAGATCCCCACCAGCAACGCCAACAATGCCGCGTAGTTCAAGCCCAGGGCGATGAAAGCGATGTACGTCACACCACCGCAAATGACGATCTCGATGACCTTGCCCCGGATGTAGTTGGCGATCTGCCGATTCATCTCATGAGCGACACGGGTGATCAGCGTCCGCTCCCGCGGCAGGTAGCCGATGACCCAGCGACTGATCATCGCCCGATCCTTGAGGAAGAAGAACACCAGGATCGGCACCAGTACCAGGTAGATCATGATGTTCACCAGCAACGGCAGGCTGGACAAGGAGAAAGTCAGCGCCCACTGCCCGAACTTGCCGATCTCGCCCCGTGCCACGTCGATGGCCTGCAGCACTTGTTCATCCGAGACCAGGTGCGGATAACGCTCGGGCAACAGCAACAACAGCGATTGCCACTTGGCAAGCATGCCCGGCAACTCGTTGAACAAGGTGATCAACTGATGCCAGAGCAGCGGCACCACTACCAGAATGAACAACAGCAACACCCCCATGAACAGGGCAAACACCAACCCCACCGCAGCTCCACCGGGCAAGCGCAAGCGCTCCAGGCTCACTACCAGGCCCTGCATCAGATAGGCCAGGACCATGCCGGCCAGCACCGGCGCAAGCATGCCTCCCAGGGTCAGTACCCCAGTGAAGGCCAGGAACAGCAGGACCGCCAGCACCACCGCCTCTTCGTCCGAGAAGTAACGCTGTATCCAGTCGCGTAGCACTTTGAACATCAATGATCCTTAAGATGAAAGAGGTGAACGACGTCAGGCCTTTTTCAGCCAGTAGCGATAAACCCCGGCCTCGTCCTCTTCGCGCAGCAGCGTATGACCAGCCAGTCGAGCGAACGTGCGAAAGTCGCGCTGGGACCCGGCATCAGTGGCAATGACCATGAGCACCGCACCACTGGCCAGGCGATTGAGTTCCATCTTGGCCTTGAGCAGCGGCAGTGGGCAGTTCAAGCCACTGGCATCCAGCTCGGCATCATGGGCGACGACATCGGTCATGGTGTTACTCCGCAGATAAATGCAAGGGCCCTAGAATACCCCGTGAAACAGCACCGTCGGCAACCGCGCGCAAACACCACACGCCAGCCTGCCACGGGCCTGCTGGTGTAGACGCTGGAATTTGGCGAAAAGCACCTTTGTCTCCTCAGAGTTTTCAACGGCCTTGTCTGGCTCCCGGACAGGTGTCCAGCTACAGTAGAGCCTTTGTTGACTAAGGCTCTGTGCATGAATTTGTTGCGCCCTACTCTGCTGACGCTCGCTTGCCTGCTCGCCTCACCGGGCTTCGCCGACGACCTGCCGTCACTTGGCGACGCCAGTTCAGCCATTGTCTCTCCTCAACAGGAATACCAGCTGGGTCGCGCCTGGCTCTCCTTGCTGCGCAGCCAGGTCTCGCAACTCAACGATCCGCAACTCAAGGACTACGTCGAAACCAGTGTCTACAAGCTGGTGGAGACCAGCCAGGTCAATGACCGACGCCTGGAGTTCATCCTGATCAACAGCCCGCAGCTCAACGCATTCGCCGCACCCGGCGGGATCATCGGGGTCAACGGCGGGCTGTTTCTCAATGCCCAGACCGAGGGGGAGTATGTTTCGGTGCTGGCCCACGAACTGGCGCACCTCTCCCAGCGCCACTTCGCCCGTGGCGTCGAGGCCCAGCGCCGGATGCAGGTACCCATGATGGCCGCCCTGCTGGCCGGCATCGTGATTGCCGCCGCCGGTGCCGGCGATGCGGGGATCGCCACCATTGCCGGTACACAGGCCGCCGCGATCCAGGAGCAGCGACGCTTCTCTCGGCAGAACGAACAGGAAGCCGACCGTATCGGCATCCTCAACCTGGAAAAGGCCGGCTACGATCCACGCTCGATGCCCACCATGTTTGAACGCTTGATGCGCCAATACCGCTTCGATGCCAAGCCACCGGAGTTCCTCCTGACTCACCCGGTCACCGAATCGCGAATCGCCGATACCCGCAACCGTGCCGAGCAGGCCAAGCCCGGCGGCGCCGAAGACAGCCTGCGCTATCAACTGATCCGCGCACGGGTGCAGTTGAACTACGAAGAGTCGCCTGGCCTGGCTGCCAAGCGCTTTCGTGCCCAGCTCGACGAAAACCCGAAGAACGACATTGCTCGCTACGGCCTGACCATCGCCCAGATCAAGGGCAGCCAGTGGAACGAAGCCCGGGAGAACCTCAAGCAGCTGCTGGCCAAGTCAGCCAATGACATCACCTACAACCTGGCCCAGATCGAACTGGACATGAACAACAACCGCCTTGCCGATGCACAAGGCCGGGTGGAGCGGATGCTCAACCTGTATCCGAAAAACTATCCGCTGAACCAGATCCGAGTTGACCTGCTACTCAAGCAAAGTCGCCCGGCCGATGCGGAAAAGGCCCTGGAAAGCCTCCTCAAAAGCCGCCCTGACGACCCGGATGTCTGGTACCTGGTGGCGGAAACACGCGGTCTTTCGGGCAACATCATCGGCCTGCACCAGGCACGCGCCGAATACTTCGCCCTGGTAGGGGACTATCAGCAGGCCATCCAGCAACTGGATTTCGCCAAGCGTCGTGCCGGCAGCAACTTCCCGTTGTCGTCACGAATAGACGCTCGTCAGCGCGAGATGATAGATCAGGAACAAATGATCAAGGACATGATGCGCTGACCCTGCGCAGAGCAATAAAAAAGCCCGCCTCACAAGAGGCGGGCTTTTTGATGGGCTAACCCCAGGGGCTCGCGGATTACTCCGCCAGCTTGAAGGTAATGAAGCTGGCTCGGCCCTGACGTAGCACCCGCATGGAGACCGAACGGTTCTTCGGCAATGCCTTGGCGATGTCGGTGAACTCCTTCGCCGAGGTGATTGCCTGGTTGTTCAGGTGAGTAATCACGTCACCCGGCTGCAGGCCAATCAACGCGGCAGGACCGTCCTGGACCTCCTTGATGACCACGCCGCCCTTGAGATCGAAGGACTTCTTCTGCTCAGCGCTGAGTTCGATCACGGCGATGCCCAAGCGGTTGCTGCTGCGCTCTACACCGGATTTGGACAGCTGGCTCAGGTCCTTGTCTTCTTCCGGGATGGCGCCAACGGTCAGTTCGATATTCTTGCGCTTGCCCTCACGGATCACCTCCAGATTGGTCTTGGCGCCAGCTTTCAGAGCTCCAACCAGATGTGGCAGGTCCGCCGACAGGACAATTGGCTGACCATTGAGGCTGAGGATCACATCCCCTACCTGCAGGCCACCCTTGGCAGCTGGCCCGTCATCCTGGATCTGCGCAACCAGGGCACCGGCGGGTTTCTCCAGGCCGAAAGACTCGGCCAGGTCCTTGTTGACCTCCTGGATCACCACGCCGAGCCAGCCACGGCTGACCTTGCCGCCGGCCTTGAGCTGGGAAGAAACGTCCATGGCCACATCGATCGGGATCGCGAAAGACACCCCCATGAAGCCGCCGGACCGAGTGTAGATCTGGGAATTGATCCCCACGACTTCACCCGCCAGGTTGAACAGCGGGCCACCGGAGTTACCTGGATTGATCGGCACGTCGGTCTGGATGAACGGAACATAGTTTTCGTTCGGCAAGCTGCGACCGATGGCGCTGACGATCCCCTGGGTCACGGTGTGGTCGAAACCGAACGGCGAACCGATAGCCACGACCCATTGACCAGCCTTCAGATCCTGGGACTTGCCCAGTTTCAGTACCGGCAGGTCCTTGCCATCGATTTTCAGCAGGGCGACATCGGAACGGGGGTCGGTACCGATCAACTTGGCTTTCAACTCGCTGCGATCAGCCAGGCGCACGAGGATTTCATCCGCATCGGCGATCACGTGATTGTTGGTCAGGATGTAGCCATCCGGAGAGATGATGAACCCCGAGCCAAGGGATTGAGCCTCACGCTGGCGATCTCCACGCGGGGAGCGCTGTTGAGGTGGCATGCCGCGCTCGAAGAACTCGCGCAGCATCGGCGGCAGGCCTTCAAGATCAGGCATGGGACCAGAAGATACCCGGCGATCAGGCAGCTTCTGCGTGGTACTGATGTTCACCACCGCAGGCGATGCCTGCTCGACCAACTGCGTGAAATCAGGCAGTTCAGCCGCCTGGGTAGAAACAGCCTGCCCAAGCACCAGCACAGTAGCAAGGATGGTGAAGTAAGACTTCAAGCGTGGTATCGACATACGGCTCCCGTTACGACGAGCGTGGTTAAGCAATAGTAAACAGCACCCAACGCAAGGGCGGTGCTTTTCTCCAGGAACGACAAATCAGGTCAGGACCGAAAGGCCCTGACCTATAAAAAAACTCTGGGAATTATGCAAATGAAATTGCTGACCAAACATTTCATCTTCTCAATTGTGGAGTAGCCATCTCTGACCTCTGGCACAACCAACAAGGCGTCATTGCTTGGTGGCGGAACCTGAACGCATCGACAGGGCAATACGCTCGGCGGTACCGATGGGAATCTCCCCTACCACCGTGACCATCATCTCGCCATCAGGCGTGGTCAGGCGGCGCGAAACCGCGACAGTAGGCCCGAGCTGGGTACGGGTATCCGTGACCGTTGCACCATTGAGTGGCTCGAGGAATACCGAAAAACGCGCCAGGCCATCGTCATACAACAAACTGTTGACCATGGTCTTGGTTTCCGGATCCTTGCGTGCGCTGCTGCTGGTCAACTCAAAGCCCGGAGGCAGCCAATCGGAATGCCACGTTTGTGCAGCCTTGACCGCCGAGGCCTTGTCACTGCCCAGAATCACCGGCTTGCAATCGGCACTGGCGCGCAGTTCGGCATCGCCAGGAACATCGCTGGTGTCCAGGCGAGTGAACTGGAAGCGCTCGAGCAATTGCCCCTTGTCGTTCAGCAGCAGGGACTTGAGTGGCAAGCCAGTCTCACGATCCAGATGCAGTTCGAAGCCATAACGGTGCTGGTCCTTGGGCGCGACCGAGATAATGACAGCAGGGCGCCCCGCAACTCGCGACTTGCCGATGACAGCAAGGTCATACCAGCTCTTGAGCTTCTGCGGATCGAGGGCACGCGCTACCGAATCGGGCGAGTCGCCCAATCCGGCCACCAGCGCACCACTGACGCACTGGGTACGACCATCGACGCGCACCACCTCTTGCGCGGACCCATCGAGCTGGATCAGACGCTCGAGAACCTTTCCATCCTGGACACGATGCCAGATGTTATGGGTCGAGAAACTACCATTACGCTCGTAAACGAAGGTGCCCTGGAAGCTTTGCTGCTGCTCCGCTTGCCCAAGACGCTGCAACCAGTCCTGGGCTTCATCGGCATGGGCTGGAACCACAAACCAGCCAGTGAGCAAAAGCGAGAGTAGAGGGATGGCGCGCATGATCCTCCTTAGCGGTTTTCCAGACTCGCAGCACGAGCATAAGGCAATGCGCTTTCAGTGCCTTTGAGTGCAGCTTGCTGAGCATGCTGGCGCAGATAGCTTGGCAGACGCTGGTCATGCCACCCTGGCTGCCCTTGCAATACACCATTGGCCATCGGGCCAGTGGCTTCGGAACTCTCATTGTAGCCAGCCAATACCGCCGGACCTTTGACCTGAGGCACCGCCAGGGTTGGCTGGCCAGCTTGCTGGGCCAGTTCTACACCCGCGATCTCGTCATGGTTGTACAGGCGAACACCTGCCAGCACCGCTACGGTCACCGAGGCGGCTACCGCCAGGCGACCCAGGCTGCGCCAGGGGCCACGGGAGCCTTTGGCTGGCACGGCTTCATCAGCCAGGGCTGCAGAAACGGCAGCGGCGATATCCAGACGCGGAAGCAGCAACTCCTTGTGCATGGCTGCCCGAGCGATCTGATAACGAGCCCAGGTCTCACGGGTTTCCACTTCGTCGACGGCATTCAATACCCGACGCAATTCCAGTTCGTCCGCTTCGTTATCCATCACCGCGGACAGCGATTCCTGCAGGGCTTCACGACTCATGGCGGTTCCTCTCTTGGCTGTCGCCGCTGTCTCAGGTTTCCTGCAACAACGGCTGCAGGGCTTTATCGATGGCTTCCCGAGCGCGGAAAATCCGGGAGCGCACGGTACCCACCGGACACTGCATGACGCTCGCAATGTCCTCGTAACTCAGACCATCGAATTCACGTAAAGTTAAAGCCGTACGCAAATCTTCAGGCAACTGCTGGATGGTGCGATGGACGGTGCCTTCGATCTCATCCCGCAACAACGCACGTTCCGGCGATTCGAGATCCTTCAGGCCATGATCGCCGTCGTAGAACTCCGCATCTTCAGAACTGACATCGCTATCCGGCGGCCGACGGCCGCGTGAAACCAGATAGTTTTTCGCCGTGTTGATGGCGATGCGGTACAGCCACGTGTAGAACGCACTGTCACCACGAAAATTACCTAGTGCACGGTATGCCTTGATGAAGGCTTCCTGTGCGACATCCTGGGCTTCATGGGTGTCGTGCACAAAACGCACGATCAACCCGAGAATTTTGTGCTGGTACTTCAGCACGAGCAGATCGAACGCGCGCTTGTCACCGCGCTGAACGCGCTCGACCAGCTGCTGATCCTCTTCCTGGGTTAGCATGAACACTCCTCGGTAAACTCGGAGGAAGCTTGCATTGCTAATCGATCAGGCTTGCAAACATAGACTCGGGCTTCTCGCAAAAGTTCTCCCCCTCCAAGCAAGTTTCCTGCGGGCTCTGATCCGGCACGCACGAAAAACGCAGCGCGGGCAACCCCGGCTGCGCGAATAATCCTGTCGCCGGTCTCCACCCCCTGGGAATACGCTGTAAACCCCGGATAAAACCGACGCTGTCCCTTCTTCCAGGCAACCTTCTATTGAGTTTGGGGCCTTGGCAAAAGTTCCCAATCTTTATAGCTGTGCCGGACGAAGTTTGTGTAACGCTAAAGAGAAAAACAGCCCTGTGCCCTCGATCGTCCCTGTCAGGCCCGAAAACGGCCTGAGCCCCAGGCTGACCGGGAGCAACGCTTTTGCTCAGCGAAGTCGCACAATGCCATGCAGGCGCGACTATTGTGCCGATCCCCCCCTCTATATACTAGTGGGCTGTGTGGCTGCCTTGACTTGCCGATTCAGGCGTCTTGCGCCAACCCCGTCCCGGGTCGCTTTGAGCGGAATCCTTCAAATGAGCCAACAGTTTCAACACGATGTCCTGGTAATAGGCAGCGGCGCCGCCGGCCTGAGCCTGGCCCTGACCCTGCCCAGCCACCTGCGTATTGCGGTCTTGAGCAAGGGCGATCTCGCCAATGGCTCGACCTATCGAGCCCAGGGGGGCGTGGCCGCGGTGCTGGACGACACCGACACCGTCGAATCCCATGTCGATGACACCCTCAATGCCGGCGCAGGCCTGTGTCATGAGGACGCGGTGCGTTTTACCGTGGAACACAGCCGGGAGGCCATCCAGTGGCTGATCGACCAGGGCGTGCCCTTTACCCGCGACGAAGATGCCAGCAACGACGACAACGGCTTCGAATTCCACCTGACTCGTGAAGGCGGCCACAGCCACCGGCGTATCATCCATGCCGCAGACGCCACCGGCGCTGCCATCTTCACCACCCTGCTGGCCAAGGCCCGGCAACATCCCAATATCGAATTGCTGGAGCAACGGGTCGCCGTCGACCTCATCACTGAAAAACGCCTGGGCCTGGAAGGCCATCGCTGCCTGGGCGCCTACGTGCTCAACCGCGCCACCGGCGAAGTCGATACCTTCGGTGCACGCTTCGTGATCCTCGCTTCCGGCGGTGCAGCCAAGGTCTACCTCTATACCAGCAACCCCGACAGCGCCTGCGGCGACGGCATCGCCATGGCCTGGCGCTCGGGCTGCCGGGTGGCCAACCTGGAGTTCAATCAGTTTCATCCCACCTGCCTTTATCACCCGCAGGCCAAGAACTTCCTGATCACCGAAGCCCTGCGCGGCGAGGGCGCCCACTTAAAGCTGCCCAATGGCGAGCGATTCATGCAGCGCTTCGACCCCCGGGCCGAACTGGCACCCCGCGACATCGTCGCCCGGGCTATCGACCATGAGATGAAGCGCCTCGGTATCGACTGCGTCTACCTGGACATCAGCCACAAACCGGAAAGTTTCATCAAGAGTCATTTCCCCACTGTCTATGAGCGCTGCCTGGAGTTCTCCATCGACATCACCCGCCAGCCGATTCCGGTGGTGCCGGCCGCACACTACACCTGCGGCGGGGTCATGGTGGACCAGCATGGCCATACCGACGTACCCGGCTTGTATGCCATAGGCGAAACCAGCTTTACCGGCTTGCACGGGGCCAATCGCATGGCCAGCAATTCATTGCTGGAATGTTTCGTCTATGCCCGCTCGGCGGCGACCGACATCCTCAGGCAACTGCCGCAGATCGCGCTCCCCATCGCCCTGCCCGCCTGGGACGCCAGTCAGGTCACCGACTCCGACGAAGACGTGATCATTGCGCACAACTGGGACGAGCTGCGGCGTTTCATGTGGGACTACGTGGGCATCGTACGCACCAACAAGCGCCTGCAGCGGGCTCAGCACCGGGTGCGCCTGCTGCTGGACGAGATCGACGAGTTCTACAGCAACTACAAGGTCAGCCGCGACCTGATCGAACTGCGCAACCTGGCCCAGGTCGCCGAGCTGATGATCCGCTCAGCGATGGCGCGCAAGGAAAGCCGCGGCCTGCACTACACCCTCGATTACCCGCAGATGCTCGCCGAAGCCCGGGATACTATTCTGCAGCCGCCCACCTATTGCGACCGAACTTGAGCCGCACCCGCAGGCGCCGATGCTCGTCGGCCGCCTGCGAATCCCTCGGGACGCAGATGGAGCAGACCCGGCGCTGCCCCTTCAGGCGAAAACGCAACACCACGATCAACGGCAGCGCCAGGCTGTCGGGGCACAAGTGCACCGCCTGCCAGCCCCCGGCCCGGCTCCACAATTGCCAGCCCGCGACGCCATGGCGCAAGCGCGTAAAAGCCCGGGGGTGGCTCAACAGGATTTTGCGGGGCAGTGTCCAGGCGGCGTGCAGCAGGCACAGCAACAGCCCAAGGAGCGTGGACACAAGGGGGATATCGAGCAAAAAAACGGCACCCAGGGCGAAGGCCTGGGCCAACAGATAGGCCGCCAGCAGTTGCAGTGAAGCCTGCCAGCGGCTCTCGAACAGCTTACTTGGGTTGGACACGGTCCAGGATCATGCGCACCATGCGCTGCAACTCGGGATCCGGGGATTCGCTGCGTTCCATGAACCAGCCGAACATGTCCTGGTCCTCGCACTCGAGCAGCTTGCGATAGCACTCGCGATCCGTTTCGTTGAGATGCGCATACACCTCCCTGACGAACGGCACCAGCAATACGTCCAGTTCGAGCATGCCGCGACGGCTGTGCCAGTAGAGGCGATTCAGTTCAACATCTTCAACCATGGAACGCTCCTCAAATAGGGCGCAAGTATACAGTCAGGGACAGGCGATGACAGTCGGCTTTGGTCGGTCACCGCCCATCCTTTGTGAACTATCCATTTCAGGGGAGCCCCCTTATGATGTGCCCCAGACTTTTTACCCTGCGATGAACCATGGCTGACTCCGCTTTTTTCTGCTCCCTGTCCCACGAAGGCGTGCTCGCCGCCCGCGGCCCCGATGCCGGCAAATTCCTGCAGGGTCAACTGACCTGCAACCTCAATTACCTCAGTGACAGCCAGTCCAGCCTGGGCGCCCGCTGTACCCAGAAAGGCCGCATGCAATCCAGCTTCCGCATTCTCCTGGAAGGTGACGGTTACCTGCTGGCCATGGCCAGCGAACTGATCGAGGCGCAACTGGCGGACCTGAAGAAATACGCGGTGTTCTCCAAGGCCAAGCTCAACGATGACAGCTCCAGCTGGGCACGTTTCGGCCTGGATTCGGCCCAGGGTGTTCTCGCCGGGCTGGGGCTCGAGCTGCCCCAGGAGGATGGTGCCGTGGCCCGGGCGGACGGCCTGATCGCCGTGCGTGTCTCAACCGACCGTGCAGAGCTCTGGATTCCGGCCGAACGCGCCGCTGGGTTGCGCCAGCACCTGGCCGCGCAACTGCCCGAAGGCGAGCTGAACCAGTGGCTGCTGGGCCAGGTTCGCGCAGGCCTGGGCCAGGTCATGCCACAGACCCGCGAACTGTTCATCCCGCAGATGCTCAACCTGCAAGCCGTGGGTGGCGTCAGCTTCAAGAAGGGCTGCTATACCGGCCAGGAAATCGTCGCCCGCATGCAGTACCTGGGCAAACTCAAGCGTCGCCTGTACCGCCTGGCCCTGCCCTCAGGCGAATTGCCGCTACCGGGCACCCCGCTGTTTTCCCCGACCCACGGCAGTGCCATCGGTGAGGTGGTGCTGGCGGCCCAGGCTGCGGATCAAGTGGAACTGCTGGCCGTGGTACAGGCCGAAGCAGCGGAAGATGGCAACCTGCACCTGGGCACGCTCGAAGGGCCCGGCCTGCAATTGCTCGACCTGCCGTACCAGCTGGATCGCGATCGCGAAATCCTGCGCTGATCGCCTGCCCTTTCCTGCAACACCCTAGAGAACTGAAATGACTGAGCTGGCGGAAAAGGTCCAACAGGATTTGGTCGAGGCCATCGACAACGATGACCTGGTCCTGCCAACCCTACCGGAGGTGGCCATGCAGATTCGCCAGGCCGCCGAAGACCCGGAAATCAGCGTCAGCACCCTGAGCAAAGTGATAGGTCGCGACACTGCTCTGTCGGCACGACTGATCAAGGTGGTCAACAGCCCGCTCCTGCGAGCGGCCCAGGAAGTCACCGACCTGCATACCGCCATCACGCGCCTGGGCGTCAACTACAGCAGCAACCTGGCCATCGGCCTGGTGATGGAACAGATCTTCAATGCCCGCTCCGAAGTGGTGGAGCACAAGATGCGCGACGTCTGGCGCCGGAGCCTGGAAGTGGCCGGGGTCTGCTATGCCCTGTGCCGCAGCTATACCCAGCTCAAGCCAGACCAGGCGGCGCTCGGCGGCCTGGTGCACCAGATCGGCGTACTGCCGATCCTGACCTACGCCGAAGACCACTACGAGCTGCTGGCCGACCCGGTCAGCCTCAACCACGTGATCGAACAGATCCACCCACTCCTGGGCAACAAGCTGCTGCAGGTCTGGGAGTTCCCCGAGCAACTGGCGCAGATTCCCCAGCAATACCTGGACTTCCAGCGTCAGGGCGCCCAGATCGACTACGTGGATCTGGTCCAGGTCGCCACCCTGTACTGCCACAAGGACACCGACCACCCGCTCTCGCGGATCGATGCCTTCAGCGTACCGGCCTTCAAGAAACTGAAGATCGACCCGGACGACCAGGCCATGTGCCGCGACCTCGAGGAATCGCGCTCGATGCTCTACTGAGCGGGCCTTATCGAGACTCCTGACCTGCGCTGAAACTCACCCTCACCTTCAAGCCCGACGGCTGGCCGTCATGCAGGCTGATCTGTGCCAGATGCGCGCGACAGATTTCACCGACGATGGCCAACCCCAGCCCCGATCCGGCTACCTGCTGGTTGCGCCGGTAGAAGCGCTCGAAGACCCGGTCGCGATCCTCCAGGGGAATCCCCGGCCCGTCATCCTCCACCTCCAGCACCCCCGGCGCGGCAACCCTCAGCACCACATTACCGCCCGACGGCGTATGGGCCAGGGCATTGTCCACCAGGTTGCTCAGCAGCTCATTGAGCAGGGTCGGCTCGCCCTTGAGCCACACGGGCTCGTCGGCCTCCAACGCCAGGGCGACGCCCCGGGCATGGGCCAGCGGTGCCATGGCCATGCCCAACTCGCGCGCCAGCTGGCTGAGATCGAGCGGTTGCGCCCCACCCTCGGCAATCGCCCGGGCGCCGTTTTCCACCCGGGCCAGGGACAACAGCTGGTTGGCCAGATGGGTCAGACGGTCGGTGCCCTGGGCCACGTTCTCCAGGGTCGAGCGCCAGGTCTGCGGTTCATTGGAACGCAACCCGAGCTCGAGACGGGCCTTGAGCGCCGCCAGCGGGGTACGCAACTCATGGGCCGCGTCAGCGATGAACTGCGCCTGACGCTCGAACTGTCCGCGCAAACGCTCGGTGAAATGGTTCAAGGCCCGTACCAGCGGCCCCAGCTCGTGCTGCACCGAAACCAGCGGCAGAGGCCGCAGGTCGTCCGGCTGACGCTCCTCCACCGCACTGCGCAAGCGCTCCAGCGGTCGCAAGGCCGCACTCACCGCGAACCACACCAGCAGCAGGGCGCCGATGGCCAGCATGCCCAGGCGCAACAGGGTGTCGGCCATCAGGCTGCGGGCCATGGCCACCCGGGCCTCATCGGTTTCCGCCACGCGGATTTCCGCCATGCCGTTCATGTTCGGCTCGCTGACCGCCTTGAGCAGGCTCACCACCCGCACGTTCTGCCCCAGGTAGGTCGCATCGTAGAACCGTGCCAGCGCCGGGTAGTCATCGGTGCGCGGCGTACCTGGCGGCGGCCCCGGCAGGTTCTCGTAGCCGGAAATCAGTTGTTGGTGGATGTCATTGACCTGGTAGTAGATTCGCCCGGCACTGTCATAGGCGAAGGTGTCCAGGGCCACATAAGGCACGTTGGCACTGAGGCTGCCATCACGCTGGGACAGGCCGGCGGCGATGGTTCGAGCCGAGGCCAGGAGGGTTCGGTCGTAGGCGGTGTCGGCAGCCTCGCGACCGTTCCAGTAGGCGCTCAGGCCACTGGCCAGCATCAGCACCACCAGCAGCAGCGCCAGGTTCCACAACAGGCGCCAGCGCAGGCTGCTGGGCTTATGCATCGCGGCTTTCCAGCAAGTAGCCCAGGCCGCGGAAGGTCACGATGGCCACCGCCTGGCCATCGAGCTTCTTGCGCAGGCGATGGATATAGATCTCGATGGCATCCGGACTGGCTTCCTCATCCAGGCCGAACACCTGGGAGGCCAGCTGCTCCTTGCTCATCACCCGGCCAGGCCGGGCGATCAACGCCTCGAGTACCGCCTGCTCGCGGGACGTCAGGGTCAGCAACTCCTCGCCAAGGGTAAAGCGCCGGGTGTCCAGGTCGTAGGCCAGCACCCCGCAACGCTGCTGGCGTTCACCACCCAGCACGCTGCGGCGCAACAGCGCCTTGACCCTGGCCTCCAGCTCGGTCAGCTCGAATGGCTTGGCCAGGTAGTCATCGGCCCCGAGGTTCAACCCGTGCACCCGATCCTTGACGTCGCTGCGAGCGGTAAGCATCAGTACCGGCAGGTTCTTGCCACGGGCACGCAAGCGCGCCAGCACTTCGAAACCGTCCATGCGCGGCAAGCCGACATCGAGGACCACCATGGCGTATTCCTCGCTGCCCAGGGCCAGGTCGGCGGCCACCCCGTCGTGCAGCACATCCACGGTCAGGCCGGTGCTCTTGAGCGCCTGGGCGACACTTTCAGCCAGTTGCAGATGGTCTTCGACCAGCAGGACCCGCATGGATTTGCACCTCGTTCAGGGGGAATCGACCGTGTTTTGCGCGCGGAGTGTAACGCCGCAACCGCTGCTGTGAAGCCTGGAAATCGTGGAAGCTGGCTGAAAGGTTAGCGAAAGGTTGGCCCTTTAGAGTCCTGTAACGGAAAGTTTCGGCAGCCCTGCCGAACTCCGCCGACATGCAAAACGCCTAGATGCGTTTTCATCAAAATAAGAACAATAACGGAGTACCACCGGATGCCATCCACGCACCCTCAGGCCACCACGCCTGTGCGTTTCTCCCGCCTGACCCCGACCGCCCTTGCCAGCGCCGCCGCCCTTGCCGGTGTCGCCCCGCTGACCCAGGCCGCCTTCTTCGAAGACAGCAGCGCCACCTTCGAAACCCGCAACATGTATTTCAACCGAGACTTTCGCGACGGCACCAGCGCCCAGCAATCAAAGCGCGATGAATGGGCCCAGGGCTTCATGCTCAATCTGCAGTCGGGCTACACCGACGGCACCGTGGGTTTTGGCCTGGACGCCCTGGGCATGCTCGGGATCAAGCTCGACTCCAGCCCCGATCGCACCGGCACCGGCCTGTTGCCGACCCACGATGACGGGCGCGCGGCCGACCAGTACTCCAAGCTCGGCCTGACCGGCAAGGTGAAGATCTCCGCCACCGAACTGAAGATCGGCAGCCTGATCCCGGAACTGCCGATCCTCAAGCCCAATGACGGGCGCATCCTGCCGCAGACGTTCGAGGGCGGTTTGCTGACCTCCAGGGAGATCAAGAACCTGACCTTCACCGGCGGCCGCCTCAACAAGGCCAAGGACCGCGACGACAGCAACTACGAGGACATCCGCCTCAACAACAAGAACAGCCGTTTCGCCGGCACCGTGGCCGGCAAGCACTTCAACTTCGGCGGCCTGGACTACAAGTTCACCGACAAGATCACCGGCAGCTACCACTTCGCCCAACTGGACGATGTCTACCGCCAGCATTTCCTCGGCCTGGTCGCCTCCCGGCCCATGGGCCCGGGCACCTTCGCCACCGACCTGCGCCTGGCCATCAGCGACGACCAGGGCCAGGCCCGCGGCGGCAAGATCGACAACAAGTCCCTCAACGGCCTGGTGAGCTACGCCCTCAACGGCCATAAACTCAGTGCCGGCTACCAGCACATGTCCGGCGACAGCGCTTTTCCCTACGTGGATGGCAGCGATCCGTACTTGGTGAACTTCGTGCAGATCAACGACTTCGCCGGCGCCGAGGAGCGCTCCTGGCAAGCCCGCTACGACTACGACTTCGCCAAGCTGGGGGTGCCCGGCCTGAGCTTCATGACCCGCTACCTGCGCGGTGACAACATCGCCCTGAAAAACGGCGACACCGGCAAGGAATGGGAACGCAACACCGAGATCAAGTACGTGGTGCAAAGCGGTACCTTCAAGGACGTCGCGGTACGCCTGCGCAATGCCACCTACCGTTCCAACTATTCGGCTCGCGATGCGGACGAAGTACGCCTGCTGGTGAGCTACAGCGTGGCCCTGTGGTAACCCACGGGCCATTCCATGGCGGGGCCGGCAAGCCGGCCTCCGCGCCCATGGGTCGAGGACGACCCGGGCATACCGACAACAACTCCTGTGGAGACGATCATGGATTTTTCACTGCGTAAACTCGCCCTCGCCGCCGGCTGCCTGCTGTTTGCCGGCCAACTGCTGGCGGCCTCTGCCGAACCCAAGCGCCCGGAATGCATCGCCCCGGCCTCCCCTGGCGGTGGTTTCGACCTGACCTGCAAGCTGGTGCAAAGCGCCCTGGTCAACGAGAAGATCCTCAGCAAGCCGATGCGCGTGACCTATATGCCCGGTGGCGTTGGCGCCGTGGCCTACAACGCCGTGGTAGCCCAGCGCCCGGCCGATGCCGGGACCCTGGTGGCCTGGTCCAGCGGATCGCTGCTGAACCTGGCCCAGGGCAAGTTCGGCCGCTTCGATGAAAACGCCGTGCACTGGCTGGCGGCGGTGGGCACCAGCTATGGCGCCATCGCGGTAAAAAGCGATTCGCCCTACAAGAACCTCGACGACCTGGTCCAGGCCCTGAAAAAAGACCCGAGCAAAGTGGTGATCGGCTCCGGCGGCACCGTCGGCAGCCAGGACTGGATGCAGACCGCACTGATCGCCAAGGCCGCCGGGATCAATCCGCGCGACCTGCGCTACGTGGCCCTGGAAGGCGGCGGCGAGATCGCCACCGCCCTGCTGGGCGGGCATATCCAGGTGGGCAGTACCGACATCTCCGACTCCATGCCGCACATCCTGGCCGGCGACATGCGCCTGCTGGCGGTGTTCTCCGAGCAGCGCCTGGACGAGCCGGAAATGAAGGACATCCCCACGGCCAAGGAACAGGGCTACGACATCGTCTGGCCGGTGGTGCGCGGTTTCTACCTTGGGCCGAAAGTCAGCGACGAGGAATACGCCTGGTGGAAAAACGCCTTCGACAAGCTGCTGGCCTCCGAGGAGTTCGCCAAGCTGCGCGACCAGCGCGAGCTGTTTCCCTTCGCGATGACCGGCCCTGAACTGGACACCTATGTGAAAAAGCAGGTGGCCGACTACAAGACCCTGGCCAAAGAGTTCGGCCTGATCCAGTGACCGATCCTTTCTGACGGCCCGCCCCTTGCGCATAGAGGGTCGGGCCCGGGAGTTAGCCATGCTCGTTCAACGTCTCTTCGCCGCGGTGTTGCTGCTGGCCTGTGCCGGTCTGGCACTGATGGCCTGGCCGTACCAGGCCGCGTTTTCCTATGAACCGGTGGGCCCACGGGCCTTTCCCCTGCTGATGCTCGGGCTGATGGGCATGGCGCTGCTGTACATGCTGTTTCGCCCGGCGCCAATCAAGCACAGCGACGACGAACCGCCCCTGGACCGGCAGACCCTGACCAAGATCGCCCTCTGCGTGGCCTTGCTGCTGGTGTTCGCCGGAACCTTCGAACCCTTGGGCTTCATCCTCGCCGGCATCCTGGCCGGCGTGCCGATGGCGCGTCTGTACGGCGGCCGCTGGCTGCCCAGCCTGGTGATCATTGGCCTGCTCAGTGTCGCCCTCTACTGGCTGTTCGACCGAGTCATGGACGTGCCCCTGCCCCTTGGCCTGCTCGACGTTCTGGAGAATTGATATGGATACCCTCAGCTACCTGGGCCAGGGCTTCGGCGTCGCACTGAGCCCCTACAACCTGGTCACCGCCCTGGCCGGAACCCTGATCGGCACCGTGGTCGGGCTGTTGCCGGGCCTGGGCCCAATCAACGGCGTGGCACTGCTGATCCCCATTGCCTTCGCCCTGGGCTTGCCGCCGGAATCGGCGCTGATCCTGCTGGCCGCGGTGTACCTGGGCTGCGAATACGGCGGCCGGATCAGCTCGATCCTGCTGAACATTCCCGGCGAAGCCTCGACCGTGATGACCACCCTGGACGGCTACCCCATGGCCCGCCAGGGCCTGGCCGGCGTGGCGCTGTCATTGTCGGCCTGGAGCTCATTCATCGGCGCCTTGATCGCCACCTGCGGCATGGTGCTGTTCGCCCCACTGCTGGCCAAGTGGGCGATCGCCTTCGGCCCGGCGGAGTACTTCGTGCTGATGGTGTTCGCCATCGTCTGCCTGGGCGGCATGGCCGGCGACCGGCCGTTGAAGACCTTTATCGCCGCGCTGATCGGGCTGTTCCTGTCGGCCGTGGGCATCGACGCCAACAGCGGCGTGTACCGCTTTACCGGCGACAACATCCACCTGGCCGATGGCATCCAGTTCGTGGTGCTGGTGCTGGGCCTGTTCTCCATCAGCGAGATCCTCCTGTTGCTGGAGAAGACCCATCGCGGCCAGGAAGCGGTGAAGGCCACCGGGCGCATGATGTTCAACGTCAAGGAAGCGGCCTCGGTGTTCATGGTGAACATGCGCTGCGGCCTGCTGGGCTTCATCATGGGCGTGCTGCCCGGAGCCGGCGCGACCCTGGCCAGCGCCGTGGCCTACATGACCGAAAAACGCATCGCCGGTGCCAGCGGCACGTTCGGCCAGGGCGACAAGCGCGGCCTGGCGGCTCCCGAAACCGCGATCGGTGCCTCGGCCTGCGGCGCCCTGGTGCCGATGCTGACCCTGGGCGTACCGGGTTCGGGCACCACCGCGGTGATGATCGGCGCCCTGTCGCTGTACAACATCACGCCTGGCCCGCTGCTGTTCCAGCAGCAGCCGGACATCGTCTGGGGCCTGATCGCCTCGCTGTTCATCGCCAACATCATGCTGGTGATCCTCAACATCCCCATGATCCGGATCTTCACCCGCATCCTCGCCGTGCCGAACTGGGCCCTGGTGCCGGCGATCGCGATCATCACCGGGATCGGCGTCTACGCCGTGCACGCCACCACCTTCGACCTGTTCCTGATGGTCGGCATCGGCATCTTCGGCTACATCCTGCGCAAGCTCGATTTCCCGCTGTCCCCCGTGCTGCTGGGTTTCATTCTCGGGGGCCTGATGGAGCAGAACCTGCGCCGCGCACTGTCGATCTCCAACGGCGCGCTGGAGATCCTCTGGTCGAGCCCGATCACCGTCGGGGTCTGGGTGCTGACCGTCTTCATGCTGTGCATGCCGCTGCTGCGGATATGGCGCAAGCGTTCGGCCCGCCAGCGTGTGGTGGCCGATGTCTGAAGCTACTGCCCGGCACTGGTGGGGCACGCCCCTGGTCGGCCTGGCCGGCGGCTACCTCGCCAGCCAGGTCGGCTGGCCATTGCCCTGGATGGTCGGCTCGTTGCTGGCGATCATCCTGGTGCGCTGCCTGACCCCCTGGCAACTGGCGGAGATCCCCGGCGGACGCAAGTGCGGACAATGGATAGTGGGCATTGGCATCGGCCTGCACTTCACGCCACAGGTGATGGAGCAGGTCATGAGCCACTTCGGCCTGATCTTCTGTGGCGCCCTGGTCACCAGCCTGTCCAGCGTCGTGGCCGTCTGGCTGCTGCGACGTACCGGGGAAGATCGCGCCACTGCCTTTTTCTCCAGCATGCCCGGCGGCTCGGGGGAGATGGTCAACCTCGGCGCACGCAACGGCGCGGTGCTCAGCCGCGTGGCGGCCGGGCAGAGCCTGCGAGTGCTGACGGTGGTGCTGTGTGTGCCGGCGGCGTTCAAGTACCTGCTGGGGCAAGGCACACCGGTGCTGCAAGCGGCCAGTGTCGACTGGCGCTGGCTGGCCCTGCTGTTTCCCGCAGGCGCGCTGCTGGCCTGGCTCTGGCAACGGCTGCGTCAACCCAATCCGTGGCTGTTCGGTCCACTGCTGCTCAGCGCCGTGGTCAGCCTCACCTGGAACCTGCATATCGGCCTGCCCGACGGCGCCAGCAAGATGGGCCAGTGGCTGATCGGCAGCGGCCTGGGCTGTCACTTCAACCGGCAGTTCTTTCGCCGGGCGCCGTCATTCATGGGCCGTACCCTGCTGGGTACGGCCCTGAGCATGCTGATCGCCGGCCTCGCGGCCCTCGCGCTGAGTGTGCTGACCCGCCTGGACCTGCGTTCGCTGACCCTGGGCATGATGCCCGGCGGTATTGCGGAAATGAGCCTGACGGCCGAGGTGCTGCAGCTGTCGGTGCCGTTGGTGACGGCGATGCAGGTGATGCGGCTGTTGTTCGTGCTGTTCCTCGCCGAGCCCCTGTTCCGCCACTGGAACAAAGGCCCTCTGTAGCGGCTGCAGGATGTTCCTCACAGCGGCGGCAGGCGCCACTCGATGGGGGCTTCGCCACTCTGCTCGAGGAACTTGTTGGTCCGGCTGAAATGCCCGCAACCGAGGAATCCGCGATAAGCCGATAGTGGCGATGGGTGTACGGAGGTCAGCACCAGGTGCTTGGTGGCATCGATCAGTTTCTGCTTGCTCTGGGCATGGGCGCCCCAGAGCAGGAATACCAGGTGTGGCTGGTGCTCGCTGACCACTTCGATGATCCGGTCAGTGAAGAACTGCCAGCCTTTGCCCGCGTGGGACGCCGCATTGGCCCGCTCCACGGTCATGGTGGTGTTGAGCATCAGCACCCCCTGTTCGGCCCAGCTCTGCAGGTAGCCGTGATTGGGGATATCGATGTTCAGGTCGCGCTTGAGCTCCTTGTAGATGTTCACCAGCGAGGGCGGCGCGGGTACTCCGGGCTGCACCGAAAAGCACAGCCCATGGGCCTGGCCCGGCCCGTGATAGGGGTCCTGGCCAAGGATCACCACCTTGACCTTGTCCAGCGGCGTCGAGTTCAGAGCGTTGAAGATCATCGGGCCCGGTGGGTAGATTTCCTTGCCGGCAGCGTGTTCCTGGCGCAGGAACTCCCGCAATTCGCTCATGTAGGGCTGTTCGAATTCGGCCCGCAAGGCCTCCTTCCAGCTCGGTTCGAGTTTGATACGATCGTCAGCAGTCATGGCCATGCCCGTGAAAAAAACAATGGCCGCACCCTAGGAAAGCCGACTTCGCTTGTCAATTGATCTGACACAGAACCGGCACTTTCCCCCACAGCGATCATACTGACCGCTCTTGTTTTCCATCGAGGTCACGATGAACCTGCACGTCGAAGAACTCACCGGCACCGATGGTGCACGTATCGCCATCGCCACCCTGGACGCGGAAAAGACCCTCAACGCCCTGTCGCTGCCCATGATCCAGCAGTTGAGCGAGCGCCTGGAAGCCTGGGCCAAGGATCCGCAAGTCGTCTGTGTGCTGTTGCGTGGCAACGGTGCCAAGGCCTTCTGTGCCGGGGGTGAGGTACGTAGCCTGGCCCAGGCCTGCCTGGCGAATCCGGGCGAGGTGCCGGCCCTGGCCGGGCACTTCTTCGCCGCGGAATATCGCCTGGACTATCGCCTGCACACCTATCCCAAGCCGTTGATCTGCTGGGGCCACGGTTATGTGCTCGGCGGTGGCATGGGCCTGTTGCAAGGCGCGGGGATCCGCATCGTCACCCCCAGCAGCCGCCTGGCAATGCCGGAAATCAGCATCGGCCTGTATCCCGACGTGGGCGCCAGCTGGTTCCTCTCGCGCATGCCCGGCAAGCTGGGGTTGTTCCTGGGCCTCACCGGCGCCCATATCAACGGCCGCGATGCCCTGGACCTGGACCTCGCCGACCGTTTCCTGCTGGATGAACAGCAAGAGGAACTGATCGAAGGGCTGTTGCAACTGAACTGGCAGGAACAGACTCCACGCCAGCTCAACAGCCTGTTCCGGGCACTGCAGCAGGAAGCCCTGGGACAGATGCCCGAGGCCCAATGGCTGCCGCGCCGGCAACAGATCGACCAGTGGCTGGATGTCAGCGACGTGACGTGTGCCTGGCGCGCCATCAGCCAGTTGCAGAACCATCCGGATGCCCTCTACAGCCGCGCGGCCAAGACCCTTGGCGAAGGTTGCCCGTTGACTGCCCACCTGGTGTGGGAACAGATCCGCCGGGCCCGCTACCTGTCCCTGGAACAGGTGTTCCAGATGGAATACACCCTGAGCCTGAACTGCTGCCGGCACCCGGAATTCGCTGAAGGGGTGCGTGCGCGCCTGATCGACAAGGACCAGCGACCGCGCTGGCACTGGCCCGATATCAACGGCGTGCCGGAGGCCGTGGTGCAAGCGCATTTCCACAAGGCCTGGGAAGGCCGCCATCCACTGGCGGACCTCACGGACTACTGACCGCCAGCACCGCTGGCAACGGCCGGAAACCAGGGTTCAATGACCACGGCCACCCCGGCCGTGGTCGCCTCGGTCATGGTTGCCCCGTCCGCCATGACCACCCCAATCGTGATTGCCCCCCTGGTCGTTGCCCCAGTTGCCTGGACGGGCGTGTCCGCCCCAACCATGGCTCGGATAGGGCCGGTACACCGCACGCGGTGGCTGATAGTAGCGGGGGCCCGGTTGGTAATAACGGGGCGCTGGCCGGTAATAACGCGGTGGGTAGTACCCGCGGCCGGTGGAGTAGTAATAGGAAGGGCCGCCGTAGTCATAAACCGGCGCCGAGGAACGGTAGACCTGTGAGTCGTAATAACCTCCACCGTAATAAGGGGCACACGCAGAGAGGCTCGAAGCCAACAAGGCAATCAGCAGAAGTCGACGATACATGGCGGCCTCCTGGACCGCGAAGAAGCCACGCCAGCGACGCTGGCAGGCGGCAACCAGCAACAGGCTGGTTGACGAAATATCTGACCGTAAAAACGCCTTTCAGTGCGTTTTATGCAACACATTGATACATGTCCTGCGACCACCGGTAACCCGGGTTCGCCGTCCCCTTGAGAACGCCCTGTCGGCGTCAGGCCGCCCCTGAACGTCAGTGACCGCTTGACCCGCCGGCCAACGGCAGACACCCTGCACAGTCTGCCCTGTGCCAGGCACGCGATGCGCCGCGCCCAGCAGACCGGACTCCACAGAACCTGCATGAAATGCCCTGCCTCGATCATGAACAAACCTGATTCTTGCCCTGCCTGCGGTGCTCGCAACGACTGCACCCTGGCTGACCCACGCACTGTCGACCGGAGTTGCTGGTGCTACGGTGTGAACATCGACCCGGCCATTATCGAGGCCCTGGCGCCCGAATTGCGCAACCAGTCCTGCCTGTGCCCGCGCTGTGCCGGGGTCGAGGCCCAACTGCGCGCGGCCCAGGCCACGCCACCATGAACCCGCATCCGCAGCCAGCCGGTTCTTTGCCCCATGCGCCTTGATCGTTTCCTCAGCAACCTGCCCCGGTTCAACCGACAGCAGGTACGCCTGTTGCTGGTGCAACGGCGTGTGCGCATCGACGGCCAGCCGGTCAGTGACCCCAAGGCCGAGGTCCGTGAGTTCAGCCGGGTGGAACTGGACGACGAAGTGCTGCAGGCCGGCAAGCCAGCGCGCTACTTCATGCTGCACAAGCCCATGGGCTGCGTCAGCGCTACCCGTGACCCCGAGCACAAGACCGTGCTCGACCTGATCCACGAGCCCGGGCCAGAGGACCTGCACATCGCCGGACGCCTGGACTACAACACCACCGGGCTGATGCTGATCACCAACGACGGCAACTGGTCACGACGCCTGACCCAGCCTCAGACCAAGCTGCCCAAGCTCTATTACGTGGAAACCGAGCAACCGATCGGTCCCGAGTACGTCGAAACCTTCGCCCAAGGCCTGTATTTCGCCTTCGAAGACCTCACTACCCTGCCCGCGCAGTTGCAGATCCTCGGTCCCCGCAGCGCTCGCTTGAGCATCGTCGAAGGGCGCTATCACCAGGTCAAGCGCATGTTCGGCCACTTCGACAACAAGGTGGTGCGCCTGCACCGCGAGTGCATGGGTCCACTGGTGCTCGACCCGGACCTGGCCCCCGGCGAATACCGCGCACTGCACGACGCCGAGATCCGCCTGATCTGACGGTTTGCGCCCGGGACGACCACTGGGCGGAAGCTGTCGAACAATTTACCCAACGGCACTTGCAGGTTCGGGATTGCCCTGCTTGAATCAGTCCGTCGGCCGAATCGTGACCGACCAGTCACAAAACATATCAAGAAACCTCTTGCCGGCCTGAGCCCTGCCAGCTCTGCATTCTCCCCCGGTAAACCGCCCGCCTATAACAACACCCGTCGACCTGCATTAACGGATCGGCATGGGCTTTCATTCCAGGCGTATGCCTACCTGTCACATTGACCGTGCACACTCATCGTATGCGCGCATACCCGCTTGCCAGGAGTCTTATGACATGAGGCCAGAAATCGCTGTGCTGGATATACAGGGTCAGTATCGGGTTTACACGGAGTTCTATCGCGCAGATGCCGCAGACAAGACCATCATCCTGGTCAACGGCTCGATGGCCACCACTGCGTCCTTTGCCCAGACCGTGAAGAACCTCCATCCGCAGTTCAACGTGGTGCTCTACGACCAGCCCTATGCCGGCCGCTCCAAGGCGCACAACCGACACGAACGGATGCTGACCAAGGAAATCGAGGGGCAGATCCTGCTGGAACTGATCGAGCACTTCAGGGCCGAGCATGTGCTGTCGTTTTCCTGGGGCGGGGCCGCGACCCTGCAGGCACTCTCCCAACGTCCACGGCGCATCGAGAAGGCCGTGATCAGTTCGTTCTCGCCGGTGATCAACGAGCCGATGCGCGACTACCTGGAACGGGGGGTCGACTACCTCGGCAACCTCGACCGCCACCGCGTCGGGCACCTGGTCAACGACACCATCGGCAAGCACCTGCCATCGCTGTTCAAGCGCTTCAACTACCGTCATGTGAGCAGCCTGGCCGAACATGAATACGGGCAGATGCACTTTCACATCAGTCACGTGCTCAACGGCGACCGCCAGTGCTACATCAAGGCGGCGAGGAACATCCAGGTGCCCGTGCTGTTCGTCAACGGCGAATGGGACGAGTACACCTCGGCCAGGGACGCCCAGTTGTTCGCCCACCATGTACAGCACTCGAGCTTCAGTACCATCCAGGCCACCGGGCACTTTCTCGACATGGAACACAAGACGGCCTGTCGCGACAGTCGCCAGGTGCTGCTGAGCTTCCTCGAGCCGGGTCAGTACGACATCCGCAACCGTCCCCACCCTGCGCAGGACCAACATGCACGTGCCAGTTGATGCCGTTCCTCCAGGCCACCACTCGTCCTCGGACCAGCACTGTTCCCAGGCGTGTGGCGCGCCTGCAACGCTCTGAAAAAACACGTAAGCACGGGTTGGATAAAGAAAAACTTCAAATCCACGGCCACATCTGGTACAAAGTCAGCCGTTCGAGCGGGTGTCGTATAATGGCATTACTCCAGCTTCCCAAGCTGATAACGAGGGTTCGATTCCCTTCACCCGCTCCAAGTATTTCCAAGGCCTCCAGCGGTGCATGTACATGACTGCAATCAGCTGGGGCCGTCTCGAGGTCCGCTTGCGAATGCATCCGCAAACAGCAGCGAGACCTCAGCCAGCACCACCCCTAGGTGCCATCGGCGTTTCACATTGCCCCATCGAAAACAGATCAAGGCGGTTGGTCTTTGACTAACACTGCTGAAAGCTTTGTGCTACGCGTCTTTCAGCTCACTGTTCAAAGTGGGTTCGGGCATTTATGGGTGGTTGCTACCGGCAAAACGATCTTCTGGACCCCCCATCCAGGGTACATCAAGGCATCCGGCGCCAAGGGGCATCGATGAGAAAACTCGTCCGTTGTCTGAGCCTGCTTTTCGGCGCAAGCCTGCCCCTTCTGGTACAGGCCTCCCCGGTACGGTTCACCGATTACCGTGCTTTTTATCAGTCCCTGGGCGATAACCTGTTCACAGGGCCCGGTATTGAACTGGCCATGCCCTGCTCGGAGTCGCCACGGCATTGCCTTTGGGTCAATGCCATGCGCCCGGCGTTCGAGCGTTTTGACCAGCAGTGGAGCGCACCCGATGGGCTGGATCTCGATCCGCCCAAAGGCACGCCCGAAATGGTCTTCGATGGCGAGGCCCTCACGATCGGCAAACAACGCTGGCCACTGCGCGATGCAATCAACTTCGCCCCGTCGCAATGGCCCGTCGGCGATCCCATCCGCCCGGAAAACCTGGCGACAGCCACGGTCTGGCGCCAAGGCACCGCGACCTGCGTGGAGATGCAGTACGTCAGCAGTGGCCATGGTGATCGGTACACCCAGGTGTTGCTGGTTCAGGGTCAGCATTTGTACGGGTTACCGCCGCTGTTCGCCTCTTGCTCGGCCATTCGCAAGACGCCCCGCCACCCGTTCAGCTATCCGGAAAACGCCTACCTGGGAGCGGAGCAGGAAAACAACCCGACCGGGCTGACAGTGGATTATCGGGTGCCTGGTGAAAAGAAGCCGGTGGCGCAGTACCTGTTGCACTTCCCGACTCAGGGGGACCCGTTCGTATTTGAGGTGCAGCGCCCATAGGCATCGGCCGACAAATCCGTCATGACCTGGCTGCGTGCAGGGGTCATCACCCGATGGGAGCACAATGAAGCTCAGCAACTCACCAGGTCTGCTCATCACGACACCCACCGACTGGCGTCGGGTAGCAGCCAGCAACCCGGACAGACGCTTGCCCCCAATCGTCGGGACCAACGGGATAATGTTCATGGAGGAAATGCGCAATGACTGACGCCGCCCAGCCGAAAAAACCTGTTCCAGCCAATCGATCACAATGCCCAACAGTGGCCACTCAGCCCCGGACCAAACTCATCAAAGGCGAGCCTGTCCGTTGTGGGGGCATCGCCTGATGCGCCTCGAGGTTGCCAGTTGTTTTTTCACCAGCCTGCTCCTGACCAGCCCTCTGGTTCAGGCGGCTGAACATTCATCCACGGTCAGCCGTTGCTTTGCCAGCGCAGCTTCACCCGTGACTGCCTATACCTCGGCCAAGGGGACCGCCACCATGCCGGTTGATGCCCGTTATCGCGCCCCTGCTTCCTCACCCCACCTGGACACACTGGATGTGCTCGCCATTGGCCTGAGCCTCGACGTGTTCCGTCAGGGCCAAGCCTGGAAAGCCTTGCAGGAACAGAATGCAAGGCAGACCAAGGCCCTCCACGTGGGCAGCATCCTGCCCACCGACCCGAAACAGTATCCGGTGGATGGCGACGACAAAGACCTGGCCTATGACAAGCGCAAGGCCGATGCGCTGGAGCTGGGCCTGCGCGGCTTCATGGAGAAGTGGCCGATCCCGACCATCACGGTCGTGCGTGGCTGGAATCCCGACACGCCGAACCTGCGCTACTCCCCGGAAAGAACCCGGGAAATGCTCTCGGGCATGGTCAACCGCTACCGCCCGGAAGCGGGCCTTCACTGGCATCGCGTGCGCAACCTGCAAGATGGCGTGGTCTGCAGTGATACCCCCGAAGGCCTGGTGGACAACCTGTTCAACCTGTTCGAACAGAACCCCGACCTCCCCGCTGTGCTGGTCTACAACGTGGAAGGTTTCAGCATGTCGTTTGCGCTGTCGGCGAAAAAGGCACCATTGATTGGCGGGCCTGGCCCACGCAAGCCGGGCGAGCTCACCGACACCATGGTTGCCATGGTTGTCGGGCGCCCCGAGCGCGTCGAATGGCTGCGTTACTACGCGCAATTTGCCAAGGTCAACAAGAACAGAATCGACCCGGAGTTCACTGGTTGGGGCAGGAAGGAGCCCGCCGTGGAGTTCCAGCCTACGACCTTCATTCCTCAACCCTGGACTCAGCGCGCGTTCGAGCAATGGGATGCGCAACCAGTGCTGGCCAGACTGCATCGGCCGGTCACGGTGTCATTGCTGCGGCCAGACAATGGCGAACGCCTCAAGGGTGACGCCCTGGCTGCCAAACTGGTCGCTGGCTGGAAAGAGGCCACTGACGGACTCGCGCAGAAAGCGGTTCGGGTGTTCTTTGACGGTGGTCCGCACACCACACCCCTGGCGCAACTGCTGCCGGCGCTCACCGCCGCACACAGCCCGCTGGATCTGCTCGACTCGCGCGAAAGCTACGATTTGACCCAGCGCCTGGGTGACACCGGCTCGGCCTCACCGTTTGTTGGCCTCGCCCTGGCGACGATGGCCAGTTACCTCAACGCGGACACCAGCGTGGTCATGCCGATGCGCCGTCCGGAGCAGGCAACGATCATTGCCGTGACCTCGCCAACACCCGGCAGGAAGCCTTCAGGCAATGATCATTTCGGCGTCAACCTGATGCCGCAGGCCGCCAGTACCGAGAAACCGCCAACCGTGCCTTCAGCACAATCGACAGCAGCGCGGTAGCGCTTCATGGGATGAAAACCCTGTGCGGCGCCAGCCTGGGTCCTATCCCGGCCGATCGGGATCGACCAGGAAAGCCGCATAGCTGTCCGCAACGGCAGAGGTTCGGCCCGTCTCGTGGGACCACAGCACCACCACGGGCTCACCGGCATCGCCGAGCGCGGCATAGTCGAAGCAGTAATAGTCACCTGTGCCGAACTGGGCGAACGGCAACAAGCTGGAAAAGTCCCTCTCGTCGTCACGGAAGTTGTCCTGCCAGGCCTGCCAGCCCTCCTCGACATGACGGACTATCGATTGCCAGGTCTTGCGTGGATCACGGGCATCGAAAACCGGGAACACCTCCAGGGCGCCCAGTGCCTTGCCGTTGTGCTCCAGCAGCCAATCCGCGTACGACCTGGGCAAGGTTCGTCCCAATGCCGTCTCGGCAGCACGGATCGACTCCAGGGTCGTGCCTGTCACTCGCGTCTTGCCCATGATTCCTCGCTTTGGGTACCGGCCCGGCGAACTCCATTCGTCCTTGAGGACCCGCTTGCATTGATGCGTTACCGATCGCTCGGTGCGCAGCGCACGATAATGCATAGCGGCACCGGGTGAAACCTGGCACCCGGACCCTCTCTGCAGAAACAGGAAACCGACCCTGCAGCTGGAAATGGTTGGAGCGAGGCTTGCCCGCGATGGACTTCAGGGCGCTGCGTTTATCCAGTCAACACACGGCCGTAAGCGACCATCGCGAGCAATCGAGCGTCGACCGACTGCTCCTACAGGGGATCACCTCGCCTGGCCGTTTTTTTGCACCTGTGATTGAGGGAGGACTCAGGGACCGCCCAGGTAGCGATGAAAGAAACTGCCGAGATCGCTGCGCAGGATGCGCAGTGCCAGACTGCGGTCGACACTGCCGAAATCGTCCCCCATGGCTTCGATGACCGGCCCAGGGAGCACCCAGCGCCCGTCGGTGAAGTCGTGGTGCCCCGCGTCCTCCAGGACCTTGTACGCCCACGATCCACGGTGAGCGTTACCGACTTTTTCCATGCTGGCATCCTGCGGGTCATTGCCGGCCGCGTACAACAACATTGGTTTGACCCAGGGGCCGCTCAGATCGCCCTGGATGGTGCCATCCAGGTTCGCTGCCGCTCGCAGGCGCGGGTCCAGCCGTGTTGCCTGCAAGGCGGCTGAACCGCCGAAGGAATGGCCCAGAGCACCGATGCGGGTCAGGTCCAGGTGCCCGCCCAGCAGGTGCTCCGGCTCCCGGTTGCGCTGCTCCAGCCAATCCAGGGTACTGCGCAGATCCGCCACCACCAGCGGCGCGGCGCCCGCCAGTTTCTTGTCATCCTGCTCGAGGACATCCAGAAGAGGAATGACCCGCCCCCCCGGCAGCACCGTCACGGCGGAAATGTAGGGGTGATTGATGGCCACCACTACATAACCGCGACTGGCCAGGTCTTCCAGCAGGCCGCTATAGAACTCGGCTACCGCGCCCAGGCCGGGAGAAAACAGCAGGACCGGATACTGACGGTGCATCTGCATCGTGGCTCCAGCAGCCGAGTGACTGGCGACCTGCACCTCGCCCGCAGCCTTCATCGCACTCAGGGCTTCGGGTTCGGCATATTCGGCACGAGGCCGTTGGCGAGCAGGGTTGGCAATCGGGTACCAGACCTTCAGCGCCAGCTCGCGACGCGCATTGGCGACGGTGGAAAACGGCTCCGCACGCGTAGGATCCTGGAATGTGAAACCGGCCTTGCCCACGCACCAGGCTCCGCCGGGAGCCGATACTTGCCTGGCCTGGGCAGCCACGGCCGGCAACTCGCAGCGCCGCGAGTAAGGCTGCTGTACCGTGGCATTGCTGCAACTGGCCACGCCGAACATCAGTACACCGCAACTCGCCATGACTCTGACGAACTTCATCATCAAGCAATCCCTTGGGTATTCAGGCTGGAAGAAAACGGCAAGGCCTGCCATCGACAGCAAAGACCCCTGCCGATAGCAGCCTAATGAGCGGCTTTAGACCATTCATCATGAAGTGTTCGGATTTTGTATAGAAAGGTTAAGCACCCGACGGCCCGCGCCCCTGATTGGCTAAAATGGCCAACAGTCCCGCACCACCCTGCCCGGCCACCGACGATACCTGCGTCGTGCCTTTCGAGGGAAAAGCCCCTCAGCCGCTTCATTTGCCTATCTACCCGAAACCACGGGCGGCACACACGACTGAAGGAGCTGTGACATGGCCCAGAACATCTACGACGACCCCACCTTTTTCCAGGCCTATGGTCAGCTGGGACGCTCTCTCGGCGGCCTCGACGCAGCCCCGGAATGGCCGGCCCTGCAAGCGCTGCTACCACCGATGCATGGCCTGAACGTGGTGGACCTGGGCTGCGGTTACGGCTGGTTCTGCCGCTGGGCTAGCGACCACGGCGCCCAGCAGGTGCTGGGGCTGGATGTCTCGCAGAAAATGCTGGCCACCGCGCGTGACACCACCTCGGCCATAAACATCCATTACCGGCAGGCGGACCTGGAACAACTGCACTTGCCAGCCTGCAGCCTCGACCTGGCCTACAGCTCCCTGACCCTGCACTACATCAAGGACCTGCACACCTTGTTCGCCCGGATCTACACGGCCCTGGTGCCTGGTGCGTACCTGGTGTTCTCCATCGAGCACCCGATCTTCATGGCCCCGCGCACCCCCGGCTGGCAAGTGGATGAGCAAGGCCGAAAGTCCTGGCCAGTGGACAGTTACCAGGAGGAAGGCGAGCGGGTGACCCATTGGCTAGCCGAAGGGGTGGTCAAGCAGCACCGGACCCTGGGCACATTGCTCAACAGCCTTATCGCCAGCGGTTTCAGCATCCGCCATGTCGAGGAATGGGGACCGACGCCACAACAGGTAAGCGCCCAACCGGCGCTGGAAGAGGAGCGGGAACGCCCGATGCTGCTCCTGGTGGCAGCGCAACGCTGAAACCCGAGGCCAGGACGCTCGGCGCGCCCTAGAAACCACCCTGCAGCGGAAAGCGCTGCGCGTCGCTGCGAGCCAGGAACTTGTCCTGGGCCATGGGCCGGGCCAGGAAGTAACCCTGGGCCTCGTCACAGCCGAAGGAACGCAGCATCTGCAGGCACTTGAAGCTCTCGATTCCCTCGGCCACGGTGCGATAACCCAGCTCGCGGGCCAGGGCGATCACCGAACGAGTGATCTTCTGGTGCTGGGCGCTGCTCTCCAGGTCGGTCACCATGGATTTGTCGAGTTTCACCACGTTGGCCGGAATCTGGTGCAGGTAGGCGAAGTTGCTGTAGCCGGTGCCAAAATCGTCGATGGCCACATCCATGCCCAGGGCGCGGATCTTGCTCAGCTGCTCCAGCACCTTCGGATTGGAACGCAGCCAGGCACCCTCGGTAATTTCCACCTCCAGACAGCGAGGATCGATGCGGTGGCGCAGGCACGCATCGCGCAGCACATCGGCGATGTCCTGGTCCTCGAAATCCTGCGGCGAGAGGTTGATCGACAGCCGCTGCACTTCGCTTCCCCTCCACAGGTGCAACTTGTGCAGTACAGCGTTGATCAGCCAGTGGGTCACCTGGTGGATCTGGGCGTTGCGCTCCATCACTGGAATGAACTCCGCCGGGGAAATCGGCCCCAGCCAGGGATGATCCCAGCGAATCAGCGCCTCGGCGCTGACCTGCTCACCATCGGGCAAGGCGAAGCGCGGCTGGAACATCAAGTAGATCTGCCCGGTGGCCAGGGCTTCGCTGATGTCCGAGGCCAGGTTGAACGCACGTCGATAGGCCTGGTCACGCACCACATCGTAGGGCGCCCAGGTACAACGCTCCAGGGCGGCCAGTTCGAGGGCGAACATGGCTTTGCGCAAGACGTCCGGCACGGCATCGTGGTTCGTGGAGAACTCCACCATGCCCCCACATACCGCGGGGATCATCGGCAGCTCCAGACCTGGCGGCTGGCGACGCAGGCGGCGCACCAGGCCCTCGAGCAAGCGCTCCACCGCCGGGTCCGCAGGCAGCAGGAAACCGAAGCGCTTGGCCGAGACGTGATACACCCGCACATGCCGGCCCAGATAGGCGAGCAACTGCTGGGCAAGGAACCGCACAATGGTCTCGAAGGGCGCCATGCCCATGGCCAGCGTCAGCTCATGGGCCACGGTCATGTCCACTGCATCCACCAGCACCAGCACTCGTCGTTCCCCTGGATGCTGGTCCGCCAGATCGTGCAGGTCGCGCTGGAACTGCTCGCGGTTGGGTAGACCACTGACCGGATCGCGACGGGTTTGGCGCTGGCGCTGCTCGATCTGCTCCATCACCAGGGACGCCAGGTCGCGCAGCTGCTGGCGCTCGGCTGCATCGAGCCGTTGCGGGTGCTTGTCGATGATGCACAAGCTGCCGATGGCATGCCCGGTGGAGGTGATCAGGGGCGCACCGGCATAAAAACCGATACCCGACGCCTCGGTCACCAACGGATTGGCGTGAAAACGCACATCCTGGCGCGCATTTTCCACTTCGAACACATCGTCGGACTTGATCGTGTAGGCGCAGAACGACTGATCGATCGGAGTCTGCGTGGCGACGAAACCCACCCGCGACTTGAACCACTGCCGATCACGATCCACCAGGGTGATCAGCGCCGTGGGCACCTTGAAGAACTGCGCGGCCAACCGGCAGATGCGGTCGAAACGCTCGCAGCGGGCAGTGTCCAGCAGCTCCAGGGCATACAGGGCGGCCAGGCGCTGTTCCTCGGCCAATGCCTTATCCGGCATGCCTAGACTCGGACAGGATCAACAGCATCATCAAAAAACCTATCTCGCCAGCAAAAGGGGGGGAGTACGACACCTGGAGAATTGCCCTACAAGCAAAGTAGTGGCACTACGATATCTGTCGACAGCATGACGCAGTGACTGGTGCTTGCCAATTCCATCCGTCGGACGAACGGTAGCCCTTCGGCAACCGCCACGCTCGCCAAAGGGCCGGGCCAGAGCTTTGCGCTCGACACACCGCGCTCCCGCTGCGTCCTCGCCCTGGTGCCATGCTCCCTGCCCCTGATCGCAGACACTAAAAAGCGATCCGCTGATTAATGCCTGTCAGTCAAGCGAGGTGGTCCCCTGCAGGAGCAGCCGGTCGACGCTCGATTGCTCGCGATGGTCGTTAGCGGTAGCGCGTATTGACTGGATCAACGCGACGCTCTGGAGTCCATCGCGGGCAAGCCTCGCTCCTAGCATTTCCTTAACTGACTGGCATTGATCCGGCGATCGCCCTTTTCGACATGAAAAAAGGCCGGGACGTAGTCCCGGCCTGTGTGCCCCCTGTCGTCACCCAGCTCCTGCCGGGCGAAGGTTTTTTATCAGCCCTCGCCTGTCTGCCAGCTGAACCTGCCCGGGGCAATCGTGACAGTTGATGACAAGCGCCCCGCTGGCGCCAGGGCTTGCCAAGTCGAGCCAAGCCCGGGAGCATGCCCATCCCGGCGCCACAGGTGCCTCTGTCCATGGAAGGTATCGCCTATGAAAAAAATCATCCTGCTGCTGACACTCGCACTGCTGGTCCTGCTCAACGTCGGCTACTACACCGAACTGGAGGAGGCCGAGACCCATACCCGCTGGTTCCTCAAGCACTCGCCAAGCCTGCAGCTGGAGTTCTTCAACATCCACGCCAATGACGGTGACCACCGCAAGGTGGAGAAGCTCACCAGCGAAGAACGGCAGATGATCATCGACTACTGCAAGTATCGCCTGGGCATCGATACCCAGGTCACGACCCAGGCCGACATCGACCGCTGCGCCAAGCTCTAGCAACAATCCCGCGCACCTCACCCGGTGGCCCGCACGACCGCCATTGCTCCCTCGCCCGGCCTGACCACTCCCGCAATGGTATGGTGGTCGGCTGCCCTGCGTGCAGGGTCCACTGAAGGAGCGATACGCCGAGCGCCATGGCGCAAGGCTTGAGGAGGTCACTGAACAGCTATGTGCAATGCCGAAGATATCTACACCGCCGGTTGGGTACTGGTGATCATGTCCGCCCTGGTGTCCCTGGCGATCCAGATCTACCTGGGCTATTTCAGGCTCGACGACATGGTCGGGCATCTATCGCGGTGCCGGGTCATCGCCATCCGCATCCCCTTGCTGGGCAAGGATCCCCTGAGCCGGTTCTTCATGTTGCTGTGCATCGGGGGAATGTTCGCCATGCCCCATCTGTTCCTGCGCAATGGCGGGCTGAATGTGCGTGACTACCGCAACTTTCCCCTGGGCCTGAAGTGGCTGATCAATCTGTTCCAGCTCTCGGCCCTGGTCGCCGGTATCGCCTTCCTGGTGCTGTGGTGGGTCGGTCGCCATCTGTGAAGGACCGGCGAGGCGCGAGAGACCGGCGCCTCGCCTGCCCTGTCAGCGAACCACCCGGCTCAGTGCCGCAACCTGGCGCTGATGGAAATCCTCGCGGGTCATTTCCATGAACCGGCTGGGTACGCCTTCGAACTCACCATCGTGGGTCACCCGAAAACCGATCTTGCGAGCCACCGCCAGCGACGCGGCATTGTCCACATGGGCGTCGGCCACCAGCCGTTCGACAGCCGGGTCGGCGAAGGCATGCTCGACGATGCGCAAGGCGGCCTCGGACGCCACGCCACGCCCCCAGGCTCGGCGGACCAGGCGCCACCCCATTTCCAGCTCGGGCCCGACGGCATCGAACGGAATGAACGAAACCCAGCCCAGCAACTCATCCGGCGCCTGCCTGGCAAAGATCGCCCAATAACCGCAACGATCACCGAAGTCCTGGGACATTCGCCCGCGCAGGAAATCCCTGTGCCATTGGCCACCGTCCCAGGTCCCGGGGATGAATTGCGTGACTTGCGGATCCTGGTCCATGCACAAGCAGGCTTCGAAGTGCTCGATAGTCCGGGGGCGCAGCAGCAGGTTGGGGGTTTCGAAATGCAGTTCCATGGCTCATCTTCCTGGTCCGAAGGTATCCATGAAACAGCAGCGCCAGACAAAAGAGAATCAGCACGACACCTGACGTGAGCAAACCCTTGCCAGCATCAGCATGGCTGACCGCCTCCCTGGCCATTGCAGCCAGGAGGCGGTATTGCAGCAGGTGCTATTGCTTCATGGGCAGGATCACTCCGACTCGTCGCCATCCAGCGCCAGCTTGGCGCTGGGCACCCCGGTGTTGGCTCCCCAGTAGTAAATGCACAGGGCCATCAGCGTGACTGTCAAGGTGTCGAACGGATGGGCCAGGACACCGATGCCGCCGAAACTGCCCAGGTAGGAAATGACGATGGTCAGGGCATAGAAGGCGATCAGCCACAGGGACGACCGGACCTGTTCCCCCAGGCTCAGGTGATCAGTGGGTACCAGGCGCTTGCAGAACAGGTAGATCACGAACATCAGGATCTGCAGCCCCAGTAGCCAGGACACCGTGCTCCAGCCCGACCAGTAGACGATCAGCGCGGCGATCACGAAGGACACCGGCCCCAGCAGTGCAAAGCCCTTGACCCGGAAAGGCCGTGCCAGGTCCGGCGCACTCTTGCGCAAGGCCGCAACGCTGATGGGGGCCACCGCGTAGCTCAGCACCAGCGCTGCGGAAACCACATTGATCAGCGCCTCCCAGGACGGGAAGGGCAAGGTCCAGAACACCGACAGGCCGAAGGTCAGCCATAGCGCTGGACGCGGGATGCCGGACTGCTCGTCGATACGGGTGAATATCTTGAAGAACGTCCCCGTGCGCGCCCAGCCGTAGATCACTCGCGGCGTGGCATTCATGTAGATGTTGCCGCAGCCGCTGGGAGAGATCACCGCGTCGGCCACTACCAGGTAGGCCAGCCAGCCCACTCCGAGCGTCAGGGCGATATCGCGGTATGGCAGGGAGAACTCCTTGCTGATGCCACTCCAGCCGTTGGCCAGCATCTCGGTGGGGATGCTGCCCAGGAAGGCCAGTTGCAGCAGGCCGTAGATGAGGGTCGACAGCAGCACCGAGAGGATCAGGGCGATGGGAATGGTGCGCTGCGGATTACGCACTTCGCTGGCCACCGAAATGATCGGCGTCAGTCCCAGGTAAGCGAAGATGATGCCCCCCGCCGAGACGGCCATCTCGATTCCCGACATGCCGAACGGGGCAAAACCCTGGACATGAAAGTTGTCGGGCTTGAAGAAGGTGAACAGCACCCCGATCACCAGCAGCGGCACGATGAACTTGAACAGGCTGATGAAGTTGTTGGATTTGGCGAACGTCTTGACGCTGTTGTAGTTGAGCCAGAAAAACAGGCACAGCAGCGCGAACTGCACCAGCCAGCCGATGATTGTCGGATTGCTGGTGCCTTCGTGGGTCAGGCCGGGAAACCAGGCCGCGGCATATTGCCGGGCTGCCACGACTTCGATCGCCACCAGGCTGGAAAAAGCGATCAGGGTGATGAAGCCCATCAGGTAGCCGAGCAACGGGCCGTGGGAGAACACCGGATAGCGCACCACGCCACCGGCACGGGGCAGCGCTGCCCCCAGCTCGCAGTAGACGATGCCCAGCAGCAATACGGCGAAGCCGCCCAGCAGCCAGGAGAAGATTCCCGCCGGCCCGGCGATCGCCGAGACGTGGCTGGCGGCGAACAGCCAGCCGGAACCGAAGATGGCACCCAGACCAATGAAGGTCAGGTCCACCAGAGAGAGTTGTTTCTTGAATTTACCTTTGCCTGACATGGAGGCGCGCCTTTATGGGTTATTGGAATAGGCAGATCGAATGTCACGCCGAGGGAGCCATCCGGCGGTCACAGCGTGTCGTGGTCCTTGAATCGCAAGCCCGCCAGCGTTCAGCAGCCTGTGCCTGGCAAGGCTGAAGCAGCAGCGTCCACCAGGCCCGGCAGCAGCTCGCCAAAGGTCTGCGGATCGAGAAATGAACGGGCTTCGAACACAGTGGACGCGGAGGGCAAAACACCGCTTCGACAGAAGGCTGTACGGCTCATGGTCTTTTCCTTATAAGAAGTCGTTCCGGCCGCTCGGGACCGGAAACAAAAACCAGAGTCGCTTTTTATCCTCGCCGCAGCTTGAGGGTTTTCCTCCGCGAAATAGACGAAATCGGCACACTTTTCCGCTCTGCCCCTGCACTGGCAACCACCGTCCTTGCCTGGTTTTCTGTTTGCCACCAGCTGGCACCGGTCTGCGCCCAGGCAACGTTCCAGTCGCTTCAACTATGCTGATTTCGTCATTCCATACAGCGAAAACCCACAAGCGGCACGGCCCTCCCCTGGCCCACTCTGTAGCCCTTTCCCATCAGGTGCTGCCATGAACAGAATTTCCGTGATCGACTCCCACACCGGCGGCGAACCCACTCGCCTGGTCATCGATGGTTTCCCTGACCTGGGCCGTGGATCCATGGCCGAACGCCTGCAAGTGCTGCGCGAGCGCCACGATCCCTGGCGCCGCGCCTGCGTCCTCGAGCCCAGGGGCAGCGACGTACTGGTAGGAGCCCTGCTCTGCGAGCCGCAGGCGAACGATGCCTGTGCCGGTGTGATCTTCTTCAACAACAGCGGCTACCTGGGCATGTGCGGCCACGGCACCATCGGCCTGGTGCGCTCGCTGCATCACCTGGGCCGCATCGACTGCGGCGTGCATCGCATCGAGACCCCGGTGGGCACGGTACAAGCCACCCTGCACGACGACCTCTCGGTAAGCGTGCGCAACGTTCCCGCCTATCGCTTTCGCCGCCAGGTAGCCGTACAAGTCCCCGAACTGGGCCTGGTGCATGGCGACATCGCCTGGGGCGGCAACTGGTTCTTCCTCATCAGCGACCATGGCCAGCGCATTGCCCTGGATAATGTCGAAGCCTTGACCCAGTACACCTGGAACGTGCGCCAGGCCCTGGAAGCTTCCGGGATCACCGGGGCCCAGGGCGGGCTCATCGATCACATCGAACTGTTCGCCGACGATCCCGAGGCCGACAGCCGCAACTTCGTGCTGTGCCCCGGCAAGGCCTACGACCGCTCGCCCTGCGGCACCGGCACCAGCGCCAAGCTGGCGTGCCTGGCGGCGGACGGCAAGCTTGCACCGGGCCAGACCTGGCGCCAGGCCAGTGTCATCGGCAGCCAGTTCAGCGCCTACTACGAAACCGCCGGCGAGCAGATCATCCCGATCCTGCGGGGCAGCGCCCACATCAGCGCCGAGGCGACCCTGCTGCTGGACGACAGCGACCCGTTCGCCTGGGGCATCGATTCGTGAGCCAGGCGCTCGAAGCAGACGTGATCGTGGTCGGCGGTGGAATCATCGGTGCCGCCTGCGCCCACGAGCTGGCCCGGCGCAACCTGCAGGTTCTGGTCGTGGATGATGCGGTCGGAGGGGCCACCGGGGCCGGCATGGGCCACCTGGTGGTCATGGATGACAACCCGGCGGAGCTGGCCCTGAGTCACTACTCCATCGAGCTCTGGCGACGAATGCGCGAGCGCCTGCCCGAGGCCTGCGCCTATCGCGGCTGCGGCACCCTGTGGCTGGCCGCCGACGCCGATGAAATGGACCTTGCGCGAGCCAAGCAGCGCACCCTGGTCGACCACGCAGTGGCCACCCAGATGCTTGATGGTGCGCAACTGGCTGCACTGGAGCCGATGCTGCGCAAGGGCCTGGGTGGTGCCTTGAAAATCCCCGGCGACGGCATCCTGTATGCCCCCGCCACCGCTCGCTGGCTACTGGACAGCCACCCGCGGATCAGCCACCACCGCGCCCATGTGCGCCGCCTCGCCGCAGACCAGCTGGAGCTGAGCGACGGCCGCCTGCTGCGCGCTCCCCGGGTAGTGCTGGCCAACGGCCTGGGAGCCCACGCATTGCTACCGGCGTTGTCCCTGCGCGCGAAAAAGGGCCACCTGCTGATCACCGACCGTTATCCACGCCGGGTTGGCCATCAACTGGTGGAACTGGGGTATGCCGCCAGTGCCCATGCCAGCGACGGCACCTCGGTGGCCTTCAATGTCCAGCCACGCCCCACCGGCCAGTTGCTGATCGGCTCGTCCCGCCAGTTCGACGTACTCGATCCCCAGGTCGACCCCCAAGTGCTGGCAACGATGCTGCACCGGGCCGTGGACTACCTGCCGGAACTGGCGCAACTCAACGGCATCCGCGCCTGGACCGGCTTTCGCGCTGCCACCCCCGACGGCCTGCCGATCCTCGGCGAACACCCTCTGCAGCCCGGCCTGTGGCTGGCGGTCGGGCACGAAGGCCTGGGAGTGACCACCGCGCCCGGCAGTGCCCGGCTGCTGGCAGACCTGATGCTCGGCGAACGCCCGGCGATCGACCCTCGCCCCTACCTGCCCGGGCGCTTTGCCACCCTGACTGGAGAGACTCCATGATCATCTACCTGGACCAGCACCCCTTGCAGGTGCGCCCTGGTATCAGCGTCGCGGCAGCGGTGGCCGCCAGCGGCGACCTGCGCACCCGCACCTCCTGTACCGGTCGCCCACGGGCACCACTGTGTGGCATGGGCATCTGCCAGGAATGCCGGATGACCATCGATGGCTATCGCCAACTGGCCTGCCAGACCTTGTGCCGCGATGGCATGCAGGTGGAGCGCAGCCAATGACCGCCACCCGCTTGCAATGCCAGTTGCTGATCGTCGGCAGTGGTCCGGCGGGGCTGGCGGCCGCTCGGGCCGCCAGCCAGCGCGCACGCTCGATCCTCGTGGTAGACGATAACCCGCGCCCCGGAGGCCAGATCTGGCGCAACGGGCCCGATCACCCGCCGACCGCCACCCAGGCCGAACGCTTCGAGGCGTTGCAGCATCCGGCGGTGCGCCACCTGGGTGGCACCCGCATCATTTGCGCCCTGGGGCCCCGTAGCCTGCTGCTGGAAGATGCCCGGCAAGCCTGGCAGGTGGAATATGAACAACTGATCCTGTGCTGCGGCGCCCAGGAACTGCTGCTGCCCTTTCCCGGCTGGACCCTGCCCGGCGTCACCGGTGCCGGAGGCTTGCAGGCATTGCTCAAGAACGGCCTGCCTCTGGCCGGCCAATCCGTGCTGATCGCCGGCAGTGGCCCGCTGCTGCTGGCCAGCGCCGCCACCGCACGCCAGGCCGGGGCCCGGGTGACCCGGGTGCTGGAGCAGGCCCCCGCCAGTGCCTTGCTGGGCTTCACCAGCCAGTTGTGGCGCTGGCCGAACAAGCTGGCCCAGGCCCTGCGCCTGGCGACCCCGGCCTATCGGTGCAATGCCCATGTGGTCGAGGCCCTCGGCGAGCAGCGCCTGGAAGCCGTGCGCATCCGCCAGGGGCGGCGCATCCAGGAAATACCCTGCGACTACCTGGCCTGCGGTTTCGGCCTGGTGCCCAACACCCGCCTGGCCAGTCACCTGGGCTGCCGTCTGGAACAGGGCGCCATCGCCGTCGACGCCGAACAGCGCAGCAGCCTGTCCCACATCTACGCCGCCGGTGAATGCACCGGTATCGGCGGCAGCGAGCTGTCGCAGGTTGAAGGTGAAATAGCCGGCTGTATCGCCACAGGGCAGCAAGATCGTGCTGCCGGGCTGGTTCGCCAGCGCCGGCATTGGCAGCGGTTTGCCGGTCAACTACGGAAACACTTCGCCCTGCAGCCGCCGATCCTCGAACTGGCCCGTCCTGATACCCTGCTCTGTCGTTGCGAGGATGTGCCCTATGCCACCGTGGCCGCCGCCCCCGACTGGCCCACGGCCAAGCTGCAAAGCCGGTGCGGCATGGGTGCCTGCCAGGGCCGGGTGTGTGCCAGCGCCGCCCAGCAGCTGTTCGGCTGGAGCATCACGCCGCCACGCGCACCGCTGGTACCGGCACGGATCGCCACCCTGATGCGGGACGGGGTACCACCGCATTCCGACATCTGCGAACCGCCAGCCGGGTGATCGTCCCGGCTGGCCCAGCCCCGCACTGTCGTGCCCCCTGGTTTCATCGACCCCGACAACAAGTCCCCCGCAGAGAGGCCGACGATGATCGATAGCGCACAGCTCCACCATTTGCCCCAGGCCATTGCCACCCTGCGCCCCCGGGATATCGACAGCCTGCTGGCCAGCATGGAGCTGATCATCCCCCTGCTGGACTGCATTCCCAACGCCGTGTTCTTCATCAAGGACCTGCAGGCCCGCTACCTGAGCGCCAACCTGACCCTGGCCCAGCGCTGCGGCTTCAAGAACATCCAGCCACTGCTGGGAAAGACCTCCGCCGAAGTCTTTCCGGTGATGCTCGGCCCGGTCTATACCGAGCAGGATCAACGGGTACTGCGCCAGGGCATCACCATCAAGGGGCAACTGGAACTGCACCTGTACGGCAGTCGCGAACCCGGATGGTGCCTGACCCACAAACTGCCCCTGCACGGGCGCAATGGCGAAATCATCGGCATGGCCGGCATCTCCCTGGACTTGCAGGCCGCTCGCGACACTCATCCGGCCTATGAGCGCCTGGCGGCGGTGGACCGACACATTCGCGAACATTACAGCGAGGCTATCCGCCTCGAAGACCTGACGCGCATCGCCAACCTGTCCATCGCCCAGCTGGAGCGCTACTGCAAGCGCATCTTCCACCTGACGCCACGGCAGATGATCCACAAGGCGCGCCTGGAGCATGCCTCGCGATTGCTGGTCACCGAAGAACCCATCACCGAAGTGGCATTGCAATGCGGTTACACCGATCACAGTGCCTTCAGCCGGCAGTTCAAGGCCCTGACCGGGCTCAGCCCGCGGCAGTTCCGGCTCAACGCCGGACGCTGAGGCGGGCCACAGGCAGACGAGGAATCATTCCTCGCAGAACGTGCAATAGTCGAACAGGCGCTTGAAGCCCAGCTTGCGGTAGATCGACAGGCCGTCCAGAGACGCCTCCAACACGCAGCTGCTGGCGCCCTGGGCCTTGACGAAGGCCAGTACCGAGTGGATCAGCGCCGTGGCATGACCGCGCCCCTGGCAGGCCTGCAAAGTGCCGATATCATCGAGCCGCGCTACCCCAGCCCCCATGGACAGGGTCAGGGCGCTCACCGGACGCTGGTCGACATACAGGGTGAAATGGCGCAGGTTCCGACCGGCCTGCGCGGCAGCCCGATGTCGGGCCAGGTACTGCTCGATCCCTCCACCACTGGACTCGAAGGCGCTCCCCACCGGCGCTCCCCAGTCCTCCAGGCAGTCATCGGTACTCCGCACATCCGCCTGCGACTGCAGGGACGCAGGGGCCTCATAGGCCGCAAGATCCAGGGCCATGCAGGTGGTCCGGTCCGCCGGCAACAGGCGCTGCTGGCGCAATTGCTCGCTGACCCGGGAGACATGGATCTCGGGCACCACCACGCAGAACGGCATGTCGGTACGCTGCAGGAACGCCACGCCCTCGGCCAGTCGCGCGGCGCTGTCGGCACCAAGATCGCGCATGATCAGCAGGTTCAGGCTGCTGGCCTCGACCCCGGTGCAATAGGCGCTCAGGTCAGGGCCGAAAGGACGATGGAATTGAGAAATGGACACGAAGAAATAATCTTCCGCCCGGTGATACAGGTCGATGATCGAAGCTCCTGCCTGCGTCATGCGCTGTCTCCTTGAACCGCAAGGCGCTCGAGCGGCACCCTATCCGGGCCACGTTAAGCCCGTAGCCCCAGGGGCTCCAGCACAATCCTGTTTTATTCTGCGAAGGAGTGTTTGCAGGTGTAAGCATCGCGCGGCCAGGCGCCTGACCATGGCTGGGCAGGCGCCGTCCAATCAGCCTTCCAGGTAGCCAGGCAGGCGCCCCGCCTGCAACGCCTTGGCCAGTTGCAGGTGGTTTTCCAGCTTGGGCAGGGTTTCCTCGGCAAACGCCTTGAGCTGAGGTACGTCGCTGGCCTCGGCCTGCTGGCGGATCTGCCGGATCGCTTGCTCGGTGCTGCGGATCTGGTTCGCGGCATAGGCACGGTCGAAGTCTTCGCCTTCGGCAACAGCCGGTATCAGGGTCTTGGCCTGGCTCATCACTTGCTCGCGGGGGGCGACCGGCAGGTCCAGCTGCCGGGCGATCCTGGCCAGGTGCTGGTTGGCCGTGGTGCGGTCGTTGATCACCTGGATGGTGTATTCCTTGACCGCCCTGGAAGAGGTTTGCTGATGTGCCTGGCGGCTGGCCTCGATGTCGGCCATGCCCTTGGCCGAGGCTTCATCGATGAAGGCGGCGGGAGACTGGGCCAGGGCACTGGTCGCTCCCAGGCCCAGAAGCAGCGCCAGGCCGGCGCTGCGCATGACAGTGGCGATGGCGTTCATGGTGTGGCTCTCCTGTTGCAGTGAATCGGTCGGGAGCAGCGACTCCCGCCTGCATAGGGAAACCCACAGGCCCTGAAGGTTTAGCCGGAACGACGAACGGCGTCGCACGCCATCAAGCGTTGGAGTGGCTCTTGTGGGCTCGCTTGGCCGCGTACATGGCCTCGTCGGCATGCTTGAACAACTGCTTTTCCTCCTGGCCATGCTCGGGGTACAAGCCGATGCCGATGCTCGGCAGGATGCTCAAGGAATGGCCGTCAAGGCGCAGCGGCTCGTCCAGGGCCCGCCGGATCTTCTCCGCCACCCGCTGGGCATCGTCGCTGTGCTGCACGTTCTCCAGGAGGATCACGAACTCGTCGCCGCCAATCCGCGCCACGGTGTCGCTTTCCCGGATACAGGCCTTGAGCCGGTTGGCCACCGCCTGCAACAGCATGTCGCCCACTGCATGCCCGCAGGTATCGTTGACCTCCTTGAACTTGTCCAGGTCGACATACAACAGAGCCATGCGCCCCGATTCGCGTCGGGCACGGGCCAGGGCCAGGCGCAGGCGCTCGCGCAGCAACTCGCGGTTGGGCAGGTGGGTCAACTGGTCATACTCGGCCATGTAGTGCAGCCGGGCATGCAACTGCTTGCGCTCGATGGCCGTGGCCAATTGCGCACTGACGTATTGCAGCAGCTCCTGGTCCTGCTCGGCGTAACCCTGGGTCGCGGGCGCACTCTTGACCATCAGCACGCCGATGGTGCCCTTCTGCGCATTGAGCGGCACACCGAGCCAGCCCCGCGGGCCCTGGAGGGCGGCAAATTCCTGCCACAGGTCCCGGGTCAAGGGGCACTCCGCGGTCAGCAGCAAGGGCTGGCCGCGCTGCAGGACTTCGCTGCAGAACCGGCCAATCAGCGTCCCCGGCAGTTCCGGGCTGCCTTCGCAGTCATCCACGTGATAGGGAAAGCTCAGGCTCCCGGAGCGCTCGTCATACAGGGCCAGGGCACAGTTCACCGCCGGCAACCACTCACCGATGATCCGGTGTACATGCCTGAACAGCACCAGCAGGTCTTCAGTGGCATGGGCGGCTTCGGAAATCGCGTACAACGCGGCCTGCCTGGACTCCGCCTGCTTGCGCTCGGTGATGTCCCGGGCTACGGCGATGCGCAACTGGTCGACCTCCGACCAGCGCGCCGACCAGAGAATGTGCGCCACGCGCCCGTCCTTGCGCAGGTAACGGTTCTCGAAATTGGGCTTGGGTACCCCGCCCATGATTTCCCGGGCGGCCTGCAGGGTGCGCTCGCGGTCGTCCGGATGCACCAGTTCGATCATCCGCCGACCGATCAGCTCATCGGCGGTGTAGCCGAAGACCCGTTCGCAGGCAGCGCTGACGAACACGAAGCGACCCTCGGCATCCACCGCACACACGGCGTCCAGGAGCAGGTCGATGAAACTGGCCAGAGGCGCGGAGTTCTTGGTTGCCATCAGAGAAAGCTACTACCCATGAAAAATGCACTGAGTACCCATCCCTTGAGCCCGACCAGCCGGCGCATGGCACCGGCTGCGTACCGTCGCAACCTGCGAACGGCCTTGCTTACGACTTGTTGCCAACCAGCCCGGGCACCGCATGCACCAGGGCATTGACCGCAAAACCGATGAACATCACCCCGCAGACCCGGGTGATCGCCAGCTCATGGCGCTGGTACCAGCCGCGTACCTGGCGCGCCCCCACGATGCCAATGAGAATAGCGTATGCCGCCAGGCCGCCGAGGAAACTCAGGGCGATCAGGCCGGGCAGCATCGACCAGCTGAGCATTTCGGCGCGGCTGGAAAGCAGCGCGGTGAAGGTCGCGACCGCCACCGGATAGGCCTTGGGATTGGTCAGGCCGAACAGTATCCCGTGCCAGAACGGGTTGCGTGCCGCGCCCTGGGGATCATCGGCATTGCCACCCTTGCTGCGGATCGCCCGCAGGCCGAGCCAGAACAGATACAGGCCACTGAGAAACCCCAGGATGTTGAACGCTTCGCTGCCGATTTCCCGGGCGCCGACGATAGCCACCAGCGCAGTGCTGCACCACACCACGTCCCCGACCATGTGCCCGCAGAGAAACCCTGCCCCGGCCTGCCGCCCACGAGCCGCACCGATACCGAACACCGCCAGCACCCCTGGCCCGGGGGTGATCGCATAGATGAATCCCGAGGTGATAACAGCCAGCAGCAGCGATGAGGTCATCGGCAAGACTCCAAGTCAGCGCACCTTGCAGGAGCGCCAGGCACAGGATGAATGCGCAGGATTTTGCACGATCCGGGGGCCTGACCACCAGCAGCATTGTTCAACGGTCGAACCAGCCCGGGCCATCAATCGACCGGGTAGAAGCGCATGCCGGCATACGGGCGCTCACGGCAGGCCTGCAACCGCGAGGCCAGGTCGCCGACATGGGCTTCGAGCTGATGCCCATCCGGGTCGAGAAAATAGAACGAAGCGCCTTCACTGCGGTTGTCGCGCCACTCCTCCACCCCGGCCTCGCGCAGGCGCTGGACGAAGGGCTGGAAGTCGGCAGCGTCCAGGCCAAAGGCGTAATGGGTGTAGTCGGCCACGGCAGGCACCTGGCGGTGAGGGTCCAGCGACAGGCACAACCACAGGCCCGGCAGCGACAGGTAGGCGCCGCCATCCCAACTGGCCTCCAGGCGCAGTTGCAGCAGCGCATGGTAGAAGCCCAGGCTGCGGGGCAGGTCGCTGACCGCCAGGGTCAAGTGATTGAGGCCGGTCAGCATGGGTCAAGGTCCTTTCAAGGAGCCGGGGATCGGATAACGCGAACCATCGTAGTGCAGGGTCACCGTGCTAGTGCTGGCGGGCAGGTCGCGACTGCCGCAGCCATCGCGCCCCTTGAAATGCTCGGTCTTGAGTTCGCGGCTCCGCACGATCAGGTCGGCGTAACCATGATGCTGGCCAGGTCCTGTTGCCAGGGTCCGGTGCAGAATCCGGGAATGTCCCGAGCATTCACCGCCCCAACCGAATTCGCCAGCGCTTTCATCCACCACCAGTCCCTCCAGCAACGGCAGGATTTGCTTGTCGTCACGCCGGTAGAGGGTCAGCACGGTTTTCTCGTAGGGCGCAGCGCTGGAGCCGTGGCTGTAAAGAACGCGCAGGCCAAAGGCCCGCTCCGCCTGGTTCAAGCGGTAGCGCGCCGTGTCGATCTGCAGCCCCTGCAAGGCCACGGCATCGGAGAACAGCGCCGAGTCCTTGTAGTTGCTGGCCACGGCCCAGCTCGAGTCGTCCAACAGCAGCGCCACATCCAGGCTGTAGCTGCGCGTGCCGTCGTCCCGCTGCCCCGGCATCGGGGTCGCCCGAGCAGTGATGCTCATCCCCGGCTCCGCAGGCCAGGCTTTGCACACATGAAGTTCGCCTGGGACATCGACCCGGCTATCACACTCGGCCTGCGCCGCCGTGACGACCAGTAGCCCCCACAACAGCAGCGCGCAGCCATATCCAGACTGTTTCATCGCAACGCCTTCAAAGACCGCTGAACTCACTGGGCAGGACATAACGCTGACCGTCGTAATGCAGGGTGGTCAACACCGGCTGGGTGGTGACGGAACGGGACTGGCACTGCTCGCCCTGCCCCTCGCCCAGGGTGGTGACACTCACCGACCGCACGATCAGGTCGGCGTAACCCTGGCTACGGGTCCTGGCGATATCCAGGGTACGAGTGGTCTCCACCCGTTGCCCGGTGCATTGCCCGTCCCACTCACCGCTGTAGGAATAGGCCAGGAACTTCTCCATCACCGGGCGCAGCGTGTTGCCTTCGCGCACGTAGAGATTGAGCCAGACCTGGTCGAATGGATTGACCCGCGAGGAGCCCGAGAACGCCGCCCTGACACCGAAGGCACGCACCTGCGGCGCCAGTTGGAAGCGTCCGGTATCGAGCTTCAGGCTATCCAGGCGTATGGCATCGGAGACGAAGGCCGCCGGCTGGCGGTAGCTGGCCAGCACCTGGCCGCCCTTGCGGTCCAGCACCGCCAGTTGCAGGTCGTAGGTGCCGTCCTCGGTCGCATCGACAACCCCTGGCTCGGCGGTCAATTCCGAGAGCAGGCTGATGCTCTGGTCAGCGAAGGCTGGCCAATCCTTGCACAGGGAAAACCCCGGCACCTGGGCATTGCGCGGCGGCGGCAGGCACTGGGCAGCAACTGCAACGCTGCCCAGCAGCGCGCCGATGCAACCCAGCGCGGGGATCAGGAAGGATGGGCGGATCATTCACGGCTCCTTGTGATGAGGCGGGGGCAAAGGCCGCACTATCCTCTCTGGAGCCTGGGCTTTCAATCCGCCCTTTTTGCCTTTTATCAGAACGCGTTGCGGAAAATTTCCTCGATCTGCCGCTGCTCCGCTGGACGCGGGTTGGTCAGACCGCATGCATCGTTCAGCGCGTTGGCGGCCAGTACCGGGATGTCCTGCAACTTGGCGCCCAGTTCGCGCAGGCCAGCCGGGATGTCCACCTCGCGAGCCAGGGTTCGGATCGCCGCAATCGCTGCCTGGGCGCCCTCCTCCGGACTGAAACCGCGGATATCCGCGCCCATGGCATGGGCCACGTCGGTCAGGCGCTCGGCGCAGACCGTCGCATTGAAGCTCTGCACATGGGGCAGCAGCACTGCGTTGCACACACCATGGGGCAAGTCGTAGAAACCACCCAGCTGGTGGGCCATGGCATGCACAAACCCCAGGGATGCGTTGTTGAAGGCCATCCCGGCCAGGAACTGGGCATAGGCCATGTTCTCCCGCGCCTCCAGGTTGCTGCCGTCATGGACTGCCTGGCGCAGGTTCTGGCTGATCATGGTGATGGCTTTCAAGGCACAGGCATCGGTGATCGGATTGGCTGCGGTGGAGACATAGGCCTCCACGGCGTGAGTCAGGGCATCCATGCCGGTGGCGGCGGTCAGGCCCTTGGGCATGGCCACCATCAGCGCCGGATCATTGACCGACAGCAATGGGGTGACGTTGCGATCGACGATGGCCATTTTCACATGGCGTGATTCGTCGGTGATGATGCAGAAACGGGTCATCTCGCTGGCGGTGCCAGCAGTGGTGTTGATGGCGATCAGCGGCAACTGCGGCTTGGCCGAGCGATCGACCCCTTCGTAGTCACTGATATGCCCGCCGTTGGTGGCGCACAGGGCGATACCCTTGGCGCAGTCATGGGGCGAACCGCCCCCCAGGGAAATCACGCAATCGCACTTTTCCTGCTGCAGCCGAGCCAGGCCCTGCTCGACGTTGGCGATGCTCGGGTTGGGCTTGGCGCCGTCGTAGATCACCGAGTCGATGTCCTGCATGGCCAGCTTCTCGGCGATCATCCCGGCGACGCCGGCCTTGGCCAGCCCGGCATCGGTGACGATCAGCGCCTTGCGAAAGCCGTAGTTGCGGATGGCGTCCATGGCTTCGTCGAGGCAGTCGATGCCCATGATGTTGACGGCTGGAATGAAGAAGGTGCTGCTCATCAGGAAATCTCCAGGCGGGGGCCCATTCAGGGTCTCGATTCAATGTCTGTGGAACAGAATCGACCGATCGGTCACCGGCGTTGTTGATCTGGCTCAAGGGTCGGTCGTGATAAAGTCGCCGCCCTGCCCCCTACAGCTTTGAGACCGATGACCGCGATGATGGATTTCCAGGAGTTTGATGCCGAGCTTGAAGACTTCACTGCCCTGCGTGCCGGCACTGCATTCACTGGCCTGCTGATCGGCAACGGAGCCAGTCGCGCGGTGTGGGAAGACTTCGCGTACGATTCGCTGTTCGAAAATGCCCGCAGCGTCGAAGAAAAACCCCTGGGCCAGTCCGAGCTCAGCGTATTCGACGCCCTGCAGACCCACAGCTTCGAGCAGGTCCTGGGTGCGCTGAAAACCACCAGCCGGGTCAACAAGGCCCTGGCGGTCAGCTCGGCGGCGCCGCGCAATCGCTACTACGCCATCAAGGAAGCGCTGATCAACACCGTGCACGCCTTGCACATCCCCTGGCGCCTGGTCCGGCCACAAGATCTTGCGGCGATCAACCGCGAACTGCGGCAATATCCAACGGTATTCACCAGCAACTACGACCTGCTCGCCTACTGGGCCGTACAGCATGAACCCCAGGGGCTCAGCGACCTGTTCGAGGGGGACGACCCGGCCTTCAGCCTGGACAGTGCCAGCACTCAGGCAACCCGCATCCTGTACCTGCACGGCGGCCTGCACCTGATACGCAACCGGGATGGCAGCGCCCGCAAGCTGACGTCCACCGAAGGCACCCTGCTGGGCAACTTCGCCATCAACAACACCCTCAAGACCTTGGACGATGTACCGCTGTTCGTCAGCGAAGGTCCCTTGGCGGACAAGCTCAAGACCATCCGCAGCAGCGACTACCTGTCGTTCTGCTACCAGCAACTGCTGGACCACCAGGGTGCGCTGTGCCTCTTCGGCCACAACCTCGGCCCCCAGGACGCCCACCTGGTCCAGGCGATCCGCCAGTGCGGCGCTGGCACCCTGGCCATTTCCATCTATCCGCGCAGCCCGGCATTCGTCCAGCACCAGAAGCGGCATTACGCCAAGCTGTTCGACGGCCTGGAGATGAGCCTGCGGTTCTTCGACTCCAGGACTCACGCCCTGGGCGACCCGGCACTTTCCGTCCCGGTAGAACGCTGAGCCAACGATTCCTTTAACGGCCGCAAGAGGCTCGGAAGGCCCTGCGGGCCTTGGCGCAGCTTCGCACGCTCAGCAGCGGCTACACGCGTGCGCCAGGTGTAACGACCACAACGATCTCGGTATCACTCCTCGATGCCATGCACCACCACCAGCACCTGCGCTGGCTCGTCCCCCAGGGAGCGGATGCGGTGGGGTTTCTGCGCGTTGAAATGCAGCGCATCGCCACGCTCGAGAATCACCCGCTCGTTCATGAAGTCCACCTCCACCTGCCCTTCGTGGACGAACAGGAACTCCTCCCCCAGGTGCTCCTTGAAGGTCTTGTCGCTGAACTCCCGGGCCGGATAGATGATGAATGGCAGCAGGTTGCGCTCGCTGACCTGATGGGCCAGCACCGCATAACCCGGGGCCTGGTCGTTGGCTGCCAGCGACTGGCGCTCATGGCTGCGCACCAGGCTGTAGCCGTCCAGGCTGATCGCGTCCTCGGCGAACAGCTCCTCGACCTTGACGTTCAACGCCTTGGCCAGCTTCAGCGCCGCAGAGATCGACGGCGTGTTCAGCCCACGTTCGACCTTCGACAGATAGCTCTTGGTCATGCCGGACTTCTCGGCCAGGGCCTCCAGGGTCACGCCAAGTTTTTTTCTCAGTAATTTCAAACGGATAGACATGTAGAGCGATTAATCCATCTAGAAAGCAACGATTGGCGCTTGCCAATGACACAAAGTGTCATATAGCCTCTTTAGTGTCATTTGCCTTCACCCACGACCTCGCAAGCAGCGGGTGAGCGGCAGACCCGACGTCCATCGCACCGATCAAAGGACCCCGAAATGGCCAAGACATTAGCATTGCCCAAGGAGCAACTGGTCAAGCAAGCCCTGACCCAGATGCAAAATACCCTGGCGGATAATACGTGGACCGACCGGCAAAAGCTGGCCCTGACCTGCCGCATCCTGTTCGAGAATGGCCACGACTCCGGCCTGGCCGGACAGATCACCGCCCGAGGCCCGCAGCCAGGCACCTACTACACCCAGCAACTGGGTCTGGGTTTCGACGAAATCAGCGCCAGCAACCTGCTGCTGGTCAACGAAGACCTGGAAGTCCTGGAAGGCCACGGCATGCCCAACCCGGCCAACCGCTTCCACAGCTGGGTATACCGCGCCCGGCCGGACGTGAACTGCATCATTCACACCCACCCGACCCACGTTGCCGCGCTGTCGATGCTCGAAGTTCCACTTGAGGTGTCGCACATGGACCTCTGCCCGCTCTACGAGGACTGCGCTTTTCTCGAGGCCTGGCCAGGCGTCCCGGTGGGCAACGAAGAGGGTGAAATCATCTCGGCCGCCCTGGGGGACAAGCGGGCCATCCTGCTCTCGCACCACGGCCAGCTGTCCACTGGCGCCAGCATCGAGGAAGCCTGCGTCATCGCCCAACTGATCGAGCGCGCGGCCAAGTTGCAACTGCTGGCCATGGCTGCCGGCACCATCAAGCCGATCCTCCCTGAGCTGGGTCGTGAAGCCCACGACTGGATTTCCAAGCCCAAGCGCCACGGCGCCGCCTTCAACTACTACGCCCGGCAAAACCTAAAACGACACGCCGACTGCCTGAACTGATCCACCCCTTTGCCTTGCAGGAGCTTCACCATGTCCACCCCGAACATTCACGGCATCATCGGCTACACCGTCACCCCCTTCGCCCCCCACGGCGAGGGCCTGGACCTGGACGCCCTCGGGCGCTCCATCGACCGCATGATCGACGCCGGCGTCCATGCCATCGCGCCCCTGGGCAGCACCGGCGAAGGCGCCTACCTCAGCGATGCGGAATGGGACCAGGTCGCGGAATTCAGCATTCGCCACGTGGCCAAACGCGTACCGACCATCGTCAGCGTTTCCGACCTGACCACCGCCAAGGCCGTCCGCCGTGCGCGTTTTGCCGAAGCCAAGGGCGCTGATGTGGTGATGGTGCTGCCGGCCTCCTACTGGAAGCTCAGCGAAGCCGAGATCCTCGCCCACTACCAGGCCATCGGCGACAGCATCGGCGTGCCGATCATGCTCTACAACAACCCGGCCACCAGCGGCACCGACATGTCGGTGGAACTGATCCTGAAGATCTTCCACACCGTGGAGAATGTCACCCTGGTCAAGGAAAGCACCGGCGATATCCAGCGCATGCACAAGCTGCAGTTGCTCGGTGAAGGCCAGGTGCCCTTCTACAACGGCTGCAACCCCCTGGCCCTGGAAGCCTTCGCCGCCGGCGCTCGTGGCTGGTGCACCGCCGCAGCGAACCTGATCCCGCAGCTCAACCTCGACCTGTACCAGGCGATGCAGGCCAACGACCTGGACCGTGCCCGGGAACTGTTCTACCGGCAATTGCCGCTGCTGGACTTCATCCTCAAGGGCGGACTGCCAGCCACGGTCAAGGCTGGCCTGGAACTGGCGGGGCTGGACGCCGGCGACCCGCGCCGGCCGGTGTTTCCGCTGAACGAGGCCGGGCGCAGCCAACTGCAGGCCCTGCTGCACATCCTGGGGTGAATCCACCACGAAAAAGCCCGGGCGGATCACTCCGCCCGGGCTCTGGCCGAGGCCCTGTCCCACCGTCGCTCAGTGGCCGCTGTGTGCCACCGCTGGCTTGGCCTTGAACAGAGGATCCTGGAGCATCTGCGCGATAAAGTCGTCGGTGATGCGCTGAACATGCTGGTATTGCCCCCCATCGAGGTTGGCCCAACCGCGCCAGGAACGGGTCTGATTGCTGACCCGGTACTTGGCCAGCGGCTGGTCACCACGACTGACATGAAACAGCACCTGACTGTCCCAGGTGGCCCGGGCCGGCACGATAAACAAGGTCAGCGCGCTGAGCAGGCCCAGGGGAATGTTCTGCCAGCCGAAGTAATCACTGTTTGCCATCACGATCACGTTGTAGCCATCGGCACTGAACCCCTGCTGTACCTGCTCGAAGGTGCCGCGACGGCGCAGCTCGTCACGGATCAGGCCGCCAGGGATCGGCCCGACCACACTGACGCTGATCGCCGGTAACGTCTGCCGATAATCCACCTCGGCCGGTTTGAGACTATGGCTGGTCTGGCAACCGCCAAGCCCCAGCATCAGCACCATCAACCACCACGACCGACTGCGCATTACAGATCCCCCGACAGCATGGCCTTGAGCATCGACGCCTTGGGCCCCTGCTCCTTGACGATCAGCGACGTGACCTCCTCCATCTTCTCCAGGTCAACCCGTTGCAGGGCCGGCACCTGCGGATACTTGGCACGTACCAGGGCGGCGTCGCGCTCCAGGTGGTCGCTGTGTAGAAACAAGCACTTGGCCCCCGCTGCCGACAGGCAGCCGGCGCGGAAATCACCGACGTAGTAGGCCTTGCCGGCTTCCAGTTCCAAGGGGATGGAAAAATCTTCGCGGCTCCAGGACGTGGCGCTGCCCCGGTCGAAATGCAGGTTGTAGATCTCGTAGCGCCCGGGTTTGAGCGGCATCACGAAAAGACTGCCGATGCCGTGCCAGGTCTCGCGCACGTCGCGTGGAGTGCGGCCGTAGATCTGGTTGTACAAGCGCGCCGAGGCAAACCCGTCACCACCCCGTGGGCGAATCAGCAGCATCTGCTCGTTGGCGGTGTGCACCGCCTTGGGCCAGATACCGACCACCCCCACGACATAGGCCACCCCCGACTGCGAGTCGGGACTCATGCTCTCGGCAATTTTCGTGGAAGACAGGCTGTAGCAACCGCTCAGCGCCAGCAGCGTGGCAAGTAATGCGAGAGGGCGAATCATGAGGCCGCAGATCCCTTGGACAATGATCGATAACGTCAACCAGAACGCCAGGCATGCCGACCGCCCTGTGACGGTCGCGGAGGATAAGACAAGCGATGGCATTTCGCCACAATCCAGTCATCCAACGGCGTATTCCCGCAGGTGGATCGGACCCTGGCTCGCCGTCATCGCAGGCTGCTCGCTCCGCCATCACACGGTGCCTGGGACAAGTGCCTGGCGCTTGCGCAACGATCGCTGACAGCACATGGCCCGAACGCTGCGTGCCGTTCGGGCCTTGTGCTGTCGAGGGTGTGCCGAGCCGGTCCTAGACGGATGTCTGGTCCTTGATGTTGTGGCTGGGGCCGTTGGCCTTGACGCTGGCGATGCCCTTGTCCCGCGCCGCCTCCGTGGCATACAGCTCGCTGCTGCCGATGACCTGGTGATTGGCTGCCTTGAGGTTGAAATAGGGTTTGCCATCCTTGGCGCTCTTGCGCTCGTAGCGCTCGTCCACTGGGCTGTTGGCCTGGACCGAGGCAATGCCGTTTTCCGCTGCCGCGCGAGTGGCGTACAGCTCGCTGGTGAGAATCACCTCGGCATTGGCGGCCTTGAGCACGAAACGAAACTGACCGTTGCTGCTTTTCTTCAACTCATACCATCCAGACATGCTGTCGCTCCTTGGCTGATCAATGGGCGTTACGCTGGTTCAGTAAAGCCGCTGCTGGCGATTCAGCCATCCCGGCCCGGGCTGAAAAAGCGGTTTTCCACCCGCGCCAGCCCCAGATGCTCGCGTAAGGTGCGCCCCGTATAGCGCTGGCGAAACAGGCCACGCCGCTGCAATTGCGGGGTGATCAACTGGACAAAGTCGTCGATGGCCCCCGGCAAATGGGTGAACAGCACATTGAAACCATCGGCGGCGTATTCCTGGTACCAGGTAACCAGTTCATCGACGATCTGCCCTGGCGTGCCCACCAGCACCTTGTGCCCGCTGGCAGAGAGGCTGCGCAGCAACTGCGCCAGGGTCGGCCGCTCCCGGCGGATCAGCTCCACCACCAGCTGCCGCCGACTCTGGTGGCGTTCGGTGGGCGCCGCATCGTCCTGCAAGGGCACCTGGGCATGCAGCGCCAGGCTCGACAGGTCGATGCCCAGGTCCAGCAGATAGGACAAGGCCTTGAGCTGCGCCTGGGGGTCCTGCAACTCCTGCAACTGCTGGTACTTCTCTTCGGCTTCGTTGAGGCTGCGCCCCACCGTGGGGGCGATCCCCGGGAAGATCTTCAACTGCCCGGCATGCCGCCCGTAATGGGGTAGCCGTTCCTTGAGCCCGGCATAAAACGCCTTGGCCTGGGCCAGGTCGGTCTGGGCGGTGAACACCAGCTCGGCGCAGCGTGCAGCCAACTCGCAACCCGGCCCCGAGGAGCCGGCCTGGGCGATCACCGGCCAGCCCTGCACCGGCCTTGGCGCATTCAACGGGCCCTGGACCTGGAAGTGCCGGCCACGATGCTGCAGCAGGTGCATACGGTGCGGGTGCAGCCATATGCCGCTGGCCTTGTCCCGGGGAAAGGCATCATCGGCCCAGCTGTCCCACAGGCCGCTGGCCACATCGAAGAACTCTTCGGCCCGTTCATAACGCAGGTCATGGCGGGGTGGCTCGGGGTGGTTGAAGTTTTCGCCGCCGATCAGCCCGGTCACCAGGTTCCAGCCAGCCCGTCCGCCGCTCAGGTGATCCAGGGAGGCGAACTTGCGCGCCAGGTTGTACGGCTCGTTGTAGGAGGTGCTGGCGGTGGCGATCAGCCCGATGTGCCTTGTCACCACCGCCAGGGCCGGCAGCAGGGTCAAGGGGTCCCAGCGCAGGCTGTAGGCGCTGTGGGCCAGCACCCGCGGATCGAGATCGCCCACCGCCACATTGTCATTGAGGAACAGGGCATCGAAGCAGCCGCGCTCCAGGGTCTGCGCATAGTGGCGGTAACGCTCGAAGTTCAACGAGGCGTCGGCATCCGCCTGGGGATGGCGCCAGCTGCCGCCATGGGCGCCAGAGCCCGAAAGAAAGGCCCCCAGCCCCATCTGCCCGCCGCGTTCAGCCACGGCTGGCCTCCTCCCGTGCCGCCTGCGCCGGGGCTGCGACAGTGCGCAGCAACACGCTCACCGATGCCCAGGCCAGCAGGCTGGCCAGGGCCAGGAACCCCATCACCACTTGATAACCGTTGAGGAAAGCCGCCTGGACATCGCTCGCCGGCGCAGCGGAAAACTGATGGAACAGTCCCACCCCCACGGCCAGGCCAATGCCGCCGCCAACATTGTGCAAGGTCATCAACGAGCCCATGGCCACCGAACCCACCTCCTGGGGCACCGAGGAAATGCCCAGCACCGTCGACGGCCCGAGGATGCTCGCCCAGCCCAGCCCCATGATCACGAAGGCGCCCAGCAAGTAAGGCAGGGAGGTCTGGCGCTCGAACCCGGCTTGCAACAGCGCGGACAGGACGAACAGCAGCAGCCCGGTCTTGATCAGCAGCGCCGGGCCCTTGCGGTCTACCAGTCGTCCCACCAGCGGCGACAGCAGCGCCACGCCCAGGGTGGTGGGCAGCAGCAACAGACCGCTGGCCTGCACCGAGGCACCGCGAATCTGCGCCAGGTACAGCGGCATGACAAAAAACGCCACGCAATAGAACACCGCCAGGCTGAAGCTCGCCACCACTGCCCCGACGAAACGCCGATTGGCGAACAGCGTCAGGTCGATGATCGGCGCCTCGACCCGTCGCTCCACCACCAGGAACGCCCCCAGGGCCAGCAGCGCCAGCAGGATCAATCCCAGGACCGGCGGCGAACCCCAGCCCCAGGCCGCCCCCTGGACAATCACCAGCACCAGGCTCGGCAGGCCGATCAGCAACAGCAGCGCGCCCCAGCCATCGAGCCGGGCCCCGGCCTCGGCCGAGCGCGACTCCCTGACACTGAAACTGCAGATCCCCAGGCTCAGCAGCACGAACGGCACGTTGATCAGGAAGATCCACTGCCAGCCGAAGCTGCTGGTGATCAGCCCGCCCAGCACCGGCCCGGCGGCCAGGCCCACTCCGTTGACCCCGAACAGCACACCGAAGGCCCGGCCCTGCTCGGCGCTGTCGAAGGTGCTGGAGACAATGGCCCCCGAAGCGGTATAGAGCACCGCGCACGCCAGGCCCTGGAGGACCCGGGCCGCGACCAGGGTGTCGATCTGCCCCGCCAGGCCCGCGGCCAGTGAGGCCAGGCCGAACACACTCAGGCCGATGAACAGCACGCGCTTGCGTCCATGCAAGTCGGCCAGGCGTCCCACCAGCACCATGAAGCTCGACAGCGCCAGGATGAAACCGTTGATCACCCATTGCAGGCTGTCCACCGAAGCGCCCAGGTCAGCCTGCAAGGCCGGTAGCGCCGTGTTGACGATGGTGAAGTCCACACAACCGAGAAAACTGGCGATGCTCACGCCGAGCAATGCCCACCATTTGCGTTGCTGTTGCGCAAAAACGCCCATGGAAACTCCTTGATTCACAAACCCGGCGACCGTGCTCAATGGCAACGGCCCCAGGCAGACGGAAAGACAAAAGACTCAGATGGCGATGGCGCCGCTGGTCCAGTTGGGGTGGATGGCGCCGGGCAAGGTGAACGGAATCGGAATGCCGCGCTTCTTGAACTTCAATGGCAGCCAGCGCACCCGATCCGGGCTGTGGGGCTCGATCAACAACTCGCGGCTGGTGGCCATGGCCGTGGTCATCTGCTGCGGGTAGAGCACGTAGTGATACCCCTCATCGGCCCACAGCGGCAGGATGATGGGGATCTCCTCGAGGATGTATTCGCGGCACTGGTCCGCCGCGCGTTCGATATCGGCATGCTCGTCACGCAGGCGCAAACGCTCGGTGAACACGCCAATGGTGCTGTCGATGGCTTCGCGCAGCTCCGAGCGCTGCTGGTAGACCTGATTGAGCTGCTGGCGCAGTTCGGCATATCGATCGCTGGCCAGTTCCTGGTTCCAGCGAGTGATGTGATAAGGCACCCGCAGGCCATCGAGGATGTCCTGGTTGCGCGCCAGCCAGGCATCGCCGTCGCGGATCGACGCCGACAGCGCCTCCCCGGGAGATTTGCCGTGCTTGTTGTGGCGCTGCAGGGTGTCGGCCACCACCACCTTGACGTGGCTGAAGCCGGACTGGTTGATCAGGTGGATGGTGGAACGCAGCTTCTGGTCCTCGTGGTATTCCTGGCCGACGCTGACCGCCAGGACCACGCGCTTGCCCTCGAATTCATGCTCCTCGCCCCCCTTGTTGAAGTAGGCCTTGAGGTTGATTTCCTGCACCTTGCTCATGAGTTCAGCTCCAGTAGGCCAAAGGCTGTTGTTCGCCGTAGTAACCGATAAAGACGCCGAGGGTGACCCGGGTGCTGGTGGCCGAAGGGCGCACCGCGTGGATCAACCGCGGATTGAGCAGGATCAGGTCGCCGGGTTCGGGCTTGACCACGAAATCCGGCGGCGGCAGCAGGTGGCGTTCGATGCCATAGGCCCGTTCCCCGCGCAGGCGCTCGTATTCCTGTTCGTCGGGCTCGATGCCCCAGATCTCCAGCTCGCCGCCATCCTCGGGAATCTCCAGGTAGATGTTGGTCGACAGCTGGGTCAGCAACGGTGGGCTGTGGCCTTCGGGGGCATTGCGCTCGAGCTTGTCGGTATGGGGCGTGAGATCGACCCCCGAGCCCTGGAATCGGGCGATGCCGACAAAACACTTCTGCCCGCCCACCTGCAGCAGGTGCGCGCCCTGGGGCCAGACCTCGTCCAGCAGCAGGCGCAGCTCGTCGATGGGCGAGGCCAACGGGCGGAACAGATTGCGGATCTTGCGAATGTTGGGCAGCGCCAACGCGTGGTATTCGGCCCGGCTCTGCTCATCCTGGATCTCGATGTAGGCCTTGCCGATACGCACGAATTCCTGTTGCTGGCCGAAGGCACTGCGCAGGTCCTGCTGGTACAGGTGGTCGCGGGCCACCTGCAAGGTGTCCGGCGGGCAGAACCCTTTGAGCTGGACGCCATAGGAGCGTTTTTCCACCACATCGATAATGTGCCGCGCTTCAAGTTTGTCGGCAGTAGTGACTGTAAACATGCAAGCTCCCTTATTCCCTGGAAGTAGCGATGAAGTGCATCTGGGTTGAACGTAATAATTTGTTTCAAGGCCACCTTAGGCATTGGCCAAAGGCTTGTGAAATACCCTTTGCATCTAATATCCAAACTTAAAAACGTATAGAAAATCAGGCAAATAGCGGCCTTCACAGACACTTTAAAAGCGCTGCGAGAAGATCATGAAATTTACTGATAGTTAACTTGAACGAAGAACATTGCTGCTCTTTATATGTTTAAAACCTCCCGAGCTTGATTAATAAAACTGCCATGTACTCATTCAACTTCATTGAATTGTCCCTCCATGTAAGCCGACGCTTCGAAAGACTTCTGGATAATGCCCTCCTCACGGTAAAGATCGGCGGTGTGCTGGACGTCCTCCACCACCGCCGGGCCCACGGCGATGCGCCGGGGCTCGGAGTAACGGTTGGAGCGCAGGTGGATTTCCACCGGCAGGCCGCTGTAGCCAGCCTGGATTCTTGAGAACTCCTCCTGATGCTGGTTGGCCCAGGCATACGCACGGCCCAGGCGCCGCAGAAAATCGGCGATCTGCGCCGGCTTGTCGGCAATCGCCCGGTCGTTGGCTACCAACAGCATGTGCCCGGCGAACAGGCCTTCGCCACTCACCAGCACCCGGCTGCCGCCCTCCATCTGCACCATGCTGGTGTAGGGGTCCCAGGTCGACCAGGCATCGGCCTGGCCGTTACTCAGCAGGCTGCGGGATTCGGCGGGCTGGAGAAAGATGAACTGCGCATCCGTGCCATGCAGCCCCGCCGAACGCAAGGCCGCCAGGGCCAGGAAGTGGCCGATGGAACCGCGGGTGGTGGTGATGCGTCGGCCCTTGAGGCTGGCGGCATCCTTGAGCGGCGAATCGTCCCTGACCACGATCGCCACGGCGGTGGGCGTGACCTTGAGCTTGATCACCCCCACGGTCTTGAGCGGTGCCCCCGCGGCGGCGGCAAACACGAACGGCGCATCCCCCAGGCTGCCGATGTCCACTGCTCCGGCGGCCAGCGCCTCGGCAGTGGGGGCAGCGGCAGCGAACGAGGCGAATTCGATGGGATACGGCACCTGCTCCAGTTCGCCGGCCGCTTGCAGCAGGATCTTCAGCGACTGCTTCTGGCTGGACACCCGCAGCGTCGGCTGCGCCAGCACCTGGCTGCTGAACAGCAGCAGCGCCAGGAACGCCAGTTGCCGTCTGTTGCGCCGCCGATCGCAGCCTGCGGCAGCGACTACAGAGTGCATGCCCGTCTGTTGCCGCTCGCGCTTGATCATCAATCAGAACGCCAGGCTGACGCGGCTGTAGTAGTAGCCGCCACCCAGCCCATAGGGCGAAAACATCCCGTACTCGTAGGTGCCGGCCCAGGCCTTGAGGCCGATCTTGTCCGGGTAGACGTCGAACAGGTTGTTGGCCCCCACCGCCACGGTGAGGTTCTGGTTCACGTCGTAGGCCACGTCCAGGTCGGTGATCCACTTGGCGCTGTAGGTCCGGTCGTTGGCCGGGATGTTCGAGCCTTCGGTGTACTCGCCAAAACGGGTCAACTGCAGGTTGGTGGTCCAGTCGCCGACCTTGTAGTTGGTGGACAGGATCCACTTGTCCTTGGGCGTGGATCGAGTCAGGTCGATCTGCTGCTGGCGGTCGAACAGCACATAATCGGCCCCCAGGCGCGACAGCGCTGCCGGGGTATCGGCCAGGTCGCGGATGGTGGTCTTGTTGTGGTTGTAGGCGATGCTCCACTTGACCGTGCCGTACTCGCCGAACGATTGCCGGTAGTCCGCGACCAGGTCCACGCCCTTGGTCCGGGTGTCGGCAGCGTTGGTGTAGTACTGCCCGGCCAGGTTGGGCGACAGGCCGTTCTCCACCAGGATCTGCGACACCGCCGGGCCCTTGAGGATGCCGGTCTGGAGGATGCGCTTGTCGATGTCGATCAGGTAGAAGTCGGCCGTCAGGCGCAGCCGCTCGGTGGGTTCGGCGGTAAAGCCCAGGCTGTAGTTGCGCGAGGTTTCCGGCTCCAGGTCCTTGGCGCCCAGGGCGATGGCTTCAGGAGAGTCGGGGCGCATCTGCTTGGTCCGCACCGAAGCGGTGGTGCCTGCAGCGCCGAACTGGGTCACGGTGCTGGTGGTGGAGAACACGCTCTGGGCCAGGGACGGTGCGCGAAAGCCATTGCTCACCGCCGCTCGCACGGCGTAACCGGGCAGGAACTCATAGCGGGTAGTGAGCTTGCCGCTGGTGGTATCACCCACCCCGAGGTTGTACTTCTCGTAGCGCGCCGCCGCGCCGACGTACCAGTTGGGGGTGATGTTCAAGCCGAAATCCACATAGGCCGCCTCGCTGTGGCGCTTGAGGCTGTAGGCATCTTCAGGGGTGGTGCCATTGACCGAGAACAGCCCGGGGTCGGGCACCACGCCGGCGAAAGGCCCGGTGGCCGGAATGTAGCTGCCCTGGTTGTAGGAGTTGGCTTCGCCCTCCTCCAGCGCGTATTTCTCCCAGCGGTATTCCACGCCGAAGGAGGTCTCCAGGGGACTGCTCCAGCCGATGTCCAGGGCTTGGGAGAAGTCCAGGTTGTTGGTCCACTGGTCGAACACCAGGTTGCCCAGGTGGAAGTCATGCTGGGTATACGGACCGTTGGAAATGTTCAGGTTGTTGGCCGTGTCCAGCACACCGCGATCCTTGCCGTAGGTGCTGGACAGGTCCCAGTCCCAGCCTCCCAGCAGGCCCTTGGCGCCGCCGGCGACCTGGAAATCGGTCTCGCGGATTTCCCGCCGGGCCTGGCCACCGTTGGGGTAAGGCGCATTGGGCACCCCGGCCAGGCTGGTGATGTCGGTGGGCTTGCGATGCCCCAGGTTCTTGTTGCTGTTGCGGTAGCTCAGGGTGGAGAACGAGTACAGCTTGAGGTCATCGGCCAGGGGCAGCTCGGCGTTGTAGGCCAGGCTCGTGGTGCGATCGCGGCCCAGGCCGTATTCGGTGCCCCAGCCCTGGCGCTGGCTTTCCCTGGGGTCGGGCGAGCCATCGGGCTGGTTGAAATACAACTGGCCACTGGCGGCGCTCGAACGCTCGTAGGGTTCCTGCACCTTGGCGTCCCAGGACAGGTTGATGAAACCGCCGTCCTCTCCCAGCTTGTTGCCCCAGTTGAAGGCTTCATGGCCGGTGGTGCCGTCGCCATCGTAGTACTGGCCCAGGGTGGTGTCGGAGGTCAGGCCATCGGCATTGCGCTTGAGGATGATATTGATCACCCCGGCGATGGCGTCGGAGCCGTACTGCGCCGCCGCACCATCACGCAGCACCTCGATGCGCTCGATGGCCGCGGTGGGAATCAGGTCCAGGTCCACCGGCACCGAGGCATTGCCCACCCGCGCGCCGTTGTTGATCAGCGCCGAGTTGTGCCGGCGCTTGCCGTTGATCAGCACCAGCACCTGGTCGCCACCCAGGCCACGCATGCTCACCCCGCGCACCAGGAACGCGGTACCGCCGCCGTTGATGGTGGGCACGTTGAACGACGGCAGCAGGCGCCCGAGCATTTCTTTCAGGCCGTTCTGGCCGATGCTGCGCAACTGCTCGCTGTCGATCACATCGATCGGCGCCGGGCTGTCGGTGACCGTGCGCTGCTGGCTGCCGCGCACGCCGGTAACCACCACGGTGCCCAGGGTCTCATCGGCCGCCAGCAGTTCGGCGGGCAACGCCAGGCCCAGCAGCCCGAGGCCCAGTGGAGCGGCGCCCACAGCGATTCTATGCAAGGAAATACCCATGGCTTCAGATCCTTTTGAAGAGTGCTCAGCGCGCTCGGGCGGCAACGGTTTCGACTTCGATCAAGGCGCCGGGCAGGACCAATCCCGCCACTTGCACCGTGGTCCGGGCCGGCTTGAGCGGCTGCTTCTCGGTACCGAAGAACTCGCGGAAGGCGGTTTGCAGGCCATCGAAGTCCAGCTTGCCGCCCAGGGCCGGGTCGCCCACCAGGTAGATACGCAGTTGCACCACATCCCCCAGGCCCAGGCCCTGGCTGGCAAGGATCGTCTGCACCTTGCCCAACACCACTCGCGCCTGGGCCTCGGTATTGCCCACCGCGTGGATGTGTTCCCTGGCAGCCTTGGGGTCCACCGGGTCCGGCAGCAGGCCGGACAGGTAGGTCACCTCGCTGTTGGCCGGCAGGGTCACGGCCTGCAGGATCGGCGAGTTGGGATAGGTGGACGGTATGCGCTGGATTCCTGCGGCCCAGCTATTGGCGGCAGCGAACAGCAGCCCCAGCCCTACGACGGTTTTTTTCAAAGACATGCAAAGACGCTCCCAAGGTTGTGTGTGCCAGCCTCGGAGGTCCGCTACCCGGCATGGGTTACTGCTGTTTTTATGAATGCTCGGCCACTTCAGGCGGTTTGCTGTAGCGCCGCGCCCTGCGCCCGCTGGAACAGTTGCCGCACCACCCGCCGTGCAGCGCCGGCGGCAGCCTCCTGCCAGATGCCCACGCCGCTGTGGGCCAGGCCGTCGCTGGTCAGGTAGACCCGGCCCTGGGGCTGGTTGAGCAGGCTGTAGTCCGGCTCGACCACTTCATGGCTGATCCAGGGCCCGAAGTTGTAGGGAATCCGGCTCCAGGCGATCACCAGCGGGTTGCGCAGCTCATGGCTGTGGCCCGGGTGCAGCAACTCCACCGCCTCACGGGAAATCTCGATCTGTTGGGCCAGGGTTCTCTCGCCGAATTTGCGGGCGGTCTCACCGTTGTTGTAGGCCGCCACCAGCACCCCTTCGGCCTGGTTGAAACCGCCGCTGGGGTACCACAGCCCGGAAGCTTCCTGGTTGATGAAGGACAGCCCGCCGTAGATCTGGTACTGGCTTTCCCAGAAGCGCCGCGACTGCCAGGCCACCTTGTTGGCGTAGCCAAACTGCACGGCGGCGATGGCCTGGCGCACCGGCGCACTGAAGTTGTTCTGCACCTTGGCCAGCAGCGGCAAGGGCAAGCTGCTGATCACGTAGTCGGCCTCGAGGCGCTGGGTGCGATTGCTGCGTCGATCCAGGTAAGTCACCTCGACGCCGTCATGGCGATTGCTGATGGAGCGCACCTCGCTGTGCAGCCGCAACTGGCCCTTCAGATGCCGGGCAAAAGCCTGGGGAATACGGTCCATGCCACCCACCGGCTGGAACATGGTGGGCGAGAATTCCGGGTACTCATCGATCATCAGCGCGGTGGTCAGCGCCGGGTTGAGCAAGGTCTGCAAGGGCAGCGGATCGTTCTTCTGCGCCAGCTGATCACCCGCCCCGGGCCAGACCTTGTAGCCGGAACGAGCCGAGCCCAGGTATTCGAGCTTGTCGGACAAATCGCCCCAGGTCTTGAGGAAACTCAGCAGGTTGCCACGATCCGCCACGCTCAGTTCCTGATCCAGGGCGTGGCGGTTGACCGCCTTGGCCAGCAGTTCGGAGAAGTGCCCGCGACTGTCGTTGACCGCCTGGCGAATCTGCAGCGCCGGCTGGTTCAGGTCCGGACGCACCAGGGCGTTGCGACTGGTATTGACCAGGACTTCCAGCTCCACCCCCAGTTCACGGCAGTAACCGAGCATCAGCTGGTGGTGGCTTGGCAAGCGACCGGCACCGGCATTGAGATAGAAACCCTGGTCGAAGCGCGCCACCTGCACACTGCCGTCGCTGTACTCCACCCGGTCGCCGCCACGCACCGTCCAGTTGCGCCCGCCGACCCGGTCCCGGGCCTCCAGGAGCGTGACCTTGAACCCGGCCTTGTGCAGCTCGTAGGCACTGACCAGGCCACCGATGCCGGCACCGATCACCACCACCCTGGCGCCCATGCCCACCGGCGCGGCCGGCAACGAGGCGTAATTCTCCTCGACCGCCTCGGCATTGCCCGCCATCCCGAACAACCCCATGACCGCGCTCGCCGCCTGGACCCCACCGACAGCGGCGACACGGGCGATCAATTGTCTTCTGGTCAGCGGCATGCCGGCGCTCCCTGCTACGGATGGTTAGTGCGTTCGGTTATAGCCCGTCGACTTATGCAGTCACTTGGGTCTATGTGAAGCCATCCTAGGGGCGCTGATTTGATAAGAGAAATACATTTTAAGCATATGCAAATATTACTTTGTTTCATATTCAAGGCGAGAGATTCTGCGCATCACGCATAGCCGAAGACGACTCAATTCTGCCACTAGTCGCGAGTCTCAGAGCTTGAGCGTTGGAGATTCATCGCGGCAGCCTGCGCCGCAGCCAGCACTCTCAGCACATTCGCGCCCCAGATCTTCGCCAGGTCGTCTTCGCTGTAGCCCGCCGCCAGCAGGCGTTCGGTGATGCGTGGCAGTTGCGCCACATCTTCCAGCCCCTCGACCCCACCGCCGCCGTCCCAATCGGCGCCGATGCCCACATGCTCCGGCCCCACCACCTCAAGGATGTGCAGCAGGTGCTTCATGTAGTCGTCGAGGGTCGCCCGGGGTTGCGGATAACGGGCCTCCACCTGGCGAATGCGCTCGGCCAGGTCCGCCACCTGCCCGGGACTGAGGCTGGCGGCCAGGCGAAACTCGCGATACAGCGGCCCCAGGGCCTTGGCGCGCTCGGGATTGGGCACGACGTTGATCAGGTCGCTGGGGAAGCTGTTGACCTGCACTACCCCGCCCTTGGCCGCCAGGGCTCGCAAGCGCTGGTCATCCAGGTTGCGCGGATGAGGGGTAATGGCCCGGCTGCTGGAATGAGAGGCGATGATCGGTGCCGTGGACAGCGCCAGCACCTGGTCGAACACCTGGTCCGAGGCATGGGATACATCCAGCAGGATGCCCAGGCGATTGGCTGCGGCAACCAGCTCGCGGCCCGCCGGGCTCAGGCCGCGCCACTGGGGCAAGGCAGTGGCCGAGTCGGCGAAATGGTTGTTGGCCGAATGCACCAGGCCCAACATGCGCAGGCCCTGGCGATGGTAGGTGAGCAAGCGCCCGGGATCAGCGGCCAGGGGCTCGGCATTCTCCATGCTGATGAACACCACCTTCTGGCCACGGGCAACGATGGCCGGTACATCCTCGGCGCGCAGGGCCAAGGCGAAGTCCTCGGGATAGGCGGCCACCAGGTCGCGGATTCGGGTCAACACCGCCAGGCCGTGTTCGCTGGCCTGGGTCCGGCCTTCGGCGTCGAGCGGTCCCTGGGGAGTGAAGATCGCCCAGAAGCCACCGTCCAGCCCGCCCTCCTTCATCCGCGGCAGATCGACCTGGGACAGGTCGTCCTGGTAACGATGGCGCTGGCGGATATCCCAACCCGGCCGGGCCAGTTGCATCGGGGTGTCGAGATGGCTGTCGAGTACGGTCAGGCGTTGATGCACGGCAGCAGGGTCCTGGGCCAGGGCCCAGGGGCTGGCCAGCGCCAGGGTCAGCAGGGATTGACGCAGCATGGGGCCTCCATCGCCGGTTGGAAGAACACGCCAGGCCCTCAGCCCCAATGGAAGCTGCGGTCCCAGAGGCCCGAGACGTCGAGTTGCTGGGGCAGCACCCCGGCCTCGTAAAACAGATCGGCCACGTCCTGCTGGGACTTCACCGCCGCATCGTCCACCGGTTGCAGCAAGCGCGGGCCGCTCTGGGCGCGGTACTGGGCCAGGAATACCTCCCGGGGCATGCCCAGGATCTGCGCACTCTTGCTCGCCCACTCCTCGGGGTGGCTGGCGATCCATTGCCAGGAGCGGTACTCGCGCAGGATGTAGTCGGTGATCGCCGCGTGCTTGCGCGGGTCGGCGATGCTCTGCTGGTTGGCGGCGATCACGTAGTTGCCCGACAGGTAGCCTTGCCCTGTCTTCAGTACCCGGGCCCCGGCCCGCAGTTCGGCCAGCTGGATGAAGTAGCCGAAGCTGACCCAGGCATCCAGGGCGCCGTTCTGGAACGCGGCGAAACCATCCTGCGGGGTCAGCGCCATGGGCACGATGTCGGCGAACCCCAACCCCTGCTCCTTCAGGGCCTTGAGCAAGAAATAATGGGAACTGGTGGAGCGGATGTAACCGACGCGCAGGCCCTTGAGCTCGGCCACCGACTGCACCGCGGAGCCCTTGGGCACGATGAAGGCCTGGTTGTTGACGTCGCCGGTGAGCACGGCGATCAGCTTCACCGGGGCATGGTTCTTGATGCCGAAGATGGGTGGGATCTCGCTCATCGGCGAGATGTCCAGGGTGCCGCTGACCAGGGCCTCGAAGCTCAGGTTGCCACCGGTGAACTCAGCGTACTTGACCTGGTAGGGCGGCGGCTCGACGCCCGCTTCGACAAAGAAGCTCGGCGCCGCCCCCTTGTAGGTGGCCACGTTCAAGGTGACCCCGGACCAATCGGTGGAGGCTCCCAGGCCCAGGCGGGGCAAGGTGCCCGCGAGGCCAGCAAGGGCCGAGAGTTGCAGGAAACGACGACGCTGCATGATGGCTTGTCCTTAATCGAGAAAGTCCGGTTCTTCGCGCTGGATGCGCTCGCGATAGGGCTGGAAGCTGAACCAGCCACCGAACTCGGTGCCCACCTGGCGCGCCGTGTGGCGAGCGATCTCATGGGGAATCGGGCGGGGCGTACCGGCTGCTTCCGCCAGCAACTGGGCCTGGGCGGCGTTGTCCATGGCGATGAAACGCCAGACCGCCGCCTCGACGGTTTCGCCCACGGTCAGCAGGCCGTGGTTCTGCAGGATCAACGCCTTGTGGCCGTGCAAGGCAGCGGCAATCCGCGCCCCTTCGCTGGCCTCCAGCACCACCCCGGAGAAGTTGTCGAACAGTGCGTGCCGCTCATAGAAGGCACAGGCGTCCTGGGTCAGTGGATCGAGCAAGCGGCCCAGGCTCGACCAGGCCTTGCCGTACAGCGAATGGGCATGGGCCGCCGCAACCACCTGTGGCTGGGCTTCATGCAGCGCCGCGTGGATGGCGAACGCCGCCAGGTTCAGTGCGCCCTCGCCCTCGACGATGGCGCCGTCGGGGTCCACCAGCAGCAAGTCGCGGACCCGTACATGGCCGAAATACACCCCTACCGGGTTGACCCAGAAATGGTCCGGGCGCCCCGGATCGCGCACGGTGATGTGGCCGGCGCCACCCATGTCGAACCCCAGCCGGGCGAATACCCGGAACGCCGCCGCCAGGCTCTGCTTGCGTTGCAGCCGCTCAAGCTCGACGGTGGCCTGCTGGGGCGGATGTTCCCAGCGAAACACCGTATGGCCATCGCGGGGCAGGTCATACACGGCGGGGCGAAACTGTGCGGTCATATCCACTCTCCTTGAAATGGTCATCAATACCCTGCTCCCATCGGCCCTTCTGCGGTCTCAAGATCCCTGCGCCTGCTACGCAGCCTTCGGCAGCGGCTACACAAACCGGCATTGGCCCTGTTGCCGCTGCCGAGCCCGCGAGACTGCGAAAAGGCCCGCAGGGCCTTGCCTGGCGATCGCCGGAAGACCTGCGCCAACCAGCCAACGCAAGCACCGCACGCTAGTAGCCACGCTGGATCTCCACCGGATTCTCCAGGGGCAGACCATCGCCCCAGCGCTGGAGATTGCGCTCCAGCAGCCGGGCGATGTTCAGGTAGACCCCAGGCGAGTTGGCCGAGGTGTGGGGCGACAGATGGATGCGCGGGTGACGGTAGAACGGATGCCCCTCGGGCAGCGGCTCAGGGTCGGTCACGTCCAGGCTGGCCAGGCCCACACGCCCGCTATCCAGGGCCTGCAACAGCGCCGGCTGATCGATCAGCGCGCCACGGGCGATGTTGATCAGGTGCAGCCCCGGCTTGGCGGCCGCCAGCACCTGGGCGTCGATGACCTGCCGGGTCTGCTCGGTCAGCGGTGCCGCCAGCAGCAGGTGGTCGGCGCGGGCAAACAGTTGATGCAGGTCGGCCACCGCGTCCACCCCGGGAATCTCGAAAGGTTGCGCCGAACGCCGTAGCGCCAGCACTTGCATGCCCAGTGCCAAGGCCTTGGGTGCCAGCTCCCGGGCGATGCTGCCGAAGCCGTACAGCCCCAGGGTGCTGCCCGCCACTGCGGCCAGCGGTCGTTGCTGCCAGTCTGCGGCGCGCTCGATCCAGACCTGGGGCAGTTGCTTGGCGGCGGCGAAGATCGCCGCCAGCGCGAACTCGGCAATGCTTTGTGCGGTGCTGCCGCGGGCGCTGGCCACCGGCAGGCGCTCGAACAGCCAGGGTGGGAAGTAATCCAGGCCCGAGGTCACCAGTTGCACAAACTGCAAGCCAAAGGGCCAGCCCGCAGGCGGCTGCGGCGCATCGCGAAAGTCGGCATGGGGTGCGGCCAGCAGCACCTGGATAGTCGGCGGCAGGCCAACGGGCACGCCCCGGGGCAGGTCCAGGACCTCGACCCCGGGCAGCCACTGGCGCAGTTGCTGGTTGAAGGCCGCATCGAGCTGGCTGGCGATGTGCTTCACACCTGGGCTCCGCGGCTGGGCAAAGCAAAGGCGGCGCGCCCGACAGCCCCCAGGATCGCGTCGTTCTGCGGTGTATGGATGCGACTGCACAGCACATCGCGGTAGTGCCGTTCGATGGGATTGCCCCGGGCCAGCCCCGGGTTGCCGATGGCCTCGATACCCAGTTCCACCGCGCTGATGGCATTGCTGGTGACCAGGTACTTGATCTGGGTGGCTTCGCTGGCGGCAATCCGTCCTTCGGCGGCGGCGTCGAGCAACACCCGGTTGTTGAGCAGCAAGGCATCGATGCGGCCGAGCAGTTCCTGGAAACGCGGCAGGCTCGACAATGGCGCGCCGAGGTTGGCCGGCGTCCGCTGGGCCAGCCAGCCCAGCAGCCAGTCACGGGCGGCGCGGGCCACCCCGTCGTAGATCGCCGACAGCAGCACCGCCAACCAGAGCACGCCCTTGCTGTCCAGTTCCGAAGGCCGGGGGACATTGGCCGGCTGGATGTCCACCGCCTGCTCCAGGGGCACGAACACCTCGTCGAAGATCACGTCATGGCTGCCGGTGGCCCGCATGCCCAGGTGATCCCAGGTTTCCTCGACGCTGATCCCGGGGCTGTCGCGGTGCACCAGCCAGGTCCCCACTTGCGGCTCGGCTTCGTCGCTGCGAGCCCACACCGACAGCCAGGTCAGCCCCGGAATGCCGGTGGAGTAGATCTTGCGCCCGCTGAGCAGCCAGCCGCCCTCGACCCGCCGCGCCAGGGTCGCCGGCAAACCACCGCGGGCCGGTGTACCCAGGTCCGGCTCGACCCGCAGGGCATTGATCAGGGCTCCGTCACGCACGGCCTCGCGCGCCACCTGCTGGCGCAGGTGCAGGGGCCAGGCGGTGTTCTGTTGCAGGCGCGTGTGCTGCAAGTACTGCATCACCAGCACCAGGGCGGTGGAAGGCTCGCCCCGGGCCACGGCGCCCACCACCCGCCGCGCCTGGGCCAGGCTCGCTTCGCTGCCGCCCAGAGCCCGTGGCACGGTCAGGGCCAGCAGGCCATGCTGGTGCAGGCGCCGCAGGTTGGCATGGGGGAATTCGCTGTGACGATCATAGTGGGCCGCGGTCGCGGCGAACTCCTCGCTCAACTGCTGCAGCAGGTCGGCAAATGCCACGCAATCCAGGTCAAGCGGGAGCGCAGGGGCGACGGATGGTTCGGTGCAAAGGCTCATCGGCTGGCAATCCTGCTCAGGGGTGGGGCAACAAGGGTGGCCGGCTCGGCCTCGGATTCGACGCCCAGTAATTGCAGCAGCCGCCCACGCAGTTGCTGGAACCCGGGAAGGCCGGCCTGGCGCGGGCGCGGCAGGTGGATCGGCAATTGTTCGGCAATTCGGCCGTTGGCCAGCACCAGCACCCGGTCGGCCAACAGCAGGGCTTCATCGACATCATGGGTCACCAGCAGCACCGCCGGAGCATGGGTGCGCCACAGACGGATGATCAGCCGGTGCATGCGCATCCGTGTCAGGGCGTCGAGGGCGGCAAAGGGCTCGTCCAGCAGCAACAGTTGCGGCTCGCGCACCAGGGCCCGGGCCAGGGCCACGCGCTGGGCCTCACCGCCGGACAGGGTGCCGGGCCAGGCTTGCAGTCGATGGGCCAGCCCCACTTCCTCCAGCGCCGCCAGGGCCCGCTGGCGTACCTGCTCACCACGGACACCGAGGGCGACGTTGCGCCATACACGCTTCCAGGGCATCAACCGTGGCTCCTGGAACACCGCGGCCATGGCGGCCGGCACCTGCAAACGTCCTTCGTCGATGGGTTCCAGGCCAGCCAGGGCGCGGAGCAAGGTGGTCTTGCCCGAGCCGCTGCTGCCCAGCAGGGCGACGAATTCCCCCGGGGCGATGTCCAGGTCCAGGCCATCGAGTACCGCCTGCCCGGCGAAGCGCCGGGTGATGCCACGGCCCTGGACAGCGGTGGACGAACGACCCGTCGCAATCGGGCCCAGTGGCGAGGGTGATACGTTCATGGCTCAGTTCCTGATGAAGGTCGGCCGCCAGGCCAGGGCAAAACGTTCGAGGCCGCGTACCAGGGCATCGATGCCCAGGCCGAGCACGCTGTAGACCAGCAGGCAGATGACGATCACGTCGGTGCGCATGAAATCCCGCGCGTCGTTGACCAGGTAGCCGATACCGGCACTGGCGTTGATCTGCTCCACCACCACCAGGCCCAGCCAGCTGATGCCGAAGGCGTAGCGCAGGCCGACGAAGAATGCCGGCAGGGCCCCGGGCAGGATCACGTGGACGATCAGCTCCCAGCGCTTGAGCCCCAGCAGGGTCGCGGCCTCCACCAGCTTGGGGTCGAGGCTGCGGATGCCGGAGAACAGCGTGAGGTAGATGGGAAAGGTGGTGCCCAGGGCGATCAGGGCGATCTTCGGCGTCTCGCCGACCCCGAACCAGAGAATGAACAAGGGCACGATGGCCAGGAACGGCAAGGTGCGCAGCATCTGCATCGGCGAGTCGATGGCCAGCTCGCCACGCCGGGACAGGCCGGCCAGCAACGCCAGGACGGTGCCGAGACTGGCGCCGATGGCCAGGCCGCCCAACGCCCGCTTGAGGGACACCCACAGGTGAACGCCCAGTTCGCCACTGCTCAGCATGTGCCACAGGGTGCCGCCAATGGTGCTCGGTGCCGCGATCACCCGCGCTGGCAGCACACCGGTCCGTGAGGCCAGCTCCCACAGCAGCAGGAGCAGCACGGGGCTGGCCAGGCGCAACAGCAACTGGACCAGGAACGGGTAGCCGGAGCTGACGGTCCAGCGGGTGGAGCCTTGGAGCGGGGCTTGCGCAGGCATTTCAACGTCCCTATTTCAGCGCGTTCGAAGCCCATGCTAACTACATAAAAAACGTCCGTGAAATTCGTTTTGGTTCTAAATTAATATACAAAAATTGCATTCAACCAAGCACAAGATATGCAAACAGAGCAAGACAAGCCTGCCAGGTCTGCCCTTCAGGACGAAGCCTGGCCCACCCGCGCAGCCACCATCTCGCCGAACATGCTCACCGGTTCCTGCAAGTTGCCGAGAAAACGCGGATGGATCAGCCACAGGTCGATCACTGGCTTGAAATCGCTGACCGGCACGATCTCCAGCTTGTCCCGGTGGCTGCTGTTTTCCAGCAACGGCAACGGCACCAGGCCATAACCCAGGCCATTGGCGATCAGGCCCAACTGCAGCTCGGTGCCGAAGGTTTCCAGGTTGATCTGCAGCGTCAGGCCCTGGGCACTCAAGGCCCGTTGCAAGCCGGCGCGGAAACCGCAGCCATCGGGGTTGAGCACCCAGCCGCGCTGGTAACAGTCGGCCAGCTTGCAGGAGCGCTTGCGCACTTCGCCCCGAGCCGCCACGACCACCAGGTTCATGCTGCCCAGGGAACGCCCGACCACGGCTTCGGGAAATACCTTGCCGGCGGGAAACAGCGCCGCCACCACGTCCAGTTCGCCGTTCTCGACCTTGCCCAGCAAATGGCTGCCCCAGCCGGTGGCCACCGAGGTCTGCAATTGCGGATAGAGGGTCTTGAGCTGGCTCAGGGCATCGAGCAGCACCACATCGCCGATGGTCTGCGGCACGCCGATGCGCAAGGCGCCGCTGGGGGCACCGTCGTTGGCCACCAGCGCGTTCAGCGCGTCGATGCTGCGCAATACTTCCAGGCACTGGCCGTAGACCCGCAGGCCCATGCTGGTGGGCTTGAGCGGCTTGGTGTTGCGGTCGAGCAGCTCGACACCAAGGGCCTCCTCGAAATTCTGTACCCGGCGAGTGATGGCCGGCTGGGTCAGTTGCAGGGCATCGGCGGCCTGGCTGATGGTCTGGCAGCGGATCACCGCCACGAACGCGTTCAGATCATCTATCTTCATTCTTTTTTCGCATAATAAATGACTGGAAAAATGTTCGATAAGAATAATACCTTTTAGCTCGACCGTGTAGTTCGTGTCGTTCGTCCAGTGTCCACGGAGGGAATCCATGCCTCATCACACCTCGACCGTCTCCATCGCCTCACCCGACTTTGCCCGCCTGCGGGACTTCATCGACGCCCTGGCCGAGCTGCTCGACAGCCACCCGGACGAAGCCCGCGTACTGGACCAGGGCGCCACCCTGCTGCAACGCCTGGTAAGCCAGGACGACTGGCTGCCCGATGCATTCGCCCAGCCCGACCCGCAGCGCTACCAGCAGTTTTTGCTGCACGCCGACTCGCGGCAGCGTTTTTCCATCGTCAGCTTCGTCTGGGGTCCGGGCCAGCGCACCCCCATCCACGATCACCGGGTCTGGGGCCTGATCGGCATGCTGCGCGGCGCCGAGGACTCCCAGGGCTTCGAACGCCTGGCCGATGGCCGCCTGCGAGCGGCCGGGGCACCGGTACGCCTGCTGCCGGGCCAGGTGGAAGCGGTGTCGCCACGCGTGGGTGACATTCACCAGGTGACCAACGCCCACCCCGATCGCGTGTCCATCAGCATCCACGTGTACGGTGCCAACATCGGTGCCGTGAGCCGTGGGGTGTATGACCTGGACGGTCACGAGAAACGCTTCGTCTCCGGTTACTCCAATACCCTGTTGCCCAACCTCTGGGACCTGTCGAAGGAGCCCCTGCAATGACCGATTTTCCAAGCCGCAGCCCGGCACGGATCCGCCAGGCCCTGCTCGATCGCCAGGAACTGGCCCTGGTAGACGTGCGTGAAGAAGCACCCTTTGCCGAGGCCCATCCGCTGTTCGCCGCCAATATCCCGCTGTCGAAACTGGAACTGGAGGTGTATGCGCGCATCCCCCGACGCGATACCGCGATCACCTTGTACGACCAGGGCGAAGGGCTGGCCGAGCAGGCCGCAGCCCGCCTGCGACAGCTGGGCTACAGCGACGTCGCGCTGCTCGAAGGCGGGCTCGATGGCTGGCGCAAGGCCGGCGGTGAGCTGTTCAAGGACGTCAACGTGCCGAGCAAGGCCTTCGGCGAACTGGTCGAGGCGGAGCGCCATACCCCATCGCTGGCCGCCGAGGAGCTGCAGGCCCTGCTCGAGCAACACGCCGACCTGGTGGTGCTCGATGCCCGGCGCTTCGACGAATACCAGACCATGAGCATTCCCGGCAGCACCAGCGTGCCCGGTGCCGAACTGGTGCTGCGAGTGCGCGAGCTGGCACCCGATCCGCGAACCCGGGTGGTGGTCAACTGTGCAGGGCGCACCCGCAGCATCATCGGCACCCAGTCGCTGGTGAACGCCGGCATTCCCAACCCGGTGGCGGCCCTGCGCAACGGCACCATCGGCTGGACCCTGGCCGGGCAAGCCCTGGAACACGGCCAGCAGCGGCGCTATGCCTCCCAAGCCGGGCACCACCGCGCCGAAGCCCAGGCTGCGGCCCGGGCGGTAGCGGACCGGGCCGATGTCGGCCGCATCGACCTGGCCCAGTGGCGCCGCTGGCAGGCCGAACCCAGGCGTACCAGCTACCTGTTCGATGTGCGCAGCCCAGAGGAATTCGCCGCCGGTCACCTGCCCGGTGCCCGCTCCACTCCCGGGGGCCAGCTGGTGCAGGAAACCGATCATTTCGCCAGTGTGCGCGGCGCGCGCCTGGTCCTGGTGGACGACGACGGCGTGCGAGCCAACATGAGCGCTTCCTGGCTGGCACAGATGGGCTGGCAGGTCGCCGTGCTCGACGGCTTGCGGGCCAGCGACTTCAGTGTGCGCGGCCCCTGGCAGGCCCCCTTGCCGGACAGCCCGGCGATCGAGCAGATCAGCCCGCGAACGCTCGCCGACTGGCTGCGCGAGCCCGGCACCCTGGTGCTGGACGTCACCGCCAGCGCCAACCATGTGCAACGCCATATCCCCGGCGCCTGGTGGGTGCTGCCCAGCCAGCTGGCACAGGCCCTGGAACACCTCGCACCGCCTGAACGCTTTGTCCTGACCTGTGGCAGCAGCCTGCTGGCGCGCTTCGTGGCGCCACGCCTGCAGGCCCTGACCCAGCGCCCGGTGTTCGTCCTGGGCGGCGGCACCAGTGCCTGGATCGAAGCCGGCCTGCCCGTGGAAGAAGGTTCACAGCGCCTGGCCTCGCCCCGGATCGATCGTTACCGCAGGCCCTATGAAGGCACCGACAGCCCCCGGGAAGCCATGCAAGGGTACCTGGACTGGGAGTTCGGTCTGGTGGCGCAGCTGGGACGCGATGGCACCCATGGGTTCTTCGTGATCTGAAACCAGGGCGTGGCTTGCCGACATCACTCGGCAACGCCACACCCGGCGGCGGGCAGGCGGCTTTAAAGTGCCATCAATTGGCCAAGTGACAAATAGCAATAATTCTCGATATCATTCGCGACCCTTTGCCCACCGTGTCGCCAAGAAGGATATCCATGTCTCGCTCCAAGCCCGACTCACCGTCGGCGGACTCAGTTCGCGGGTTCTATGCGGACATCCTGCATTTCCTGCGCAAGCGCACGGACAACGCCAGCGACGCGGCCGACATGACGCAGGACGTATTCACCCAGTGGCTCGACTACCGTGACCGGGCCCAGGTGGAGCAGCCCCGGGCCTTCCTGTTCCAGATGGCCCGCAACCTGTTGCGTGATCACTGGCGTCGCCAGCAGGTGCGCTCCAGGGTGCACCAGGAGGCTCACCTAGAAGAAAGCGTCGACAGCGAACCCCTGGCCGACGAGCAACACGAGCCGCTACCTGCCGCCCAGCGCCTGCAACGGCTGGAACAATTGAAGGAAGTCCTCTCGCAACTCTCGCCGCGCCGCCGCGAAGCCCTTATGCTGCACCGCTTCGAAGGGCTGAGCCAGGCGCAGATTGCCGAGCACATGGGGATTTCCATCAGCATGGTGGAAAAACACATTGCCTTTGCCCTGCTGCACTGCAAGCAGCACCTACAACGAGAAAACGGCAAGGAGCTGCCTGAATGACCCGCTTTCCCGGCCGCCACGACGACGTCGACAGCGAACAGATCGATGCCGAGGCCGCCAGTTGGTTCGCCCGCAATCGCAACGACCCGGACCGCGCCAGCCGCAAGGCCTTCGACGCCTGGCTCGCGCACCCGGCCCACGCACGGGCCTATGCCGAGTTCGAAGAACTGTGGGTCGACCTGGCGCAGTTGCAGCAACTGAGCCGACCCGTTCCCCTGCCACAACGCAAGACACCCTCCTGGCGTCCGGCCCTGGCGGTAGCTGCCGCCGTGCTGTGCGCGGTGCTGGCGGTCAACCTGGGAACGTCCCAGGCGCCCCATGTCCAGCAGATCGCGGCCCAGGAACAGGGGGCACGCGCCTTCAAGCTGCCTGACGGCAGCACCTTGTACGTCAACGCCAACACCCAGGTGAAGGTCGACTTCAGCGCGCAGCAGCGCGATATCTACCTGCAACAGGGCCAGTTGTACCTGGACGTCGCCGCCGACAAGGAGCGGCCGTTGTGGGTGCATAGCGGCGTGGCCAAGGTACGCGTGGTGGGCACCGCCTTCGACGTACGCCGTGGCCAGCGCCAGCTGGTGGTCAGCGTGGCCCACGGCCAGGTGGCCTTCAGCCCGGATGGCCGGCCCGGTGATCTGGTCTTGCTGGGCGCCCGGCAACGGGCCATCTATGACCTGCAAAATGGCTCCCTGCAGCAACAGACCCTGGACAGCGATGACGTGGCCGACTGGCGTACCGGACGCCTGGCCTTTCGCAACCGCGACCTGGCCAGCCTGGTGGACGAGCTGAACCTGTACCGCCGCCATCCGGTGCAATTGGCCAGCGGCTCCCTGGGCGCCTACAAGGTCTCGGGCAACCTGGACGTCAATGATCCGGATGCACTGGTCAAGGCCCTGCCCGCCCTGATCCCGGTGAAAACCGTGCCTCTGGCCAACGGTCAACTGAAGATCGAAGCCCGCTGAAACCTTACATGAGAATATTTTTCATTTGCATATGAGGTTTTTTTTCACTGCCGCGTCTTCCTCCCGTCTGCATTCTGTTCGCAGCGCTTTTCCGGCCTTTAAGCCGCTCTGGGGGAAGTCATGTTTCGCGCGCTCTTGCCTGTTCCGTTAGTCCGTACCCGCCCGACCCTGCTCGCGGCCTGCCTGGCATTCAGCCTGCAGGCCCATGCCGGTCCGATCCACTTCCAGTTGCCAGCACAGCCCCTGGCCGCGTCCCTGAGCCAGGTGGCCCAGCAGGCGAAGATCCAGTTGCTGTTCGACGAACAACTGCTGCGTAACGCCAAGGCTCCAGCCCTGCAAGGCGACTTCAGCCCGGAAGAGGCGATCCGCCAGCTGTTGCAGAACGGCCAGTTCAACCTGGTCAAGGTCGACAATACCTACATCGTGCGTCCAGCAGAAACCAGCCAGAGCAGCGGCTCGGCCTTGCAGCTGGGGGCCATGAGCGTGATCGGCAACGGTTCGGTGGTGGATTCCTCCAGCGTTGGCCGCTCGACCCTGAACCAGGCGGAAATCGACCGCCACCAGGCGACCAACGTCGTCAGCCTGATCGATACCCTGCCCGGCGTGACCTTGGGCGGTTCACTCAAGCCGGGTGGCCAGACCATCAACATCTGGGGCATGGGGGATGCCGAAGACGTACCGATGAGCGTCGATGGCGCCACCAAGAGCGGCTTCGAACGCTACCAGCAGGGTTCGATCTTCATCGAGCCTGAAATGGTCAAGCGCATAGAGGTGGAAAAAGGCCCGCATTCTCCCGAGACCGGCAATGGCGGCTTCGGCGGTACCGTGCACATGGAGACCAAGGATGCCCCGGACCTGTTGCAGGACGGTCGCAACACCGGCGCCATGGTCAAATACGGCTACAGCAGCAACAGCCATGAGCAGGCCTACACTTCGGCGGTCTACGGCCGTACCGACGATGGCCGCTTCGATGCGCTGGCCTACTGGACCAAGCGCGACGGCGATGACATGAAGCTGGCCAGCGCCCAGCCTGACCCGGACAACGCCTACCCGATCAACCCCAAGCGCCTGCCCAATACCGCCCAGGACATGGAAGGCCAGTTGTTCAAGCTCAACATGCAGCTGACCGACGAACATCGCCTGGGTTTTACCTACATGCGCTCGGACAGCGACATCTGGGCCCCCTTCTCGGCCAAGAGCTACCCGACGCCGCCCAAGAAAAGCGACATCGACCGACTCGGCTATGACGATGCCACCCGACGCTACCTGGCCCGGCGCAACACCATCGACACCACCTGGATCACCAAGTACCAGTACACCCCGGTGGACAATCCGTGGATCGATTTCGAAGCCAAGTACTCCTACTCCGACACCGAGCAGACCGATGAGCGCGGGCCGAACGCCTTCATCCAGCCATCCTCGGGCGGACGCAAGATCACCGTGGGCTACGAGGACAGGATCCTCGCGCTGAAAAACACCAGCCGCTTCAGCACCGGGCCGCTGGAGCACGCCCTGACCAACGGCATCCAGATCCGCAAGCACACCCGCGAGGTGGACATGTGGATGCCGGGCAAGACCTACGGCATACCCAAGTTCAACAACGGCTACTACCAACCGGGTTTCATGCCCCACGGCAAGGTCGACAACAACGCGTTCTACATCCAGGACGCCATCTCCCTGGGCGACTTCACCCTGACCCCGTCGCTGCGCTACGACTATGTACGCAACCGCGGGCAGAAGAACGACGCGCCGGTCTACAACAGCCCCGATCCGGTGGTCGGCCACGACTACAGCGCCAAGACCTACACCGGCTGGTCGCCACGCCTGTCGGCGTTCTGGACGGTGAACCCGCAACTGGCGCTGTTCGCCGACTACAGCAAGACCTGGCGCGCCCCGGTGATCGACGAGCAGTACGAAGTCCAGGCCGCCGGTAGCACTCGCTCCTCCACCAGCCGCAACCTGGACCCGGAGCGCGTCACCGCGCTGCGCGGTGGCAGCATTCACAGCTTCTCCGATGTGCTGGCCAAGGACGACCGGGTGCAAGTGCGCACCACGGTGTTCCAGAACAAGTTCAAGGACGAGATCATGAAGAACCTCGGGATCGGCTGTCCCGAGCAATTGAGCACCGGCAAGAGCATCTCAGATGTGTGCAACCAGCCGACCATCGGGGTCTACCGCAACATTGGCGACCTGACCATCAAGGGCTTCGAGGTGGAAAGTTTCTACGACTCGACCTACCTGTTCGGCTCGCTGTCCTACTCGTGGATCACCGGCAAGCATGAAGGTGCCTACACCAACCCCTGGGGCCCGAACGTCTGGGCCCGGGATATCCCGCCACGCAAGTGGGTGGCAACCCTGGGAGTGAAGATCCCGCAGTGGGATGCGCAAGTGGGCTGGCAAGGCCAATGGGTGCGCCAGACCGACCGCGTCCCCAGCGACATCTACCCGGGCGGCCCGGCCAGTGCCCTGGGCGACTCCTACTGGAACCAGTACAAGAACGACCGTTACAACGTGCACGGCCTGTTCGCCAACTGGAAGCCCCAGCAGGCCTACCTCAAGGGCACCGAAGTCAACTTCACCCTGGACAACATGTTCAACCGTGACTATCGCCCACCGCTGAGTGGCGAGAACGCCTCTAGCCTGGGGCGCAACGCCAAGATCAGCGTGACCCGCTTCTTCTGACGGCACCTGGCTGCGGTGCATCGGACGCACCGCAGCAGGCCAGCCGTTGGCCATCACCGATGTATTGCAAGCCTTTAACCCAGCCCTCCCGCCCGCGCCTGCCGGGCTAAGATCGACTCCCCCCTGAAAGCCGCTGAAATGCCTTTGGGCGCTTTCAGTCGACTTCCCATTGATCTAGTACGACAGATGTCGTACAAACAGGCAAGCATCATGGACAGAGGCTTCAGGAAGGTCAGGCGGGACCTGATCAATGCACTGCAGAACGGCAACTATCTGCATGCTGCACGCGGCTCGATCGAACTCAAGAACCTGCTGGCCACTGGCGAGGTGTCGGCCGGCCAATTGATCGAGGTCATCGTCGCCTGCAAGGGCACCGACCACCAGTGCAGTGCCCACCACAGCGCCCCGGACCTTGCCGTCCATGTGCTGAAGAAGGCGGGCTGGTACATCAAGTTCTATTTTATCGAGCCAGATGCGTGGTTCATCAGCGTTCATCGATGAGGGCAACCCATGAAACTTTATCTGCAGGGTGACCGGGGCAAGGCGCTCTGCGAGCATTGCCAGCAGGTCGTCGGCATTACCTACACCCGTCGCGACGTGCCGTTCAGCGACGGCAACGGCCAGGCCCGGGAGATCCTGGTGGGGGTCTGCGACCTCTGCGCCACGGTGGTGGCCATCCCGCCCCAGTCGACGCCGGCGATCAAGGAAGCGCGCCGCCAGCAACTGACCTCCATCGAAGCGCGGCTGCCTGCGGTCTACCTCGATGTGCTGGATGCCGCGATGCACTCGGTGGCCGAGGACGCCGGCGTGCAGATGCGCAAACTGTTCTTCAGCTACTACTTCAGCGCCCCTGCCGTACCTTACCTGGAGCAGGTGCACAACGGTTTCGCCGCGTACCTGGCGGAACAGGCCGAGGCTCGCCAGTTGCCGGCCGTGCATGCGATGAAACGCCTGTCGCTGAAGGTCAACCACTATGTGGCCGAGGACCTCGCGCGCCTTTTGCAGACGACTCGGATGACCCAGACCGAACTGCTGAAATCGCTGATCGCGCAGATGCGCCTGGACGTGCTCGAAGGCGGCAACCCGGCGGTGATCGCCGACCTGCGCCAACTGGCGCGCCTGGGGCTCTGACCCTCAGCCTTTGCCCCGGCCCGCGACCCGCCCCGCCCGCAGGAAATCCCCCCAGCGCCGCACCAGGTAGTTGTGCTCGTCCATCACCGAGTTCCACACGGCGATATGCCCCATGCGCTGCGCGTAGGAACCACCGTCGCGGGTCTCGCCGATGTCGATCAGCGGTTCGCCGTCGCTGCCCGGCAACTCTTCCCGGGCCGGTTTGCCGGCGTACCAGTAATCCCATTCGGCGCTGCTCAGGTGATCGCGGGTACGCGCCGGGTTGCCGATGTAGTAGCCCTGGCGTGCCATCACCGCACCTGGCCAGCCCGACAACCACCAGTTGAGATAGGCGTAGGCCGCATCCAGCACCGCGCCCTTGGCATGGCGCGACAACGACAGGCCGCCGAACCAGGCTCGGTAGCCTTCCTTCGGCACTGCCAGGCGGTATTTGACCCCGGCCCGGTGCAGGCGCATCAGCGTCGGCGACCACAAGCTCTGGATATCGATGCGCGGGCTGAGCATCAGTTGCGCGGCCTCTTCATCGTCCGACCAGAACGCCGCAAAGTGCCCTTCACGCTGCTTGCGCACCAGGATCGCTGCCAGCCGGTCGATCTCCTCGATGCTCAGGTTGCCGATGTCCTTGAAGGATTCCAGGCCACAGCCCTGCACCGCCAGGGCGGCGTCCAGGGCCCCGATCGCCGCATCGCTCTGCAAGGCAATGCGCCCGCTCCAGGCCGGTTCCAGCAGCCAGCCCCAGCTTTCGTTGGCGCTGGAAAAGCCCGCCGGCAGGCGCTCCGGACGGTAGGCGAAACTGTCGGCATTGTGGGTCAGCGGCAGCATGCTGATGCGGTCGCTGACCGTGCTGCCCAGGCTGCCGTCGTGCTGCACATAAAGGCGTTCGCTGGGCACGCTGCCGCTGCCCAGGCGGTCGTCCGGCGACAGTCGTCCACGCTTGGGCAAGTCGTTGATCTCGTGCCACAGGGCAATGCGTCGAGTGTCGATGGGCTGGATCGCCTGGGCCGGCCAGACGAAATCGACGTTGTGAAACCACTGGTCATAGAGGTCGTAGCTGTCCGGTTGCATCACCGCGATGCGCTGGGCCTGCTCCACGTCGTGCACCTGATACACCAGGCGGATGCCCAGGTCCTGCTCGGCGCGCACCCGCAGGGATTCGAGCAGGGTCACCGAGGTGCCCAGCACCCGCAGGGTGACCGCTTGCGTCGCCGCCATCAGGCGCACTCCCCGGCGACCGGGGCGAAGCTGCGGGCGAACACTTCGAAGGAGCGACGTAGTTGTCCGGGCTCCAGCCCGCGCAGGATAAACACCAGCCGCGAGCGATGGTCGGCACAGGGCCAACGGGACAGATGCACGGGAGCGTGCAGGCAATGCTGCACGCCATGGATGACGATGGGAGCCTGGCTGGCGTTGATATTGAGCAATCCTTTCACCCGCAGAATTCGTTCGCCGTGGCATCTTAGCAGCATCGACAACCAGACCCCGAAGCCCACCCAGTCCAGCGGTTGCTCGAACTCCAGGCTGCACACTTGCGCCGCGCCATGCTGCGGCGCAGCGGCTGCCAGTGGCCGCTGCAACTGCCAGCGCGCCACTTCCCGCTCTGCCGTCGCGCCGCGCAGGCCCTCCCCCAGCAACAGCTGATCGCCGCTCTGGATCGCCTGGGCCAGCAACAGGGGCGCTCCGGGATTGAGCCGCTGCAGATGCTCGCGCAAGGCCGCCTGGCTCGCCTGGTCGACACAGTCGCTCTTGCTCAGCAGCAGGCGATCCGCGGCCGCCACCTGGGCCAGCCACTCCGGATGCAGGCGCTCCTGCAACGCCGCGTGACTGGCGTCCACCAGAGTCACCAGCAGGCCGATGTGCACCCGTCCACGCAACTGCGGATCGTTGTTCACCGTCGCCAGGATCGGCGCCGGGTCGGCCAGCCCGGTGGTCTCCAGCAGCACCCGGCGAAAGGCCGGGATCTCGCCTCGACTGCGTCGCGCCAGGAGCCCCAGCAGCGCCTCCTTCAGCTCGCCGCGAATCGAGCAGCAGACACAACCGCTGGGCAGCAGCACGGTGTCCGGCGCCACCTCCTGCACCAGCAAATGATCGATGCCGATATCGCCGAACTCGTTGATCAACAGCGCCGTGTCCCCCAGGCTCTGGTCCTGCAACAGGCGGTTGAGCAAGGTGGTCTTGCCACTGCCGAGGAACCCGGTGATGACGTTCAGGGGCATGCTCATGACTGTTGCTCCAGGTGCTTGAGGATCACAGGGTCGAGAGGATCGAGGGGCCGGCCGAGCATGGATTCGGCCAGGCTCCACAGCTGCTCCAGGCCGCTGGCCAATTCCTGGCGGCCGGTAGCCCCCAGCAACAGATAGGCCGAGCCCTGGAAGTCCTCGACCTTGAGCCGCAACGGCACCAGTACCCGGTTGATCGCGGCGATTCTGCGCAAGCGTTCGCGGCGCCGGGGCAGTTCATCCCCCAGCGGATCGCTCCAGTGCACGTCTTCGCCCAGCAGCCCGCATAACCCGCACATGCTCAGCCCTCCTTCATGGCATGACATCCCCGGAGTTCGGACCCAGGGTCTGGCCGACGAACAGGTTACCCCCCGGCTCGCTGGCCAGCAGCACCGCGGTGGGCGCCACTTCATCGGCCAGGCCGAAGCGCCCCAGGGGCAGCTCGGCGGCCTTGGCGGTTTTCCAGGCGCTGCTGATGCCAGACACCAGCGGCGTCTCGATCGGCCCCGGGGCGATGGCGTTGACCAGCACATTGTCCATGGCCACTTCCAGGGCCAGGGACTTGGTGAAGCCGATGACCCCGGCCTTGGCCGCGGCGTAGTGGGTCAGCTCGGCGCCGCCCTTGATCCCCAGTTGCGAGGCGACGTTGATGATCCGCCCCCAGCGCTGCGCCAACATGTGGGGCAAGGCCCGCTGGCAGGCGACGAAGACGCTGGTGAGATCGATCCGCAGCATGTCGTTCCACATCTCGATGGAGAGGTCGACGCAGCGCGCCTGGGTCAGCATGCCGGCATTGTTCACCAGGATATCGATGCCGCCGAAATACTCGACACAGGCATCGACTCCGGCCTGGGCCCCTTCGACGCTGCCGACGTCGGCCACGCATTCGAAGACCTCGGCCCCCAGTTCGCGGCAGGCCTGGGCACTCTCGGCCAGGCGCTCCGGGTCACGGTCAGCCAGCAGCAGGCGTGCGCCGGCCGCTGCATAGGCGCGGGCGATTGCGGCGCCGATGCCGCTGCCGGCGCCGGTGATCACCGCGCGGCGGTTGTGCAAGTGTTGCATGGGACTTTCTCCTTCAAGGGTGTGCGGTTCGCTGGCGACGGGAGTCAATCCGGCCAGCGCACCGTCAGGCCGCCATCGATGACGATGCTTTGCCCGGTCAGGTAGCTGGACTCGTCACTGGTGAGAAAACGCACCAGGGACGCCACTTCATCGGCCCATCCGACCCGCCCGAGGGGAATGGCCCGGGCCGCCTTGGCCAAGCCTTCCGGGCCCAGGGAGTTCTGGCTGTCCAGCGACTGCGGGGTCTCGATCAACCCCGGGATCACCGCGTTGCAGCGAATGCCCCTGGCCGCCAGTTCCACCGCCAGCGAACGGCACAACCCCGGCACCCCGGCCTTGGCCGCGGCGTAGTGAGCGTGGTCCTGCCAGCCGTAGACGCCACCGGCAATCGAGGAAATCGCCACCAGCGCACCGCCCTCGCCCATGTGCCTCACTGCCGCGCGGAAGGTACGCATGACCCCGGTCAGGTCCACATCGAGCATGGCGTTCCAGGCCGCGTCGGTCATGTCCAGCAAGGGTGCGCGACGCAGCAGGCCGGCATTGGCCACGGCGTAGTCGAGGCGGCCAAAGTGCGCCACGGCCTGCTCGGCCAGGGCGTCCACCGAGGCGCTGTCGGTAACGTCCAGGGGCAGCATCATGCAGTGCCCGCCCGCCTCGGCCACGAGGTCGCGGGTGGCTTGCGGGTCATGGGGGTCGGCGGGGAAATACCCGCCCACCACCGCCACACCGCCCCGTGCATAGGCCACGGCCAGGGCCTGGCCGATGCCACTGGCGGCACCGGTGATCACGGCGACTTTTTGAGTCATGGGTAGCTTTCCTTATTGAACGGATTCAGGACGCACATGGCGTGCGGCGAACATCAGCGCACCGGAGAGGAAACAAGGCAGCGCGCCGAAATACAGCGCCGAGGTCTGCCAGTCGCCACCGGCGGACAGCACCTGGGTGGCGCCGAAACCCGCCACCACCGCGCCGATCGGGCCCATGGCATGGATGATTGCGCCGCCAGTGGCACGGATGCTGGTGGGGAAGCTTTCACTGATGAAGAACAGCGCGGCCGAGTACGGGCCGATCAGGAAGAACAGCCCCAGACTGTAGAGGCCCACCACCATCGGCATGTTGCTCGGGCCGTAGAGCATGCCGGCGAACGACAGGCCGCCAAGCATCCAGCCCAGGCCGATGACATTGCGCCGACCGATCTTGTCGCCCATCCAGCCGTGGCTCAGGTAGCCGCAATAACCCACTAGGTTGGACAGCACCAGGATGATCAGCGAGTTCTCGAAGGAGATGTGATGCACGCTGACGATCACCGACGTACCGAGCACGCTGAACACCTGGATCGCCGCCCAGTTGAGCAGGATCGCCGCGCCGATCACCAGGGTCGCGCGCCGCGCCGGGCCACGGAAGGCCGCGGCCAGGCCGGCCTTGCTGTGCTCGTCGTAGTCCACCCCGTAGGTCAGCGCCACCGCCTGGGCCTCGCTCACCGAACCGCTCTTGCGCAGCTGGCTGATGCGCTGGTGGATCTGGAACTGCGGGCTCTCCTTGAGCTTGCGGGCCATCACCGCAATGACGATGGCCGGGATCGCGGCGAAGATGAAGCAGCCTTGCCAGCCGATGATCGGCAGCAGTACCGCGGTCAATCCGGCGGCGATCAGCGCCCCCACCGGCCAGCCGCCCTGCACCAGGCTGTAGATGAAGCCCCGGCGCTTGGCCAGTTGCGGATCATCGGAGGCCGCGTACAACTCGCTGAGGTAGGTGGCGTTCACGGTTTCCTCGGCATAGCCCAGGCCGCCCAGGGATCGGATCAGGATCAGCGGCGACTTGCCCCAGGCGCCGCCGATGGCGGTCAGCGCCGAGCAGATGGCCGAGCCGCTGACGGTGAAAATGATGCCCATGCGCCGGCCCAGCTTGTCCACCAGCGGCCCGATGGCCAGGGCCACCACGGCAGTGCCCACCGCCACCCAGGTGGCGATCTCGGCCTGCTCGACCTCACCCCAGCCGAAGTGCCGGCCGATCTCCGGCAACAGAGTGCCAAACAGAATGAAGTCATACACCGCGAAGACCCAGGCGAAGAAGGCGATCCAGGTGGCGAAGCGCACTTGGGCCGGGGTCAGCTGCTGGGGTTTCCAGCCAGTCAGGTCGAGCTTGTTATAGATAGACATCAGTCACGCCTCGATGAAGTGGCCGGGGTCAGCGGTTGCGCGGGTGGCGGCGGATAAAGTCGTCGGCGATCTCGTCGAAGGTGACGAAGCGCACGCCGGCATGGCTCTGGATGTGTTCGATCAGGCGTTCGAGCATCAACAGCACTTGCGGCCGGCCGGAGACGTCGGGGTGGATAGTCATGGTGAACACCGCGTGCTCATGCTCGCGATAGACCCAGTCGAACTGGTCGCGCCACATTTCTTCCAGGTGCCGCGGATTGACGAAACCGTGGCTGTTGGGCGCCTTCTTGATGAACATCATCGGCGGCAGGTCGTCCAGGTACCAGTTGGCCGGGATCTCCACCAGGTCAGTTTCCTGGCCCCGTACCAGGGGTTTCATCCAGGTGTCGGGGTGCTGGCTGTAGTCGATCTTGGTCCAGCTGTCGCCGACCCGCACGTAGTAGGGATGAAAGTCGTTGTGCATCAGGCTGTGGTCGTACTTGATGCCCTTTTTCAGCAGCAGCTCGTTGGTCACCTTGCTGAACTCCCACCAGGGCGCCACGTAGCCGGTGGGGCGCTTGCCGGTGACCCGGGTAATCAGCTCGATGGATTTATCGAGGACGATCTCTTCCTGTTCCGGGGTCATGGCGATGGGGTTCTCGTGGCTGTAGCCGTGCACGCCGATCTCGTGGCCGGCCGCGGCAACCGCCTTCATCTGCTCGGGAAAGGTCTCCATGGAGTGCCCGGGAATGAACCAGGTGGTGCGCAGGCCATAGCGCTCGAACAACTTGAGCAGACGTGGCGCGCCGACCTCCCCGGCGAACAGGCCACGAGAGATGTCGTCCGGCGAGTCTTCACCGCCGTAGGAGCCGAGCCAGCCGGCCACCGCGTCCACATCGACACCAAATGCACAGAGAATTTCTTTAGCCATGAGCGGCCTCCAGTGATTGCTTGTTGTTGGAAAATCGTCGTCGGGGCTTAGCGCGGCAGCGCCGCCTCCAGCGCCAGGGCAGCCTCCAGCAGTTGCCGGTCATGGCCCTGGGGCAGGCTCAGCAACAGCCCGGTGGGCAGGCCCTGGGCATCGCGGCCGCTGGGCAGGGCCACCCCAGGCATGTCGAGGAAGCTGCCGGGCATGGTCAGGCGCAGGGTCGCCAGGTTGGTCCGGGCAAACAGCTCGTCGTCCTGTTCCAGGGGTGCCAGGGGCGGCGCCACATGGGCCACGGTGGGGGTGATCAGCACTGCGCCGTCCAGTTCGTCCTGCAGCTGGCGCTGCAGCTGGCGCCGCGCCTGGTACAGCCGCAGCAGCTGGCTGGCGGGCATCTGCCGGGCGCTTTCCAGGCGCCGGCGCACCCGCGGATCGAGCTGCTCGGCGTACTCGCTGTCGAGCAAGGGCTGGTGCAGGGCAAAGGCTTCGGCGGCGCCGAGCCAGCCCTGCTCCTGGATCAGCTGCAAGGTGGCTTGCAGACTGTGCAGCGGCCGTTGCTCCACCAGCGCCCCGGCCTGTTGCAGGCGTTCGATGACCACCAGCAGGTTGGCCCGCACCGCGACCTGGGTACGGCTGTCATCGAGCACCTGCAGATCGACCCAGAAGCGTTGCCCGGCCAGGCTGCGGGGCAGCGGTAATTGCCGGGGGTCGCCACCGCGCAACAACCCGTCGATCAGCCAGGCATCGCGCACGCTGCGAGTCAGCGGCCCGAGGCTGTCGAGGGTTTCGGCCAGGGGAAACACGCCCTCGCGGTCATGGCGCCGGGACGAGGCGCGATAGCCCACCAGGCCATTGAAGGCGGCGGGAATGCGGATCGAACCGGCAGTGTCGGTGCCCATGGCGATCGGCACGACACCGGCCGCCACCGCCACCGCGGAACCGGCCGAGGAGCCACCGGGAATCCGTGGCTGGGCATCGCTGTGGGGATTGATCGGGGTGCCGAAGTGCGGGTTCAGGCCGAGCCCGGAGTAGGCGAACTCGCTGAGGTTGGTCTTGCCCAGGCTGACCAGCCCGGCCCGGCACAGCTGTCGCACGCTGGGCGCATCGACCTTGGCCGGTGCTGCATCGCGGCGTACCTGGGCGGCGGCGGTGGTGATGCTGCCGGCCACGTCGAACAGGTCCTTCCAGACCAGGGGCACGCCATCCAGCAGGCTCAGCGGCTGGCCATCCCGCCAGCGGGCGGCAGCTGCCTCGGCTTCGCGCCGGGCCCGGATCGGGCACAGAGAAATGAACACATGGGGCGTTGCCTCGGCCAGCGCCAGGGCTTGCTCCAGGACCTGGACCGGATCGGTGCGGCCCGAGGCAAAGGCTTGTGCCATGGCCGTGGCGTCATTCAGCGAATCAGGGTGCATGGTTCACTCCGCAAAACCTTAAAAATGTACTAAATATTAAAATGTACATTTTATTCAGAGCAGATTCCGTGCCATCTCAAGGCGACGAGAGCACCGGCAGCTAGCCGACAATCTGCAGATTGGCCTGGAATATCGAGCCAGACTGGGTTGCTGGGAAAAACCGACCGGCGACCGGCGGAGAAAATCCTCGGTAAAGGTTCCTGGATTGAAATAATGTATCTTTTAATAAAAAGTACATTTTAGTGCAGAAAGGTAACAACCCACCCAGGGCGGCCCCAGGACGGGGCAACCAAACGTGGTACTCAGTGACACTTGGCAACTGTGAGAGAATCCCCGGCCACCGCGGCCCGGCAACGGGCTCGTCAGCCAACGGCAACAGCCCCAGAGGAACCGATGAAAGCAGTGTCAGCAGAGGACCCGCGCACCGCATCGCGCTACGCCATGATCCGCCAGGTCTTGCGCGACGCTATCCTCCAGGGCACCGCCCTGCAGGGCCTGGTGCTGCTGGAAGCACCGCTGGCGGAACTGTTCGGCACCAGCCGAGTGCCGGTGCGCAAGGCCCTCGACCTGCTGCATGGCGAAGGCCTGATCAGCCGTTTTGACGGCCGCGGCTACCTGATCAACCCCCAGGGCCGGGAGATCGAACCGCTGCGCCTGCCCCTGAGCCATGCCCACCTGGGGCTGGCCAGCGACGAAGAACTGGTGGACACCCGGCCCCTGGGGGAACGGATCTACGAAGAACTGGGTAGCGCCCTCTCCACCTGCATCGCCTTCGGTCATTTTCGCCTCGACGAACAGGCCGCCGCCGAGCACTACGGCGTCAGCCGCGCGGTAGTCCGCGAGGCGCTGATGCGCCTGCGCGATCGCGGCCTGGTGGAAAAGGAGCCCTACTCCCAATGGCTGGCCGGGCCACTGACCGCCCGGGAAGTCACCGAGGACTACGAACTACGTGCCTGCCTGGAACCCGAGGCCCTGCGCCAGAGCGCCCCCGGCCTGGGTCGCGAACGGCTGGAACAGATGCTGGAACGGGTGACCCTGGCGCAGCAGGCCGAGCACTGTGGCCTGGAGGCCCTGGAACGCCTGGAGGAAGACCTGCACCAGCACTGCCTGGGCGGCTTGCAGAACCGCAAGATGGCGGCGCTGATCCGCCAGGCCCAGAGCCCGATGATCATCAATCGGATCTTCTACCGCCTGCTGGGCATCGGCGCCGACCCGGCGATGCTCGCCGAGCACCGGCTGATTCTCGAACTGCTGCTGCACGGCGCCTACGACGCTGCGGCCCTGAACCTTCGAGAACACCTGCAGCGCGCCCGCCAGCGCATGCTGCAACGCCTCAAGGTGCTGTCGGTGCTCCCGGAACCGGAGCTGCCGGGTTTCCTCAGCAAAATCAGCTGAGCCCTGTAGCCGCTGCCGAGCCCGCGAGGCTGCGCAAAGGTCCGCAGGACCTTGCTTGGCGATCTACCGCCGGACCTTTCGCAGCCCCGGAACCTTGCGCCCCTTCGGGGCGTGCGCAGCTTCGCAAGCTCAGCAGCGGCTACGGGTCACCGGTTCAGGCGAACCAGACTGAGGTCTGGAGCGGCATTGCGCCGCTGGCTCAGGTAGCGGGTGCAGCTGACCCGCAGGAAGGAGGCGAAATTCACCACTTCGCCGCGGTAGTCCATGACTTCTTCATACAGTTTGGCAATCAGCTGGTTGGTGGTCATGCCGTCCACTTCGGCGATCTCGCTGAGGATGTCCCAGAACTGGTTTTCCAGGCGCAAGGTGGTGACCACGCCACAGATGCGCAGCGAGCGGGAACGGGATTCGTAGAGAATCGGGTCGGCTTTGACGTACAGCTCGCACATGGCATGGCCCTCGCCTATAGGGTGATCTTGGTGCCCAGCAGGCCCAGGAAACCGGCCAGCCAGCTGGGGTGCGCCGGCCAGGCCGGGGCGGTGGCCAGGTTGCCTTGGACGTGGCCTTGGGTCACCGGGATATCGATATAGGTGCCTCCCGCCAACCGCACTTCCGGGGCGCAGGCCGGGTAGGCGCTGCATTCGCGGCCTTCGAGGATGCCCGCCGCCGCCAGCAGTTGCGCGCCGTGGCACACCGCGGCAATCGGCTTGCCGGCCTGGTCGAATTGCTTGACCAGTTGCAGCACTTTTTCGTTCAGGCGCAGGTATTCCGGAGCACGGCCACCGGGGATCAGCAGGGCGTCGTAATCGCTGGACTTCACCTGGGCAAAATCGAAGTTCAGGGCAAACAGATGGCCCGGCTTTTCGCTATAGGTCTGGTCGCCCTCGAAGTCGTGGATCGCCGTACGCACGGTCTGCCCGGCGCTCTTGTCGGGGCACACCGCATGCACGTGGTGACCGACCATCAGCAGGGCCTGGAACGGCACCATCACTTCGTAGTCTTCGACGTAGTCGCCAACCAGCATCAGGATCTTTTTCGCGGCCATGGAGTGGACTCCTTTCAGGGAAAGACGTAGGCAGAAGGAGTGTTCAAGGTAGTCCCAATCCGCCGACCCGGGTAATAACGGGGTACTACAGCGGCAAGCTGCAGGCGGCAAGCGGCAAGCGGATGCCCTGATTCTTGCAGCTTGTGGCTAGTGGCTTGCCGCTTGCCTCTGCTGTTCTCCAACTGTACGGACAACTCTGCACCCAGCTGTAGCAGCGGGGTCACGCGGCTTTATGGCTAGATGCAGGCACCTGTGTCCCTGTGCGAATTCTGGTAGCCATCATGTCCTCACGCGAAAACACCGGCATGGCCCTCGGCCTGCTGGGTGTCATCATTTTCAGCCTGACCTTGCCCTTCACCCGGATCGTGGTGGAGCAACTGCACCCGTTGCTCAACGGCCTGGGACGGGCGCTGTTCGCGGCCATCCCGGCAGCCTTGCTGCTGCTCTGGCGCCGGGAGAAATGGCCAACCTGGAAACAGGTCAAGGGCCTGAGCGTGGTGATTCTCGGGGTGATCCTGGGCTTTCCGGTGCTGTCGGCCTGGGCCATGCAGACCCTGCCCGCGTCCCATGGCGCCCTGGTCAATGGCCTGCAGCCGCTGTGCGTGGCGCTGTATGCGGCGTGGCTGTCCCACGAGCGGCCGTCGAAGGCCTTCTGGGGCTGCGCGGCCCTGGGCAGTGCACTGGTGCTGGGTTATGCGTTGCTCAGCGGCGCGGGCAGCATCCAGGCCGGTGATTTGCTGATGCTCGGGGCGATTGCCGTAGGAGGCCTGGGTTATGCCGAAGGGGGCCGGCTGGCGCGGGAAATGGGCGGCTGGCAGGTGATCTGCTGGGCACTGGTGCTGTCCACGCCGCTGCTGATCGGCCCGGTGTGGTACCTGGCGGCGCAGCATCAGGGGGCGATTTCCATGAGGACCTGGTGGGCCTTCGGCTACGTTGCGCTGTTTTCCCAGTTCCTGGGATTTTTTGCCTGGTATGCCGGGCTGGCCATGGGCGGAATTGCCCGGGTGAGCCAGATCCAGCTGTTGCAGATCTTCTTCACCATCGCCTTTTCCGCCCTGTTCTTCGGTGAGCAGGTGCAGCCCATTACCTGGGTGTTCGCGGTGGGCGTGATCCTCACCGTGGTCCTGGGGCGCAACACCGCGGTGCGCCCCGCTGCACCGCTCCCCACTCCGCCGGCCAGCCCTCAGCCGAGGTAACCGTCGGCCTTGAGCAGGGTTTCCAGGCAGTGCTCGCTGATCTGGTAGAAGGCCTTGAGCTCTTCGATCCTGGCCAGCAGTTGGCTGGGGTCCACCGGATCGGCGCGCTTGACCGCCAGAATCATCTTGTTCTTGTTGGTGTGCTCCAGGGAAATGAACTCGAAGACCTTGGTTTCATAACCGCAGGCTTCCAGGAACAGCGCCCGCAGGCTGTCGGTGACCATTTCCGCCTGCTGCCCCAGGTGCAAGCCGTATTGCAGCATCGGCTTGAGCAGCAGCGGGCTCTGGATCTGCTGGCGGATCTGCTTGTGGCAGCACGGCGAGCACATGATGATCGCCGCGCCGGAGCGGATGCCGGTGTGGATCGCGTAGTCGGTGGCGATGTCGCAGGCATGCAGGGCGATCATCACTTCCAGCTGGCTGGGGGCCACGCTACGCACGTCACCGCACTTGAACACCAGGCCCGGGTGCGCAAGGCGCTGCGCGGCGGCGTTGCACAGGGTCACCATGTCTTCGCGCAATTCGACGCCGGTGACGTCGCCCTCGACCTTGAGGGTGTTGCGCAGGTAGTCGTGGATGGCGAAGGTCAGGTAGCCCTTGCCGGAGCCGAAATCCGCCACCCGCACCGGCTGTTCCAGGCTAATTGGCGAACTGCCCAGGGCGTGGCTGAAGACCTCGATGAACTTGTTGATCTGCTTCCACTTGCGCGACATCGCCGGAATCAGCTCATGCTGCTTGTTGGTCACCCCCAGGTCGGCGAGGAACGGCCGGCTGAGGTCGAGGAAGCGATTCTTCTCCCGGTTGTGCTCGGCGGACGGTACATCGCGCTGGGTTGGCGGCTTGCCCTTGAACAGCGAGCTCTTGCCCTTCTTGCTGTATTCCAGCTGCACCTCATCGGTCAGGGTCAGCAGGTGGGCGTTCTTGAACGACGCAGGCAGCAGCTCGGCGATAGCGGCAATGCCTTCGTCCAGGGAGAAGTTCTTGATGATGTCGCGAGTCTTGTAGCGGTAGACGAAGGACAGGCACGGCTGCTCCTTGACCGTCAGCTGCTTGATGATCAGCCGTTGCAGGTCCGCCTCGGCCCCCACGTGCTTGGCCAGCACCAGCTTGATGAAGGCGTTTTGCACCAGGCTGGTCTCCAGCCATTGCAGGAACTGGGCATGGTGATCCGGCGCGGGCCGGGCGGAAGGGGCAGTAACGGACATGGGGGCAGGTGCCTCGGGCGGTGCGGGGTGCGAATCGGGAAATGGCAGGTATTTTAGGGGGGATGGCCCGTCGGGGCACGGAGTTATTGACCCGACGGCGCAGATTCTTCAGCAGGAGGCGCCAGGGGGCGCCTCTCGGGATTCAGTTGAGCACCACCAGGCGATTGGGCAACTCGTTGCGCGACTGGGTCAGGGGCACGTGCTCCTTGAGCAGTTCGCCGCTGGCCTCGATGCAATCGAGAAAGCCCTGCAGCGTCTGGCCTTGTCTCACCTGCCGGGTGAAGGCGCGGACTATCACGTCCCAGCGCTGGTCGTCCAGGCGCCGGGAAATGCCTTCGTCCACCAGGATCTCCACGTAGCGCTCGGCCTCGCTGACGAAGATCAGCACCCCGGTACCGCCCACGGTGTGGTGCAGGTTCTGCTCGAGGAACTGCCGTCGGGCGAGGTTCGAGGCCCGCCAGTGGCGTACCGAACGCGGGATCAGCCGGGTGGTGATCCACGGCAGGCGAAACACCAGGCACAGCACGATGAAGGTCGCCCACTGCGCCAGCAGCAACAGGTGCATGTTCAGCCAGCCGGTGATGTAGTGCACCAGGCCCGGCACCACCAGTGCCAGCAAGCTGGCCCAGAGCAGCGGGATATAGGCGTAGTCGTCAGCCCGGGCGGCCAGCACCGTCACCAGCTCGGCATCGGTCTGCTGTTCCACCCGGGCAATGGCTTCGGCCACTTGCCGTTGTTCATATTCATTCAGTAATGCCATGTCGTTGGATATCCGCTTTTTTATTTTGAGTTACCAGCCACCGGACGAACCACCGCCGCCGAAGCTGCCACCGCCACCGCTGAAACCACCGCCGCCCCCGGACCCGCCACCAAAACCGCCGCCCCCGAAGCCACCGCCACCGCCGCCGCGCCCGCTGGTGGTCGTGATGAAACCGAGGGCCTGCGCCACCATGACTCCCAGGATGAACAGCAGCACCAGGAAGATGAACAGCAACGGGTGGCGCTGGACAAAGTCATCCCGGTCACTGCCTTGACCCGTGTCATAGGCGGTGGCCGGTTCATCCAGAGGCGTCCCGCCCAGCACCAGGAGCATGGCCGCGACACCGTCGCCGATCCCCTTGCTGAACTGCCCGTTCTTGAACGCCGGGGCGATCACCTGGTTGATGATCACCGAGGCCTGGGCGTCGGTCAGGCGATCTTCCAGGCCATAACCCACTTCGATGCGCAGCTTGCGCTCATCCCGGGCGATGATCAGCAGCGCCCCGTTGTTCTTGTCCTTCTGGCCGATGCCCCAGTGGCGCCCGAGCTGATAGCCGAAGTCCTCGATGCTGGTCCCTTGCAGGTCCGTGAGGGTCACCACCACCAGCTGTTCGCCGGTGGCCTTCTCGTGGGCCGCCAGTTGCTGGGTCAACTGGGCGCGCACGGTCGGCTCGATCAGTTGTGCATCATCCACCACCCGCCCGCTCAGGGCCGGGAACTTCAGTTCGGCCTGGGCCGAAACCGCGAAGACCCAGAGCAACAGCACCAGGCCGATTTTATAGAGTCGCATCAGCACCTCGTCCTTAATGATTGTCCGCTTGTGCTACCAACTGCCGGAGGCCCGCCAACGCCAAAACTGCCACCGCCCCCCCCGTGAAGCTGCCCGAATCGGAACTTGAGCTGGAACTCGAACTGCCGGAGTCGAACCAGTCGAATGAGCTGCTGGACCCCGAATCGCGCTCGGCCCTGGGTTCGCGTGTGGATGGATCATCGTTGGCACGGCTTGGCTCAACCTCGCTGCTGCGCCACGAAACCAGGATCGCGCCCGGGGGCAAAACGGCGAACACCAGGAAGAACAACACCTTGAACCACCACATCCATTCGATTGCCTGGTACCAGCTTTTCTCTTCCGAGCGATACACCAGCATCCGCCGCTCGTTGGACGCCAGTATGCTCACTATGGAGGTGGTCCCGGCAATGATCCCGGACGAGTACAGGTCGTCCTTGAAATACGGAAGGATCGACCTCTCGATATTGTTGCGCCAGGACGGCGCCGCTCACCAGCCATAGCCACGGCAGCGCGCATTGCAGTGCGCTGCCCATGGTTCCTCAGAACTTGACTTGCGGGGCTTTGTCAGCGTCGGGGCTGGTGGCCTCGAACGACTCGCGCACCGGCAAATCGCTGTACATCAGGCTGTGCCACAGGCGACCGGGAAAGGTGCGGATCTCGGTGTTGTACTTCTGCACCGCGAGGATGAAGTCACGACGGGCCACGGCAATGCGGTTCTCGGTGCCTTCAAGCTGGGATTGCAGGGCCAGGAAGTTCTGGTTGGCCTTGAGGTCCGGATAGCGCTCGGACACCACCATCAGGCGGCTGAGGGCACCACTGAGCTGGTCCTGGGCCTGCTGGAACTGCTTGAGTTTTTCAGGATTGTCCAGCGTGCTGGCGTCCACCTGGATCGAGGTGGCCTTGGCCCGTGCCTCGATCACCGCGGTCAGGGTCTCCTGCTCGTGCTTGGCGTAGCCCTTGACGGTCTCAACCAGGTTGGGGATCAGGTCGGCACGCCGCTGATACTGGTTCTGCACCTGGCCCCAGTCGGCCTTGACCTGCTCGTCCAGGGTGGGAATGTTGTTGATGCCACAGCCGCTGAGCAGGCTGGTGAGCAGCAACAGGGCCGCGACGGGCCAGCTCGAGCGCAGGCTTTGGGTGATGTTCATGGGTGGGGCTCCTTGCACAACCTGGTTGAAGAGAATCTTTTGCCCGTTCTTGCAGCGCTGGCAGGGCAAAATCTACCGGCGCTACTGGAATGCATCGGGCTGATGGGCTAAAAGATGCCCAGCGCGAAAAAGAGTTCAGAAATAAGGCGGTGTGAAAACGTCGCGAGTGAAGGCAAGACAAGGCAAAAACAGGAGAGGAAGCGGAGTGTAGGAGCCTACATGAGCATTCCGAGCCTGTTTTTAACGCCGTATTGTCGAACGCAGCAGTTTTCACACGGCCTGAAGTGTGCGGGAATTATCTGAACAACAATAGTCGCTCCCTAAATTTTGGCTGCTCGACGCGTCACTCATGCGTCGGTCCTGAGCCCTTGAGAACAATATTCATGAAGAAGCTGTGTTTGCTGGGGCTGCTGGTCAGCCTGGCCAGTCACCCTGTATTGGCCGAGTCTGCCCCGGTCCCCTTGGAAAACAAGGAAGCCTTTATCACCGATCTGCTCAAGCGCATGACCCTGGAAGAAAAGATCGGCCAGTTGCGGCTGATCAGCATCGGCCCGGAAATGCCCCGGGAGCTGATTCGCAAGGAGATCGCCGCCGGCAACATCGGCGCCACGTTCAACTCCATCTCCCGCCCGGAAAACCGGCCGATGCAGGACGCGGCCATGCGCAGCCGGCTGAAGATCCCGATGTTCTTCGCCTATGACGTGATCCACGGCCACCGGACCATCTTCCCCATCAGCCTGGCCCTGGCCTCCAGCTGGGACATGGACGCCATCGGCCGCTCCGGACGCATCGCCGCCCAGGAAGCCAGCGCCGACAGCCTGGACATCACCTTCGCACCGATGGTCGACATCTCCCGCGACGCACGCTGGGGTCGAACCTCCGAGGGCTTCGGCGAAGACACCTACCTGGTCTCGCGCATCGCCAAGGTCATGGTCAAGGCCTACCAGGGCCAGAGCCCGGCTGCGCCCGACAGCATCATGGCCAGCGTCAAGCACTTCGCCCTGTACGGCGCCGTGGAGGGCGGTCGCGACTACAACATCGTCGACATGAGCCCGGTGAAGATGTACCAGGACTACCTGCCGCCCTATCGCGCGGCGATCGACGCCGGTGCCGGCGGGGTAATGGTGGCGCTGAACTCGATCAACGGCGTGCCCGCCACCTCCAACACCTGGCTGATGAACGACCTGTTGCGCAAGGACTGGGGCTTCAAGGGCCTGGCCGTCAGTGACCATGGCGCAATCATCGAGCTGATCCGCCACGGTGTCGCCAAGGACGGGCGCGAAGCCGCCAAGCTGGCGATCAAGGCCGGCATCGACATGAGCATGAACGACTCGCTGTACGGCAAGGAGCTGCCGGGGCTGCTCAAGTCCGGCGAGATCGAGCAGAAGGACATCGACAACGCCGTGCGTGAAGTGCTGGGCGCCAAGTACGACATGGGCCTGTTCAAGGACCCGTACCTGCGCATCGGCAAGGCCGAGGACGATCCGGCCGACACCAACGCCGAAAGCCGGCTGCACCGCAGCGATGCCCGGGATATCGCGCGGCGCAGCCTGGTCCTGCTGAAGAACCACAACGACACCCTGCCGCTGAAGAAGACCGCGAAGATTGCCGTGGTCGGCCCGCTGGCCAAGGCGCCGATCGACATGATGGGCAGCTGGGCCGCCGCTGGCGTGCCGGCGCAATCGGTGACCCTCTACGACGGCATGCGCAATGTGCTGGGAGACAAGGCCCAACTGGTGTACGCCCGGGGTTCCAACATCACCGCCGACAAGAAGGTGGTGGATTACCTGAACTTCCTCAACTTCGATGCCCCGGAAGTGGTGGACGACCCGCGTCCGGCCCAGCAGATGATCGACGAGGCCGTGAAGGCCGCCCAGGCCTCGGACGTGATCGTTGCCGCCGTGGGTGAATCGCGGGGCATGTCCCACGAGTCCTCGAGCCGTACCGAGCTGAACATCCCTGCCAGCCAGCGCGACCTGATCAAGGCCCTCAAGGCCACCGGCAAGCCCCTGGTACTGGTACTGATGAATGGCCGGCCACTGACCCTGCTGGAGGAAAACCAGCAGGCCGACGCGATCCTGGAAACCTGGTTCAGCGGTACCGAGGGTGGCAACGCCATCGCCGACGTGCTGTTCGGCGACTACAACCCTTCGGGCAAGTTGCCGATCACCTTCCCCCGCTCGGTGGGCCAGATCCCGACCTACTACAACCACCTGACCATCGGCCGGCCGTTCACCCCGGGCAAGCCGGGCAACTACACCTCGCAGTACTTCGACGACACCACAGGACCGCTGTTCCCGTTCGGCTACGGCCTGAGCTACACCAGCTTCAGCCTGTCGGGCATGGCCCTGTCCTCCACTACCCTGCACAAGGGCGGCAAGCTGCAAGCCAGCGTGACGTTGAAGAACACCGGCAAGCGCGACGGCGAGACCGTGGTGCAGTTGTACATCCAGGACGTGGCCGGCTCGATGATCCGCCCGATCAAGGAGCTGAAGAACTTCCAGAAGGTCATGCTCAAGGCCGGTGAAGAGAAAGCCATTCACTTCACCATCACCGAGGACGACCTGAAGTTCTACAACGCCCAGCTCAAGTACGCCGCCGAACCCGGCGACTTCAACGTGCAGATCGGCCTGGACTCCCAGGACGTCGAGCAACAGAGCTTCGAACTGCTCTGATCCCCCGCACCGGCTGGCGCATGACCTGCGCCGGCCGGCTGCCTCTGCAATGTCTAGAATCTCTGCACGTCCACAACCCCTGCAATTTCTGTAGCCGCTCCCGAGCCTGCGAGGCTGCGCAAAGGTCCGCAGGTCCTTGCTTGTCGATCTCCCGCCAAACCTCCATCGGACTCACGACCGCCGCGACCGCTTCGCGCTCGTGCGCAGCCTGCGGCAGCGGTTACAGCCAGCCGTATCAGGCGTGACGGTCAGCCACGCCGATCCAGCAGGTTGACCACCAGGCGATCGACCCATCCCCAGATCCGCTGCTTGATCCGGCGCCACAAGGGCCGGTTGCGCCACACCGCCAGGCTGACCTCCTCGCTCTGGGCGAAGTCCGCCTCGAAGCTCGCCGTCACCGCGGCGGTCAGCGCCGGGTCCAGGGCCTCCAGGTTGGCTTCCAGGTTGAAGCGCAGGTTCCAGTGGTCGAAATTGCACGAGCCGACGCTCACCCAATCGTCCACCAACACCATCTTCAGGTGCAGGAAACACGGCTGGTACTCGAAGATCCGTACCCCGGCCTTGAGCAGGCGCGGGTAGTAACGGTGCCCGGCGTAACGCACCGCCGGGTGATCGGTACGCGGTCCGGTCAGCAGCAGGCGCACGTCCAGGCCCCGGGCTGCGGCCTTGCGCAGCGAGCGACGCACCGACCAGGTGGGCAGAAAGTATGGCGTGGCCAGCCAGACACGTCGCTGGCCACTGTGCAGTGCCCGGATCAGCGAATGCAGGATGTCACGGTGCTGGCGAGCATCGGCATAGGCCACCCGGCCCATGCCCTCGCCGGTGTCAGGCAGGCGCGGCACCCGTTGCAGGCCAAAGTCGGCGCTGGGTTTCCAGGCGCCGCGATAGAGGTTGGCGTCCCACTGGCGATCGAACAGTACCTGCCAGTCAGCCACCATCGGGCCGCTGATCTGCACCATGACCTCGTGCCAGTCGCAACTGTTGCGTTCCGGCAGCCAGAATTCGTCGGTGACCCCGGTACCGCCCACTACCGCCAGGGAATGGTCCACCAGCAGCAGCTTGCGATGGTCGCGATACAGGTTGAGAAAGCCCTGGCGCCATCGAAGGCGGTTGTAGAAGCGCAGCTCGACGCCGGCCTCGGTCAGGCTGCGGCGCAGGGCCTGGGTGAAGGCCAGGCTGCCGTAGTCGTCGAACAGGCAGCGCACCCGCACGCCACGCTCGGCAGCCTGGACGAGGGCCTGGACCATGGCTTGCGCGCAGGATCCGGCTTCCACCAGGTACAGCTCCAGTTCTACCTGCTGCTGGGCGCGGGCGATGGCCACCAGCATGCGTGGGAAGAACGCCGGGCCGTCGATCAGCAGTTCGAAGCGGTTGCCTTCGCGCCAGGGGAAAACCGCTCCGCGCATTTCAACGCGCCGTGAAGATCAGCACCGCACCCACCGGCACCGAAAAACTGATGGCCGAAAGCCCAGCGGCCTTGCGCAGGCTGTCGAGGCCAGGCGCCAGGTTGAAGTCTTCGGCATTGAGGACCAGGGGTTCGAGGGTCACTACCTGGAAACGTCGCTCGTCCAGGCGCGTAGCCAGCAACTCGGCGTTATAGGTGTGCTCCTGGCCATGCAGGTTCACCGTGACCGGCAGCAATAGCTCGATCTGCGCACCATTGGCCAGGTCGTTGATCGGTCGCAGATTGATCTGCGCGCTGATCTGGGCCTCGGCAAACTGCTGGACCTGGAACAGGTCCTGGCGCATGCGTTCATCGCGCAGGGGAATGCCGCTGCTGACCGAGTCGAGTTCGATCTGCAACTGAGCCAGGCCCTTGCCATCGACCTTGCCGTGCAGCACCAGAAAACGCTGGACCTCGGCAATGCTGGCATTCTTGGTGGTCACGAAGGACACGCGGGAGGATTCGTTGTCCAGGTACCAGTTGGCCTGGGCCGGCAAGGCCAGCGCTGACAACAGGCCGAGAAGAAGGCGGATCGGAGTACGCATGCAAGCTCCCGTGAACAGAAGGCGCCACCTTAACCGGCTGCCCGAAGGCTGGCAAACCCCCAAGCCACCGGTTACCGGGGCCAGAAGCCATAGGTGTAGCCCAGATGGAACCGTTCGGAACGATGGCTGATGATCCCAGCCGGCTCTTGGGAGCAGCCCCCACCGGGCTCGCCCCACGGTGGCCAAGCTCTGCTGTCCCAGCTGCCAGGGTTGCGGGTCTATGGTCGAAGCTGCATGGCAAAGGGCAATCGCTTCCCCTGGGTGGAACCCAGGCGCAGGGGGTGGGCTCAGGCGAGGTTTTTCTGCAACTGGACAACGGTCTCGGCGAGCAACCCCAGGTACTGGTGGCGCACCTGCTCGACACAGGACACGTCCTGGGGCCAATGCAGGGCGATGCTGCCGATCACCCGGCCGTCCACCAGCAACGGCAAGGCCACGGCGCGGATCAGGAACGGCAGGCGCATCGGGTATTCCCAGTAGCCTTCGGTGCGCTGGCCGCACCCCAGGTGCTGGAACTGCACGCACGGCAGCTGCCAGGCATCGATCGGCACGCACTCGCGCGCAGCCAGGCGCTGGACTTCTGCCCAGGGCAAGGCGCCAAGGCAGGCCTTGCCCATGGCCGAATGAAACAGGCTGGCATGCTGGCCGACCACCCGGCTGCTACTGCTCGGATAGCGCTTGCGCAACACCTCGGGCACCACGCTTTCCAGCACCTCCAGATGTTCGCCATCGAAACTCGACAGATCGCTCACCAGCCCAGTGCGGGCGCTCAGTTCCAGCAGCCAGGGGCCGGCACGCTCCGCCAGCTGGCGCTTGAAGCGTTGCCGGCTGTCACCGAACAGGCTGCGGGCACTCAGGCAGTAGCGCCGGTCGCTCAGACTGCGGTAGATCCAACCCTGCTCCAGCAAGGTCAGCAGCAGGCGCGATACCGTGGCCTTGGGCAGGCCGGTCAGGTAGTGCAATTCCTCCAGGCCCAGGGCCTGGTGCTGGCCCAGCAACTCGACAATGGCCAGGGCCCGCTCCACTGAACGCACACTGCCGCCTTCTACCTTGCTGGCCATGGTCCGAACTCCCTGCCTCGAGGATGGGTGAGGTTTTTCCCAGCAAGATGCGGGCCCCTGGACCTTGTCTGTGACGCTTGCCTGATTACCGGATATTGCCAGGAGGCCGCCGGCGAACCCACTGCGTGAGCTGTTCATGGGCATGGGCCAGTTGCAGCACGGCGTGGTCGGCCTGGGGCGGGCCGATGATCTGCATCCCCATGGGCAACCCCGCCAGGTTGAAACCCACCGGGATGCTGATGCTGGGCAGGCCAGCCAGGGTCGGACCGATGACCACTTCCATCCAGCGATGGTAAGTGTCCATTTCCTGCCCACCGATCTGGCGTGGCCAGGCCTGCCGTGCATCGAAAGGGAACACCTGGGCGGTGGGCAGCAGCAGGAAATCGTAACGTTCGAACAGGCGCAGCAGGGCCCGGTACCAATCACTGCGACTCTGGCAGGCGCGATACACATCGTCGGCGCTGAGATGGGCCGCCCCCTCCACTTCCCAGCGGGCCTCGGGCTTGAGCCAGCGGCGCGTATCCGGATCGTTGTACAGCGATCCCAGGGAGCCCTGGATCAACCAGTGCCGGTGCACGAGCCAGCAATCCCAGAGCTGCGCCAGGGAGAACTCCGGCTGGCAACTGTCCACCTCGCAACCCAGGTCGAGGAAATCCGCCAGGGCCTTCTCGCACAGCGCCAGCACCCCGGGCTCCATGGCCAGGTAGCCGTTGTAGTCCCCCAGCCAGCCCAGGCGCAGCCCTCGCACATCGCGCTGCAACGGCGCGCCCAGCTGCGCCGGGTCCTCCTTGAGCGACAGGGGAACCCGGGGGTCATAGCCCGATTGGGTCGCCAGCAGTTGGGCGACGTCGGCCACGGTGCGCCCCATCGGTCCCTCGGTAGCCAGTTGCTGGACGAACAGTTCCGGCGCCGGGCCATGGGGCACCCGGCCCAGGGAGGGCCGCATGCCGAACACGTTGTTGAACGCCGCCGGGTTGCGCAGCGAGCCCATCATGTCGCTGCCATCGGCCACCGGCAGCATGCGCAGCGCCAGGGCCACCGCCGCCCCGCCGCTGCTGCCACCGGCGCTCAGGTTGTTGTCGTAGGCATTGCCGGTGGTGCCGAACAGCTGGTTGTAGGTGTGCGAGCCCAGGCCGAACTCCGGGACATTGCTCTTGCCAACGATCAGCGCCCCGCTGGCGCGTACTCGCGCCACGCTGATGGCGTCCTCCTGCGGCACCTGCGCGGCGAACAGTGGCGAGCCCAGGCTGGTGGCCAAGCCGGCGGTGGCGGCCAGGTCCTTGATCGCCTGGGGCATGCCGTGCATCCAGCCCAGGGATTGGCCCTGGGCCAGTTGCCGGTCACGCTCGTCGGCCTCCTCCAGCAGGCGTTCAGGCTCGCGCAGCGATACCAGGGCATTGGCCTGCGGATTCAAGCGCTCGATCTGCGCCAGGTAGGCCTGCATCACTTCCCGGCAGGACAGCTCGCGGTCATGGATCGCGCGGGACAGCGCCAAGGCGTCGAGCTCGACGATCGAGTCTCCCGCCGAAGAATCATGGAGCTTGGTCAAGACGCACCTCCCAGGGGCAAGGGCGAAGGATTGTTCTGCTTGAGCGGATCGTGCAGGCAATAGATGGCCAGCAAGCTCAGCATCGATGTCGCCAGTACATAGAATGCGGGCGCCACGGGGGTGGCCAGGACCTTGCTCAGCCAGGTCACCACCAGCGGTGCGAAACCACCGAACAGCATCACGGCGACGTTATACGCCACCGACACGCCGGTCGAGCGCACCTCGATGGGAAACTGCTCGGCCAGGGCGGTGGGCGCGGGACCGAAGGAGCCGCCGATGGCACTGCACAGCAACAACTGCATCACCAGCAGGCGTTCGATGGACGGCGCCGCCACCACCCAGGCATACAAGGGGTAGACCATGGCGAAGAACGCCAGGGTGAAGGCCATCAGCACCGGCCGTCGGCCATGACGATCCGACAGTGCCCCGGCCAGCGGGATGACCAGGGTCATCAGTGCCACCGCGAGCATCTGCACCAGCAGCACCTGGTCCAGGGGCAAGCCCAGGTTGTTGTGGGCGAAGGTCGGCATGTTCACCAGCAGCACATAGAACGATACGGTGCCGCCGCAGGCCAGGCCCATGGACACCAGGATCCCCCGGCGCTGATCGCGGACCACCTGCAGCAACCCCGGGCCGGCACCACGTATCTGCTTGCGAGCCTCGACGAAGGCTTGCGGCTCGTCCATGTACTTGCGGATCCACAAGCCCAGCGGACCGATCAGCAGGCCGATCACGAACGGCAGGCGCCACCCCCACTGTTCCAGGGCCTGGGGCGTGAAGAAGTGCGTCACCGCCGCGGCCATCGCCGCGCCGCTGAACACCGCCAGGCACTGCCCCACCAATTGCCAGGAACCATACAAGCCCTTGCGGTGGGGCGGTGCGCTCTCCACCAGGTAGGCCGTGGCGCTGGCATATTCCCCCCCGGTGGCGAAGCCCTGGAGCATGCGCGCCACCACGACCAGCAACGGCGCCCCGAGCCCGATGGCCGCGTAACCGGGGGTGAACACGATGATCGCAATGGCCAGGGTCATCAGCTGGATGATCAGCAGCATCGCCGCCTTGCGCCCCTTGCGGTCGGAATAGATGCCCAGCAGTACACCACCCACCGGACGCATGAAAAAACCCACGCCAAAGGTGGCCAGGGCCATCAGCAACGAGGTGTATTCATCGCTGCCAGGGAAGAACTGGCGGGCGATGAAACTGGCGAGAAAGCCATAGATGATGAAGTCATACCATTCCAGGGCATTGCCGATGACGGCGGCAACCACCTGCCGGGTCTTGGAAACAGCGGGCGTCGAGTCGCTCATGAAAGGCTCCACACGGACTTTTGAGCCTTCTTGCGGGCTCGTTGAAGTGCCGGGCACAGGCAAGGGCGCCCGGGGAACTGGCAAATGCAGGAAGAACGACGGTCAGAGCGGCTTGAGCCAGCTTTCCACCAGGGCTCCCCAGTAGGCCGCGCCGGTGAGCAGGATGTCGTCGTTGAAGTCATAGGCCGGGTTATGCACCATCGGCTGCCCTATACCGTTGCCAATGAACAGGTAGCTACCGGGGCAGCGTTGCAGCATCCAGCCGAAGTCCTCGCTGCCCATCAGCTTGGGCGTATTGCCGTCCACCGCGTCCGCGCCCACCAGTTCGACGGCCACCTGCCGGGCGAACTCGGTCTCGGCCGGGCTGTTGACCAGCACCGGATACGCCGGGCGATGGAGGATGCTGGCGGTGCAGCCGAAGCTTTCGGCCTGGGTCTGGATGATCGCCCTGACCCGCTCCAGTACCTGCGAGCGCACCGGAGCATCGAGGGCCCGCAGGCTCAGGCGCAACAGGGCCTGTTGGGGAATCACGTTGGCGGCCTCGCCCGCCTGCAGGGCGCCAACGGTGACCACGGCCGCCTGCTGGGCATCGATATTGCGCGCGACCACTGTCTGCAAGGCCATGACCATGCTCGCCGCGGCGACCAGCGGGTCCACTGCCAGGTGTGGCATGGAGCCGTGACCGCCAATGCCTTCGACCACCACTTCGAGCAGATCCTGGGAGGCCATCATCGGCCCCTGGCGAAACCCCAGGTGCCCGGCCGGCAACCCTGGCATGTTGTGCAGGCCGAACAGGGCATCACAGGGAAAACGCTCCAGCAGGCCGTCGGCAAGCATGGCCTCGGCGCCACCTTGGCCCTCCTCCGCCGGCTGGAAGATCAGGTTCAGGGTGCCGTCGAACTGCCGGGTGGCCGCCAGGTAGCGGGCAGCACCCAGCAGGATGGTGGTGTGGCCATCATGGCCACAGGCGTGCATGCACCCGGGGTGGCGGCTGCTGTAGGGCGTCTCGCCGGTCTCGACGATCGGCAGGGCGTCCATGTCCGCCCGCAGGCCCAGGGTGCGCGGGCTGCCGCCATTGCGCAGGACGCCCACGACCCCGGTACAGCCGATGCCCCGGTGCACCTCGAACCCCCAGTCTTCGAGACAGTTGGCAACCAGTGCCGCCGTGCGATTTTCCTGGAATCCCAGTTCGGGATGGGCATGGATGTCCTGGCGAATCGCCCGCAAGTCGCCGGCGACGTCGTCGAGCCAGGCGAGGATGTGCTGGTGTCGAGTCATGGTGTCTGTCCTCCGAGCCGGGTGGGTTCCCGTTCTTGTTGTGCACGGTTCGCAGGTAGCTAACCGCGAGCCGGCGCGGGGGACAATCGAATGTGGTTCCACTGGGTGGAACAGCTGGCGGACTCAGGGATCCAGGCGACAGCCCTCGCGTGCTCCCTGCCAGGCGGCGCTGTGGGTGCGCCCCAGGGCACTGGCACTGACGCGTCGCAAAGCGGGCTCATCGACCAGGCTGCTGATGGGCAGGTACTGGCGCACGTAGCCACGGCAGTAGTCGGCCGGTTGCTGCATCACGTAACGGCAGGAGCAGTATTCCTTGGCGGTGTAGGCACCGAGGATATCCGGGAACGCCTGCAGCGCCTCGCGCTGCTGCCAGGCCCAGACCAGCAGCGCCAGCAGGCCGGCCAGCAGCAGGCAGAGCATGGGATGGCGCAGGACAAAGGCACGCCGGGTCATGGCTGCTCCGGTGTCGGGAATGCCGCCAGCACCCGCTTGAGCAACTCGTTGTGCTGATAACTGCCGTCGCGATCATCGCCGTAACGCACGATCACCAGGCGCTGCTGCGGCACGATATACAGCGCCTGGCCCCAGTGCCCCAGGGCGGCGTAGGTCTCCTGCGGCGCATCCGGCCAGGGCCTGGGTGCACCGTCCACGGCGCGGTTGAGCCACCAGTGCCCACCCGCCACCGCGACATCCTGGCCCGCCCGGTAGCCGGCGAACGGTGTGCGACAGAACTCGACCCAGGCCCTGGGCAGCAATTGCCGGTCGCGCCAGCGCCCCTCGCGCTGCATCAGCAAGCCAACACGGGCCAGGCCCTGGGCAGTCATGTACAGGTAGGAGGACGCCACGAAGGTCCCGGCGGCATCCCGTTCCCAGACTGCCTGGCTGATGCCAAGGGGCTCGAACAGGGCCTGCCAGGGATAGTCGGCGTATGGCTGCGCGCCCAACATGCCCCGCAGGCTGGCCGCCAACAGGTTGCTGTCGCCGCTGGAGTAACGAAACGCCTGGCCGGGGGACGTGAAGGCCGCCCGCTGGGCAGCGAAGGCCGCCATGTCGCGATGGCCACGGGTGTAGAGCATGGCCACCACCGATGAATTGAGCGGCGCGTACTCATAGTCCTCTTGCCAGTCCAGGCCCGAGGCCCAGTGCAACAAGTCGGCCAGGGTAATGTCCGGATGGTGCTTGAGAGGCGGATAGAACTTCGATGCAGAATCTTGCAGGGCAAAACGCCCTTCGCCAAACGCAACCCCCATGACCACCGCCAGCAGGCTCTTGCTGGCGGACCAGATCAGGTGGGGGGTCCGAGGCCCGGTCTCGCCGGCGTAGCGCTCGTAGACCAGGCGCCCATCGCGCACCACCAGCAGGGCGTCGGTACGCACGCCCTGGCGCGACCCATCGTCGCGAGGCACGAAGGCATAGTCCTCCAATGCCTGGAGCGCCGGCCCCCGGGGCTCGGGGTCACGACTCCACTGCTCGGCCGGCCAGTCCTCGGCCTGGACCGGGAGGCTGAGCAAGGCAAGCAGCACCAGCAGGATCGGGCCTTTGGCCATGGGCGACTCTCGAGAAAACCGATGACCGAGCCTAATCAAGGCTGATGACAGTTTTGCTGCAACCGTGGCGTCAATGCCCCACCGTCGACTGCAAAGCCGCCAGGGCCTTGGCCAGGCGCTTGGCACGGGCGCCGGCAGCCAGCTCGAGCAGGGCCTGGTCCCGAGTCCACTGCTCGCGCCAGAACTGCGGCCCCTGGGCGAACGCCATGGCGATCTCCGGCTTGAGCGCCTCGAACTGCACGAACAGCCCGCCCAGTAGAACGTGTCCACTGTCCTGGGTCGGGTTCTGCCGGCTGGCCTCGGCACAGCCGGCCAGCAAGCCCAGCAGTTGCAGGAGCAGGGGCTGCGGCCAGTGACTGTCCCGGCCGACGCCGTAGAGCCAGGCCGCCATGGCACTCAGGACGTAGATGTCCTCCAGGGTGCGGAACGGCTTGACGTAGGCGTCCCAGCCATCGCCGGCCAGCAGCTCGCAGGCGGCATTGTCCAGGACCAGGCAGCCGTGGCTGATTTCCGGCATCAGGGCGATGGCCGGCAGGGCCTGGACCTTGACCCCTGCCTCCCCCGGATAGACCACCGTCAGGCGCAGCGCCGCCCGCTCCCCAGGAGCCTCGCTGCGAGCCGCCACCAGCAGCCAGTCGGCGGCATCGCCAGCGGTGACGAAATCCTTGCGCCCATGCAGGCGCAGATCCTGCAGGCGAGTCTGCATGTCTGCCGGACGCAAGCTGCGACGTTCAGTCGCGCACAAGGCACCCAGGCTCAGGGGCGCACTGGGCCACAACATGCGCAATGCCGCCTGGTAACCCACCAGGAACGCCAGGCCGGGTGTCGCCATCAAGCGCCCGCCCAGCACCGCCAATTCGAAGGGCGTGACGTTGCCCAGATGGGCCAGCAAAACACCGTAACCCTCCGCCAGATCGGGGTTGGCGGGCAGTCGTTGATGGCTCTCGAGCAGGGCTTGCCAGGGCATTTCGATGGTCCTCAGGGGCTGTCACATAAGCATCACCAAAGGTTCATGGCGATGACACCGCGGCTACATAGCCTGACTTTGCACAACAAAGTCGACTGGCTGCAACCCAAGGCGGGTCGCTGGCCCGCACGGAGATTCACGATGACTCAGATCGCCCGCATCAACGACACCGGCACTGAACGCCGCCTGCAAGCCGAACGCCTGATCGGCGCCCAGGCCCTGCAGGAAGCCCAGGCCCTGCGTTTCAACGTTTTCAGCGGCGAATTCAACGCCAAGCTCAAGGGCGCGGAACTGGGTCTGGACATGGATGACTACGACGTCCACTGCAGCCACATCGGAGTACGCGACCTGAACAGCGGGCGCCTGGTAGCCACTACCCGCCTGCTTGATCACCAGGCCGCCAGCAGCCTGGGACGCTTCTACAGCGAAGAGGAATTCAGCCTGCACGGCCTGGTGCAGCTCAAGGGGCCGATCCTGGAGATCGGCCGCACCTGCGTCGACCCGGCCTACCGCAACGGCGGCACCATCGCCGTGCTCTGGGGCGAGCTGGCCGAAGTGCTCAACGAAGGTGGCTACAGCTACCTGATGGGTTGCGCCAGCATTCCCATGCAGGACGGCGGCGTGCAGGCCCACGCGATCATGCAGCGCCTGCGCGACCGCTACCTGAGCACCGAGCACCTGCGAGCCGAACCCAAGCACCCGCTGCCGAGCCTGGACCTGCCCGGCAACGTCATCGCCGAGATGCCGCCGCTGCTCAAGGCCTACATGCGCCTGGGCGCGAAGATCTGTGGCGAACCCTGCTGGGACCAGGACTTCCAGGTGGCCGACGTATTCATCCTGCTCAAGCGCGATGAGCTGTGCCCGCGCTACGCCCGGCACTTCAAGGCGGCCGTGTGATGCGCCGGCTACGGGTCTACGGGCGCATCGCCCGGGTGCTGCTGGTGGTGGCGCTGGGCCTGGGCATGGCCAGTGTCTTTGGCGTGCTGGAGCGCATGAACATCAGCAACTCCATGGTCCGCCGCCAGCGCTGGTCGCGCTTCTTCATGGCGCGCCTGGCCAACGCCCTGCCCTTCCAGGTGACGGTGCATGGGCAGATGCCACGCCAACCGATGCTTTGGGTCAGCAATCACGTGTCCTGGACCGACATCCCGCTGCTGGGCATGCTCACCCCGCTGTCGTTCCTGTCCAAGGCCGAAGTGCGCACCTGGCCGGTGGCCGGATGGCTGGCCGCCAAGGCCGGCAGCCTGTTCATCCGCCGCGGCGCCGGGGACAGCCAGTTGATCCGCAAGCAGATGACCCGGCATTTGCAGGAACAGCATCCGCTGCTGCTGTTTCCCGAAGGCACCACCACCGACGGTCGTGGCCTGCGCACCTTCCACGGACGCTTGCTGGCCAGCGCCATCGAGGCCGAGGTCTGCCTGCAACCCGTGGCGATCCGCTACCTGCGCGACGGCCAGGTCGACAACCTGGCACCCTTTGTGGGCGACGACGACCTGCTGTCTCATCTGCTGCGGCTGTTCGCCAACGATCAAGGCCAGGTGGAGATTCACCTGCTCAAGCCGATTCCCTGCCTGGGTCAGGAACGCGCGGCGCTGGCCTTCCAGGCCCAGCAGGCAGTGCACAAAGCCCTGTTCGATGATGTATTGCAGCCAGCCGAACCGCGCCGCAGCGGCGAACTGGTCGCCGCCTGAAAGGGTTTCAGCGCCCCGGCGACGGGGCCGTGTACTGCGCGGCGAAAGCCTGCAGCTGCGGGTAGAACTCGCGAAAATCCTCGCTCAAGGGCTGGTACAGCCGCTCCAGCTCGCCCATCGCCGCGGTCAGTTCCTCTGGCCGCGACAGGCGTCGGGCAATGCCCCTCAAGACCTGTTCCAGCACCTGGAAATCCCGATAGGACCCCAGCCAGTCATCGGCCGCCATGTAGGGCGCGATCTGTGCCAGGCGCCCTGGTAACTGCGGCTCGGCGGCCAATACCTGGTACACGTTGGCCGTGAACGACTGCAGTGGGTGATCGGCGTACTGGACCCAGTCCCGGGCCAGGCAGTGATCGAAGAACACGTCGATGACGATGCCGGCGTAACGCCGCCGGGTCAGGGAAAAACGTCCCAGCGCCGCCGTCACCAGCGCATGGCTGTCGGTGTAGGTGTCGATGCGCCGATGCAGCTGGATCGCCGCCTCGACCTCCGGGGCGAACTCCCCTTGCAGGCGGCCTTTGACGAAGTCGCCGTAGAGGCTGCCAAGTAATTGACCCGGGCGCTGGCCGCCAAGGTGCAGATGTGCGAGATAATTCATTTGCGCAGCTTAGCACCGCGCCCACCATATCGTTATAACCCGATATACCGATAAATGCTTGAGTAAGATCAAAATCATATTGGTATATCGCGAAATAACGATTTAAATTTCGCCTCATCGCGATACAACGTTTCATGGAAAAGCGAGCAACGCCATGTCCATCGACCTCGACGAAATAATAAAAGCCCTGGCGCACCCGGTTCGCAGGGAAATCCTGCACTGGCTGAAAGACCCGACAGTCGAATTCCCTGACCAGGCCCACAGCAACGAGCACGGTGTCTGCGCCGGGCAGATCGATCAGCGCTGCGGCCTTTCGCAGTCGACCGTATCCGCCCATCTGGCCACGCTGCAACGCGCCGGGCTGGTCAGTAGCCGCAAAGTCGGCCAGTGGCATTTTTTCAAACGCAACGAGGACACCATCCAGCAGTTCCTCACGCAAATGAGCCAACAGCTCTGATCTGACAAGGACCCGATAATGCCCCTTTCACTTCTCATCCTGGCCTTGAGTGCCTTCGCCATCGGCACCACCGAGTTCGTCATCATGGGCCTGTTGCCCGATGTGGCGGCTGACCTCGGGGTGTCGATTCCCGGCGCCGGCTGGCTGGTGACCGGCTACGCCCTGGGCGTGGCCATCGGCGCGCCGTTCATGGCCCTGGCCACTGCCCGACTGCCGCGCAAGGCGGCGCTGGTAGCGCTGATGGGGATCTTCATTGTCGGCAACCTGCTGTGTGCACTGGCCAGTGATTACAACGTGCTGATGTTCGCCCGTGTCATCACCGCGCTGTGCCACGGCGCCTTCTTCGGTATCGGTTCAGTGGTGGCCGCGGGCCTGGTGCCAGCCAACAAGCGCGCCTCGGCCGTGGCCCTGATGTTCACCGGCCTGACCCTGGCCAATGTGCTCGGTGTCCCGCTGGGCACCGCGCTGGGCCAGGTTGCCGGGTGGCGCTCGACCTTCTGGGTGGTGACCGTGATCGGGGTGTTGGCGCTGTTCGGCCTGCTGCGTTTCCTGCCGGCCAAGCGAGACGAGGAGAAGCTCGACATGCGTGCGGAACTGGCGGCCCTCAAGGGTGCCGGGATCTGGTTGTCCCTGAGCATGACCGCATTGTTCGCAGCCTCGATGTTCACCCTGTTCACCTATGTCGCGCCTCTGCTGGGCGATGTGACCGGAGTGTCGCCCCGGGGCGTGACCTGGACACTGCTGTTGATCGGCCTGGGCCTGACCCTGGGCAACATCCTCGGCGGCAAGATGGCGGACAAGCGCCTGGGCGCCACCCTGCTGGGAGTATTCGCCGCCATGGCCGTGATCTCCACCGTGCTGACCTGGACCAGCGTCGCGCTGATCCCCACGGAGATCACCCTGTTCCTCTGGGCTACCGCCTCCTTCGCCGCGGTCCCGGCCCTGCAGGTCAACGTGGTGACCTTCGGCAAGGCCGCGCCCAACCTGGTTTCGACCCTGAACATCGGCGCCTTCAACATCGGCAACGCCCTGGGCGCCTGGGTCGGCGGCAGCGTGATCGCCCACGGTTTCGGCCTCACCAGCGTGCCGCTGGCGGCTGCTGCCCTGGCGATCCTGGCCCTGCTGGTAACGCTGATCACCTTTCGCCAGGGCGGCAACGCCGAACTGGCCCCTGCGACGCCCTGATAGCTTCCCTACCCCTTGAAGAAGGCTGTATCCCATGACGACTCTTTTTGATCCGATCAAGCTCGGCGACCTCGAACTGCCCAACCGCATCATCATGGCGCCACTGACCCGCTGCCGCGCCGACGCCGGCCGGGTGCCCAACGCCCTGATGGCCGAGTACTACGTGCAGCGGGCCTCGGCCGGGCTGATTCTCAGCGAAGCCACTTCGGTGACTCCGATGGGCGTCGGTTACCCGGATACCCCTGGCATCTGGTCCAACGACCAGGTCCGCGGCTGGGCTAACGTGACCAAGGCCGTGCACGGTGCTGGCGGCAAGATCTTCCTGCAACTGTGGCACGTGGGGCGAATTTCCCATCCGTCCTACCTGGACGGCGAGACGCCCGTAGGTCCCAGCGCCATCCAGCCCAAGGGCCACGTCAGCCTGGTGCGCCCTCTGGCCGACTACCCGACGCCGCGAGCGTTGGAAACCGCTGAAATCGCCGACGTGATCGAGACCTACCGGGTCGGAGCGGAAAATGCCAAGGCTGCCGGTTTTGACGGCGTGGAAATCCACGGCGCCAACGGCTACCTGCTGGATCAGTTCCTGCAAAGCAGCACCAACCAACGCACCGACCAGTACGGCGGCTCCCTGGAAAACCGTGCCCGCCTGTTGCTGGAAGTCACCGACGCTGCGATCGAAATCTGGGGCGCCGGCCGGGTGGGTGTACACCTGGCACCGCGTGCCGACGCCCATGACATGGGCGACGCCAACGTGGCGGAAACCTTCACCTACGTGGCCCGTGAACTGGGCAAGCGCGGCATCGCGTTTATCTGCTCCCGCGAGAAAGAAGGCGCGGACAGCCTCGGCCCGCAATTGAAAGAAGCCTTCGGCGGCCCCTACATCGCAAACGAACGCTTCACCAAGGACAGCGCCAACGCCTGGCTGGCCGAGGGCAAGGCCGACGCCGTGGCCTTCGGCATACCCTTCATCGCCAACCCGGACCTGCCCGCTCGCCTGAAAACCGATGCGCCATTGAACGAACCGCATCCGGAAACCTTCTACGCCAAGGGCCCGGTCGGCTACATCGACTATCCGATGTTGTAAGCATCAGCCATGAAAAAGCCCCGGTTCACCAGAGCCGGGGCTTTTTCATGCCTGCTTACTATGCAGCCAGGATCAGCGCTTGCGCTGGGTCCAGGCCACTGCCAGGCCGCTGAGGCAGATCACCGCGATGCCCACCAGGCCGTAGCTGTCCGGGGTATGACCGAAGATCAGGTAGCCGTACATGCCGGCAAACAGGATCTGCCCATAACTGAAAGGCGCCAGCATGGCCGGGGCGGCATGGCGGAACGCCTGGGTCAGCAGCAGGTGGCCAAACATGCCGCAAGCGCCCAGGCCGATCATGAACAGGCCATGGACCAGGCTCGGAGTGCTCCAGAAAAACGGCAACAGCGCGCTCATGATCAGGCTGTTGATGATCCCGATGAGGAAGTTGCTGGTGGTCGGGCTATCGACACCGCTGAGCTTGCGGGTCAGCAACTGATAGAAACCGAAGCACAGCGCCGACCCCAGGGGCAAGAGAATGGCCGGGGTGAACAGCGATCCACCGGGACGTACCACGATCAGTACCCCGACGAACCCGACCAGCACCGCCAACCATTGGGCACGGCTGACACGCTCCCCCAGGAACGGGACGGACAAGGCAGTGACCAGCAGCGGCGCCAGGAAGTTGACCGCGGTGGCTTCGGCCAGGGGGATATAGCGCAGGCCGGTGGTGAACAGCAGGCTGGTGCCGATCATGCACAGGGCCCGGAGCAATTGCAGGCCGGGACGCTTGGTCCGTACCACTGCGGAAAATCCGCTGCGCGGTACGAACACCACCAGCATCAGCAGGGTGTGCACCACATAGCGTGCCCAGACCACCATCACGATCGGGTAGAAGGCCGAGAGGTACTTGGAGAGTGTGTCGTGGCTGGCAAAGAGCAGGACCGCCAGGCAGATCAGGACGATGCCCTTCAGGGGATGGTCCGCACCGCCGAAGGGTGAAGGGCTCACACTCATTCACATACCCGCAACAAATTGCCTACAAAATACATAGCTCGCTATCTGTCAAGACAGGGCCGGTCCGGTATATAAAAGCACCCCGTCGTGACCCAGCGGTCCAGGAGGCCAAAGGCATCTTGCCGCAGATCTTGACACAAGCGGATTCAATTACGCATTTTGTCTTAATGACGAAGGTTCGGGCTCAGGCGCAACATGTCCAGTCCGATATCGACCCAGCGCTGCGCCTCGGTATGCAGGACAAAACTTTCCGGGTCCAGCAACCACTGGTAGAGAAGCCCATCGACAAAGGCCCGCATGCTGATAGCTGCCCGCCTAGTATCGAGATTGGCGGGCAGTTGCCCACGATTCACCGCGTTGCTCAATGTCAGCTCGATATGCAGGTTGCACTCCAGGCTGGCGGCGCGACGCTGACGACGCAGATCGCACATCTCATCGGTGAACTCGCACTTATGGAACAGAATTTCATTGATGCGTCGGGTTTTCGGGTCCAGGGCAACTTGATGAAACAAGTGAACGAGCAGTTTGCGCGTCCAGCCCAAGGGGTCCACTTCATCTACATCTTCGCTGGCAGCCGCCATCTCTCCCAGGGGTTCGCGCAGACTGTCGAGCATGGCCTGCACCAGGTCGGCCTTGTTGCTGAAGTGCCAGTAGATCGCCCCACGCGTGACTCCCGCCAGCGTCGCGATGTCGGCCAGGGTGGTCCGCGCCACGCCACGCTCGTAAAAGGCCTTTTCGGCCGCCTCGAGTATCTGGGCGCGGGTTTCTTGAGCTTCCTCTTTGGTACGACGGACCATGGCAGTACAACCTCGATCAGGATCTTTCAGCGATGCGCAAAGACCTTCTGAATAAATATGGAACGACATCTCGAGTGCCGTTTACCCGACCTACAATTCAACACTTGCGGGAGCTTTTGTAACCGGATGGGTACGCCACCAAGGTATTTACAAACAGCCATGTACGTAAGTATATTCCTTAGCAAGCTACTTATCCACTCAGCCAATTCTTTTTACCCTTCCACTTTTCTTGTACGCATCTCGCGTGCCTGACCCGAGGATCTTCATGCAACTCAAGCCAGCTGTTACCGCTCTGGTCACTGCCGTCGCCCTGGCATCGCTGCTCAGCGGATGTAAAAAGGAAGAGGCGGCGCCCGCCCCTCAAGCCCCTCAGGTCGGCGTCGTTACCCTGCAACCACAAGCCTTTACCTTGACTTCAGAACTCCCGGGCCGGACCACCGCGTTCCGCATCGCCGAAGTTCGCCCGCAGGTAAACGGGATCATCCTCAAGCGCCTGTTCAAGGAAGGTGGAGATGTGAAGGAAGGGCAGCAGCTTTATCAGATCGACCCGTCGATCTATGAAGCCACGCTCAAGAGCGCCGAGGCGAACCTGCAATCGACCCGGTCGATCTCCGATCGCTACAAGCAACTGGTCAACGAACAGGCCGTAAGCCGCCAGGAATACGACACCGCCGTGGCCAACCGCCTGCAATCCGAGGCATCGCTGCAAAACGCCCAGATCAATCTGCGCTACACCAAGGTGCTGTCACCGCTGACTGGCCGCATCGGCCGTTCCTCGGTAACCGAAGGCGCCCTAGTGAGCAATGGTCAAGCCACTGCCATGGCGGTGATCCAGCAGCTGGACCCGATCTACGTCGACGTCACCCAGTCCTCCGTGGAATTGCTGGAGCTGCGCCGCGAGCTGGATAGCGGTCGCCTGCAGAAAGTTGGCGACAATGCCGCCAAGGTCAAGCTGACCCTGGAAGACGGCAGCCAGTACAAGCTCGACGGCAAGCTGGAGTTCTCCGAAGTCTCGGTGGACGAAACCACCGGCTCGGTGACGCTGCGCGCCGTGTTCCCGAACCCCGATCACACCCTGCTGCCGGGCATGTTCGTCCACGCCCAGCTGCAGGCCGGGGTGAACAGCGCCGCGATCCTGGCGCCACAGCAAGGCGTGACCCGCGACCTCAAAGGTACTCCGACCGCCCTGGTGGTTGGCCCGGATAACAAGGTCGAACTGCGCCAGCTCAAGGCCAGTCGTACGGTCGGCAACCAGTGGCTGGTGGACGATGGCCTGAAAGCCGGCGACCGTCTGATCACCGAAGGCCTGCAATTCGTCAAGCCGGGCATTGAAGTCAAGGCCAGCGAGGCGACCAACGTTCCAGCGAAAAACCCGGCCCCTGCACAGGCAACTGACAAAGCTGCAGGCGGCAAAGGGGAGTAAACCATGTCGAAATTTTTTATCGACCGTCCGATCTTCGCCTGGGTAATCGCCCTGGTGATCATGCTGGTCGGGGCTCTATCGATCCTCAAATTGCCGATCAACCAGTACCCGAGCATCGCCCCACCGGCGATCGCCATCTCCGTGACCTACCCAGGTGCTTCCGCACAGACCGTGCAGGACACCGTGGTCCAGGTGATCGAGCAACAGCTCAACGGTATCGACAACCTGCGTTATGTGTCCTCGGAAAGTAACTCCGACGGCAGCATGACTATCACTGCGACCTTCGAGCAGGGCACCAACTCGGACACCGCGCAGGTCCAGGTGCAGAACAAACTCAACCTGGCCACCCCGCTGCTGCCTCAAGAGGTGCAGCAACAGGGTATTCGCGTGACCAAGGCCGTGAAGAACTTCCTGCTGGTGATCGGCGTGGTATCCGAGGACGGCAGCATGTCCAAGGACGACCTGTCGAACTACATCGTGTCGAACATGCAAGACCCGATCTCGCGGACCGCGGGTGTCGGTGACTTCCAGGTGTTCGGTGCCCAGTACGCCATGCGCATCTGGCTCGACCCGGCCAAGCTCAACAACTTCAACCTGACCCCGGTGGACGTGAAGACCGCGGTTGCCGCGCAGAACGTCCAGGTATCGTCCGGCCAGCTCGGCGGCCTGCCTGCCCTGCCCGGCCAGCAGCTCAACGCCACCATCATCGGCAAGACCCGCCTGCAGACTGCCGAGCAGTTCAAGGCGATCCTGCTGAAGGTCAACAAGGACGGCTCGCAGGTGCGCCTGGGTGACGTCGCGGACGTGGCGCTTGGCGGCGAGAACTACGCCATCAGCGCCCAGTTCAACGGCAGCCCGGCTTCCGGTCTGGCGGTGAAGCTGGCCAACGGCGCCAACGCCCTGGACACCGCCAAGGCGCTGCGCAAGACCATCAGCGACCTGGAGCCCTTCTTCCCGCAGGGCATGAAGGTCGTGTTCCCCTATGACACCACCCCAGTGGTGACCGAATCCATCAAGGGCGTGGTTGAAACCCTGGTGGAAGCGATCGTCCTGGTGTTCCTGGTGATGTTCCTGTTCCTGCAGAACTTCCGCGCCACGGTGATCACCACCATGACGGTGCCGGTGGTATTGCTGGGGACCTTCGGCATCCTCGCGGCGGCCGGGTTCAGCATCAACACCCTGACCATGTTCGGCATGGTACTGGCCATCGGATTGCTGGTGGACGACGCCATCGTTGTGGTGGAGAACGTCGAGCGGGTGATGCACGAGGAAGGGCTGTCGCCCAAGGAAGCCACGAAGAAGTCCATGGGCCAGATCCAGGGAGCCCTGGTGGGGATCGCCCTGGTACTGTCCGCGGTACTGCTGCCGATGGCCTTCTTCAGCGGCTCCACGGGCGTGATCTACAAGCAGTTCTCGATCACCGTGGTTTCGGCCATGGCCCTGTCGGTACTGGTGGCCCTGATCTTTACCCCGGCCCTGTGCGCCACCATGCTCAAGGCCGTGCAGCAAGGCGAGCACGCCGCCGAGAAGCGTGGTTTCTTCGGCTGGTTCAACCGCACCTTCGATCGCAGCGTGAAAAGCTACGAGCGCGGCGTCGGCAACATGCTGCGCCACAAGATCCCGTACCTGCTGGCCTATGCGCTGATCGTCGTGGGCATGATCTGGCTGTTCACCCGCATCCCGACCGCGTTCCTGCCGGAAGAAGACCAGGGCGTACTGTTCGCCCAGGTACAGACTCCAGCCGGTTCCAGTGCCGAACGGACCCAGGTGGTGGTGGACGAGATGCGCACCTACCTGCTGGACAAGGAAAAGGACACCGTGGCTTCGGTGTTCACCGTGAACGGCTTCAACTTCGCCGGTCGCGGCCAGAGCTCGGGCATGGCCTTCATCATGCTCAAGCCCTGGGACGAGCGCTCCACGGAAAACAGCGTGTTCAACCTGGCGAACCGCGCCCAGCAGCATTTCTTCAGCTTCCGCGATGCGATGGTGTTCGCCTTCGCCCCTCCGGCGGTACTGGAGCTGGGTAACGCCACCGGTTTCGACGTGTTCCTCCAGGACCGCGCCGGTATCGGTCACGAGAAACTCATGGCGGCCCGCAACCAGTTCCTCGGCATGGCGGCCCAGAGCAAGGTGCTGTCCCAGGTGCGTCCGAACGGCCTGAACGATGAACCGCAGTACCAGTTGACCATCGATGACGAGCGCGCCAGTGCCCTGGGCGTGACCCTCACCGACATCAACAACACCCTGTCGATCGCCCTGGGCAGTAGCTATGTCAACGACTTCATCGACCGTGGTCGGGTGAAGAAGGTGTACATCCAGGGCCAGGCCGGTGCGCGCATGAGCCCCGAAGACCTGAAGAAATGGTACGTACGCAACAGTGCCGGGACCATGGTGCCGTTCTCTTCCTTCGCCAAGGGCGAATGGATCTACGGTTCGCCGAAACTGGCCCGCTACAACGGCGTGGAAGCCATGGAAGTCCTCGGTGCCCCGGCCCCTGGCTACAGTACCGGTGAGGCCATGGCGGAAGTCGAAGCCATTGCCGCCAAGCTGCCACCGGGTGTCGGTATCTCCTGGACCGGACTGTCCTATGAGGAACGTCTGTCGGGCTCCCAGGCACCTGCGCTGTATGCCTTGTCCCTGCTGATGGTGTTCCTGTGTCTGGCGGCGCTGTATGAAAGCTGGTCGATTCCGATCGCGGTCATGCTGGTCGTGCCCCTGGGGATCATCGGTGCCCTGATGGCCACCAGCCTGCGCGGCCTGTCCAACGACGTGTACTTCCAGGTGGGGCTGTTGGTGACTATCGGCCTGGCGGCGAAGAACGCCATCCTGATCGTCGAGTTCGCCAAGGAACTGCACGAACAGGGTCGCTCCCTGGTGGATGCTGCGGTGGAAGCCTGCCGCATGCGCCTGCGGCCGATCATCATGACCTCCCTGGCCTTCGTCCTCGGGGTCGTGCCACTGGCCATCTCCACCGGCGCCGGCTCGGGCAGCCAGCATGCGATCGGTACCGGCGTGATTGGCGGTATGCTAACCGCGACGATCCTGGCGATCTTCTGGGTCCCGCTATTCTTCGTCGTCGTATCGTCCATGGGCCGCAGGAAAGCGGACCAATCAGAAACCACTGCACCTTCTAATGAGGCTGGCCAATGAGCAAGTCGCTACTCTCCCTGGCAATCACCGCCATCGCGCTAAGTGGTTGCTCGCTGATACCGGATTATCAGCGCCCGGAAGCGCCGGTGGCGGCGCAATTCCCCCAAGGCCCCGCCTATTCACCACAGGAGGCCGCCAACGTGGCGGCCGCCGAACAAGGCTGGCGGCAGTTCTTCCATGACCCTGCGCTGCAGCAGCTGATCCAGGTTTCCCTGGAAAACAACCGCGATCTCAAGGTCGCGGCGCTGAACATCGACGCCTATGCCGCGCAGTACCAGATCCAGCGGGCTGACCTGTTCCCCGCGATATCGGCCAACCTCAACAGCCAGCGCCAACGCACGCCGGCCCGGGTAAACGGGACCGGGGATGACCGGATCACCGGCCAGCACTCGGCCACCGTGGGCATCAGCTCTTATGAACTGGACCTGTTCGGTCGCGTTCGCAGTCTGAGCGAGCAAGCCCTGCAGACGTACTTCTCCACTGAAGAGGCGCGTCGCAGCACCCAGATCAGCCTGGTGGCCAGCGTGGCCAATGCCTACATCACCTGGCAGGCCGACAAGGAACTGCTGAAGCTGACCCAGGAAACCCTGGCGACCTACGAAGAAAGCTACCGCCTGACGTCCCGCAGCAACGAGGTCGGGGTCGCCTCGGCCCTGGACCTGAGCCAGTCGCGCACCTCCGTGGAAAACGCCCGGGTACAACTGGCGCGCTACACCCGCCAGGTGGCCCAGGATGAGAACAGCCTGACCCTGCTGCTGGGCACCGCGATCCCGGCCAATCTGCCAGCGGCCCAGCCGCTGTCGGCCGACCTGCTGAGCGAACTGCCTTCCGGCCTGCCGTCGGAGCTGCTGCAACGGCGTCCGGACATCCTCGAGGCCGAGTACAAGCTCAAGGCAGCCAATGCCAATATCGGCGCGGCGCGGGCGGCATTCTTCCCGCGCATCAGCCTGACGGCCAACGCCGGCAGCCTGAGCCCGGATCTCTCCGGCCTGTTCAAGGGCGGCTCGGGCACCTGGCTGTTCCAGCCGCAGATCAACCTGCCGATCTTCAACGCCGGCAGCCTGCGCGCCAGCCTGGACTACTCGAAAATCCAGAAAGACATCACCGTCGCGCAGTACGAGAAATCCATCCAGACCGCCTTCCAGGAAGTCTCCGATGGCCTTGCCTCACGCCAGACCTACAACCAACAGTTGCAGGCCCAGCGTGATTTCGTCAGCGCCAACCAGGACTACTACCGTCTGGCCGAGCGCCGCTACCGCATCGGGGTCGACAGCAACCTGACCTTCCTCGATGCCCAGCGGTCGCTGTTCAGTGCCCAGCAAGCGCTGATTACCGATCGCCTGTCGCAGCTGACCAGTGAGGTCAACCTGTACAAGGCACTCGGCGGCGGCTGGAACGAGCAGACCGCGAAGAACGAAGCGACGGCGGAAAAGAAAGCCCCCGAACTGCACCTGTTCTGAAGCGTGACCTGGCTGCATGAAAAACCCACCTGACGGTGGGTTTTTCGTTTGTAGCGCACGACCAGAATCGACCTAGCCGCCTTCGCCTAAGGCGCCTGGCGTGACTCGACTCCCAGTTCATCCCACACCGACTCGGCCAGGTGGAAAGTGGCATTGGCCGCAGGGATCCCACAGTAGATCGCGCTCTGCATGATCACCTCCTTGATTTCGCCACGGCTCACGCCGTTGTTGGCCGCCGCGCGCAGATGCAGCTTGAGCTCCTCGTTGCGGTTCATCCCAATCAGCATGGCGATGGTGATCAGGCTGCGGGTATGGCGGGACAGGCCCGGACGGGTCCAGATATCCCCCCAGGCATGACGAGTGATCATGTCCTGGAACTCCGAGTTGAACTCGTTCAGGGCCGCCAGGCTGCGCTCGACATGGGCCTCGCCCAGCACCGCGCGGCGAACCTGCAGGCCCTCGGCATAACGTTGTTTTTCGTCCACGAATGGCTCCTTGAATCGACTCTCAGGCCAGCAGGAAGTCCACGACCCGAGCGCTGAAGGCATCGCCGGCCTGGACATTGGACAAATGCGCGGCATAGAACTCGGCATACTCCGCGCCCGCCACCTGCTGCTGGATGAAGTGCCCGCCGGACGGTGGTGTCACGGCGTCTTCAGTGCCGGCAATCACCAGGGTCGGCACCTTGATCGCCCCCAGCTGTTCACGAAAATCCGCATCCCGCACCGCCGCGCAGTTGGCCGCATAGCCTTGCGGCGGGGTGGCCGCGAGCATGTCGGTGATCTGCTTGGCCTGGTCAGGGTGAGCTTCGGCAAAATCGCTGGTGAACCAGCGGGCGATGGAGGCATCGCGCAGCGCCACCATGGCAGCCTGGCCGTCACGTAGCACGGTCTCGATCCGCGGGTTCCATACGGACGGGTCGCCGATTTTCGCCGCGGTGTTGCACACCACCAGCTTGCCCAGGCGCTCGCCGGCATGAATCCCCAGCCACTGCCCGATCAGCCCGCCCATGGACAAGCCGCAGAAATGTGCACGCTGGATATCCAGGGTATCCAGCAGCGCCAGTACATCACGTCCCAGTTGCTCGATGCTGTAGGGCCCCTCGGTGACCAGGGACTGGCCATGGCCGCGAGTGTCCATGCGCAGCACCTGCAAGTGCTGGCTGAAGACCGGCATCTGCTTGTCCCACATGTGCAGGTTGGTGCCCAGGGAGTTGGACAGTACCAGCACCGGCGCCTGCGCCGGCCCCTCCAGTTGATAGTGCAGTTCGCCCCCGGCGAGTTTCACGAATCCCACGGCAATCTCCTTCAGGCCTTCAAGGCAAAATGTTCAGCCACGGCACGCTCGACCCAGGCCTGCGCCTGGCCCAGGTAATGCGCCGGGTCCAGCAGACGATCCAGTTCGGTCGCCGACAGCTCGGCATTGACCTGTGCATCGTCGCCCAATACTTCACGCAAATGACGTTGCTCGGCCACCGCGCGCTTGCAGCATTGCTCCAGCAGGTGGTGGGCCGTTTCGCGCCCCAGGCGCTGGGCCAGAACCACGCTCACCGCCTCGGCCAGCACCAGCCCCTGAGTCAGGTCGAGGTTGTGCGCCATGCGCTGTTCGTCCACCTCCAGGCCAGCAGCCAGCGCCAGCGCCTGCTGCAGGGCACCGGACACCAGGCAGCAGATCTGCGGCAGGGTTTCCCATTCGGCATGCCACAACCCCAGGCTGCGCTCGTGCTCCTGGGGCATGGCGGCGAACAGTGTCGCCAACAGGCCCGGCACCCGGGTCGCGGCGCTGATCAACACCGCTGCGCCCACCGGGTTGCGCTTGTGGGGCATGGTGGACGAGCCGCCCTTGCCTGCCGCCGCAGGTTCGAAAACCTCTGCGACCTCGGTCTGCATCAGCAGGCTGATATCCCGGCCCAGCTTGCCCAGGCTGCCAGCCAGCAAGCCCAGCATCGAGGCGAACTCCACCAGGCGATCGCGCTGGGTATGCCAGGGTTGCTCCGGCAGCTCCAGGCACAGCTCCTCGGCCAGGGCCCGGGCCACGGGCAACGCCTGTTCGCCCAGGGCCGCCAGGGTTCCGCTAGCCCCGCCGAACTGCAGCACCAGCAACCGCGGCTTGAGCTGTTGCAGGCGCTCGCGACTGCGGGTCACGGCTCCCAGCCAGCCGGCGATCTTCATGCCCAGGGTCACCGGAGTGGCATGTTGCAGCCAGGTCCGGCCCGCCAGGGGCAAGCCGCCATGACGCTGGGCCTGGGCGGCCAGGCGTTCGCCCAACCGTTGCAGGTCCTGCTCCAGCAGCAGCACGGCGCTGCGCAATTGCAATACCAGGCCGCTGTCCATCACATCCTGGCTGGTGGCACCCAGGTGCACATGACGCTCAGCCTCGGGGGCATTCCCGGCCACCTGCCTGCCCAGGGCCCTGACCAGGGGAATGGCCGGGTTGCCCGCCGTGACGATGGCCTCGCCCAACGCCTGCACGTCATACAGCCCGGCCTGGCACGCGGCCTCGATCGGGGCGACGGCGCTGGCCGGGATCAATCCGACCCGGGCTTCGGCCCGGGCCAGGGCCGCTTCGAAGTCGAGCATTGCCTGGATTCGCCCCTGGTCGCAGAACACGTCACGCATCGACCGGGCAGTGAAATAGGCATCGAACAGCTGATTGCTCGCATCTAGGGTCATAAAGGGTCCTTGGCTGCCTGCCCTACCAGGGGGCAGGCTCGTGGGTCAAAGATCGTGGTGCAAGTACGCCGCCTGCTTCGGCAACCGCAGGCTGAACAGGAACGCGATCGCCATCATTGCCGTAACGTACCAGTAGAAGGTGTTTTCCATGCCCATGTTCTTGAAGTTCAGGGCCACCCATTCCGCCGAACCGCCGAAGATCGCGTTGGCCACGGCGTAGGCCAGGCCCACGCCCAGCGCCCGCACCTGAGGCGGGAACATCTCGGCCTTCACCAGGCCGCTGATGGAGGTGTAGAAACTGACGATGGCCAGGGCCAGGGTGATCAGCACGAACGCCAGCAGCGGGCTGCTGACCGTTTTCAGCGCCAGCAGGATCGGCACCGTGAACAGCGTGCCCAGGGCGCCGAACCAGAGCATCGAATTGCGCCGGCCGATGCGGTCCGCCAGCATGCCGAACAGCGGCTGCATGCACATGTACAGGAACAGCGCACCGGTCATGACATAGCTGGCTGTCTTGGCGTGCATGCCGGCGGTGTTCACCAGGTACTTCTGCATGTAGGTGGTGAAGGTGTAGAAGATCAGCGAGCCGCCGGCGGTGTAGCCCAGCACCGTAATGAAGGCCGCCGAATGATGCTTGAACAGGGCTGCGACGCTGCCGGCATCCTTGTCCTCGCGCAGCTCCTTGCTCGTGGTTTCCTTCAGCGAGCGGCGCAACAGCAACGAGATCAGCGCCGCGATGGCCCCGATCACGAACGGGATGCGCCAGCCCCAGGCCTTGAGTTGCGCCTCGTCGAGAAACTGCTGGAGGATCACCACCACCAGCACCGCCAGCAACTGCCCGCCGATCAGCGTCACATACTGGAACGAGGCGAAGAAACCGCGCTGGCCCTTGAGCGCCACTTCACTCATGTAAGTGGCGGTGGTGCCGTACTCGCCTCCCACCGACAAGCCCTGGAACAACCGCGCCACCAACAACATGAACGGTGCCCAGGCACCAATGCTGGCGTAGGTCGGCAGGAAGGCGATGACCAGGGAACCGGCGCACATCATCAGCACCGAGATCATCATCGAATTCTTGCGCCCATGGCGGTCGGCGACCCGGCCGAACAGCCAGCCGCCAATCGGACGCATCAGGAATCCGGCAGCGAACACCCCGGCCGTGTTGAGCAACTGCACCGTTGGGTCGTCCGAGGGAAAGAAGGCTGGGGCAAAGTAGATGGCACAGAAGGCATAGACATAGAAGTCGAACCATTCCACAAGGTTGCCGGACGAAGCACCGACAATGGCAAAGATCCTTTTGCTGCGTTCCTCTCCGGTGTAGTGACTGGTCGTTGTAGTCATTTTTTTGCACTCATGGGGGACAGTGTCAGTCTAGACATACTTGGCAACACTCCCGTTCCGCATTCTCCATGACAACCGCTGCCGCAGCCGCTCCCGCAGCTGCCGGCAACAGGCGTCAGATCCGCTCGATGGCCAGGGCCAGGCCTTGGCCGACCCCCACGCACAAGGTGGCCAGGCCTTTCCTGCCACCGGTCAGCTCAAGCTGGCGCAGGGCCGTCAGCACCAGCCGTGCACCGCTCATGCCCAACGGATGCCCCAGGGCGATGGCGCCACCATTGGGATTGACCTGGGGGGCGTCGTCCGCCAGCCCCAGCTCGCGCAGCACGGCCAGGGCCTGGCTGGCGAACGCCTCGTTGAGTTCGATCACATCGAAATCGCCGACCGCCAGGCCCAGGCGCTCGGTGAGTTTGCGCACCGCCGGCACCGGCCCGATGCCCATGACCCGTGGCGCCACGCCAGCGCTGGCCATGCCCAGTACCCGCGCCCGGGGCGTCAAGCCATGGCGCTGCACTGCCGCAGCCGAAGCCAGGATCAACGCCGCGGCGCCATCGTTGACCCCGGAGGCATTGCCGGCGGTGACGGTCTTGTCCGCACCGTTGACCGGCTTGAGCTTGCCCAGCGCTTGCAGGCTGGTATCGGCCCGCGGATGTTCGTCCTGTTCCACCAGGGTCTCGCCCTTCTTGTGGGCGATGCGCACCGGGACGATTTCCCCGGCGAAGAACCCCGCCGCCTGGGCCGCGGCAGTGCGCTGCTGGCTGCGCAGGGCAAAAGCGTCCTGGTCGGCGCGGGACACGCCGTGCTCGTCCGCCACGTTGTCGGCGGTCTGGGGCATGGCATCCACGCCGTACTGGGCGGTCATCAAGGGGTTGATGAAGCGCCAGCCGATGGTGGTGTCCTCCAGCTTCATGTTGCGTGAAAAGGCGCTGTCGGCCTTGCCCATGACGAAGGGCGCGCGGGACATCGACTCGACGCCACCCGCAATGGCCAACTCCATTTCGCCGCTGGCGATGGCGCGAAATGCTGTGCCGATGGCCTCCATGCCCGAGGCGCAAAGACGATTGAGGGTAACCCCCGGCACGCTGTCGGGCAGGCCTGCCAGCAACAGCGCCATGCGCGCCACATTGCGGTTGTCTTCGCCCGCCTGGTTGGCACAGCCGAGGAACACCTCGTCCACGGCGCTCCAGTCCACCTGGGGGTTGCGCTCCATCAGGGCCTTGATCGGCAGCGCCGCCAGGTCATCGGCCCGCACGGTCGCCAGGCCGCCGCCAAAACGACCGATGGGGGTACGAATGGCATCGCAGATGAATACGTCGCGCATCAGGCTTCTCCCGGAGTCTGGCCATGGGCCGTGGCGGTACGCGCTTCAAGTTCGCGCAGGGCTGTCAGCTCAAGCGCGGTGGGCGCGCTGGTCTCGGCCACCTGCTCGGCAAAACGAATAGCCCAGCCCGTGGCCTCCACCACCTGCTCGCGGGTCACGCCCGGGTGCAGGGAGGTGACGATGAACTCATTGCTGCCAGCTTCCGGCTCCATGATGCACAGGTCGGTGATGATCCCCACCGGACCGGCGCCCGGCAGGCCCAGGCGCTTGCGTGAATCACCGCCCTCGCCATGGCCGACCGAGGTCATGAAGTCCAGCTTGTCGACGAAGGAACGGGCGGACTGCTTGAGGATGATCAGTACGCTCTTGGCCGAGCCGGCGATTTCCGGCGCACCTCCGGCCCCCGGCAGACGCACCTTGGGCTGGTGGTAGTCGCCGACCACCGTGGTGTTGATATTGCCGAAGCGGTCAACCTGGGCCGCGCCCAGGAAACCCACGTCGATCCGCCCGCCCTGCAGCCAGTAGCGGAAGATTTCCCCGGTGGGCACCACGGTATCGGCGGTTTCCGCCAGTTCACCGTCGCCAATGGATAGCGGCAGGACGCTGGGCTTGGCACCGATCGGACCGGACTCGTAGATCAGCACCACATCGGGCGACGAAGTCAGGCGTGCCAGGTTGGCGGCCTTGGATGGCAGGCCGATGCCGACGAAGCACACCGAACCGTTGCGCAGGCGCCGGGCAGCGGCCACGGTCATCATTTCACTGGTGGAGTAAGTCATTGCCGGGCCTCACGGGTAGCGGCCAGCTTGGCCTGGAATTCACTGAAGTCGGCACTGCCGAGGATGTAGTGGTCGATCCACGCAGTGAAGGTCTCGCGATCGCGGGCGATGGAGTCCCAGGCCTGGTAGAAGCGGTTGTCGCGCTCGGAGTAGCCGTGGGCGTAGGACGGATGGGCACCGCCAGGCACATGGCACACCGCGCTCAGAGCCCAGGTCGGCAGTACGCAGGCGTTCATCGGCGCGTTCAGGTCATCGACGATCTCCTCGACGGTGACGATGCAACGCTTGGCGGCCAGCGCCGCCTCCTTCTGTACCCCGAGGATGCCCCACAACAGCACGTTGCCCTGGCGATCGGCCTTCTGGGCGTGGATCACCGTGACGTCGGGACGTACCGAAGGCACCGCCGCCAGCACTTCACCCGTGAAGGGGCAAGTCACGGTCTTGATCAGCGGGTTGACCTTGGGCAAGTCGGAGCCGGCGTACGCACGCAGCACGGCGAACGGCAGGCCTGAAGCACCGGCGACGTAGGCATTGGCCAGGTCCGCATGGCTGTGCTCCTCGATCTCCAGCGGCCCAGGCCAGTGTTTTTCCACGGCATCGCGCAGGCGATGCAGGGAACCCACCCCCGGATTGCCACCCCAGGAAAAGATCAGCTTGCGGGCACAACCGGCGCCAATCAGCTGGTCATAGATCAGGTCCGGGGTCATCCGCACAAGGGTCAGGTCCTGCTTGCCCTGGCGGATGATTTCATGGCCGGCGGCCGTGGGAATCAGGTGAGTGAAACCTTCGAGCGCGACGGTGTCGCCGTCGTTGATGAACTGCTTCACGGCCTCATGCAGCGAGAGGATTGCAGCCATGGAGGGAGTCTCCCGGTAGATGTCCAGCGACTGGAGAAGAGGCGCTCTGGGTGCGCCGCGGTGCCTGAAGATTAAGCCGGGGAAAAACCGCAAGACAATCCGATAATCGACTAAGTGTTCGATTATCGAACCAATTGTTACCAAGCTATCGATTGCCCCGCTCCAGCCCCGAGACTTCCCGCCTCGCTCTTGCCGTGCGCATAGAGGGGGTTCGACGCCAAGGCCTTGCGTACCTTGGCGGTGCCACGGTTGCGTACCACCAGGTAACGCGCCGACTCCGGCAACCAGACCAGCAAGACCGGCGCCAGCAGCAACGGCAGGATGCCGCCGATCAGCAACAGGCTGTGCCAGCCAAAGGCGGGGATCAGCTTGGCGGAGATGAACCCACCTGCGGACATGCCCAGGTTGAAACCACAGAACATGCCGGTCACCAGCAGCGACTTGTGGCTTCTGGGGTGTATTCGGAGAGTAGCGTGGTGGCATTGCGCATGCCCGCCCCGAGTCACAGGCCAGTGAGGAGCCGCAGGACCAGCAACTGCTCGACGCTGGTGCGGTAGGCCGATACCAGGCTGAAAGAGCCGAACAACAGCACGGCGCCCACCAATACCCACTTGCGTCCGAAACGGTCGGCCAGCGGCCCGGACCCCAGGGCTCCGAAGACCATGCCAATCAGCGCCGCACTCATCACCGGGCCGAGGCTGGCGCGATCGATGCTCCAGTCCCGGGACAGGGCCGGGGCAATGAAGCCCATGGCCGCAGTATCCAGGCCATCGAGAAAGACCATCAGGAAACACAGGACCACCACCCGCCACTGGTAGAGCGACAAGGGTCGGGCGTTGATCAGGGACTGCACGTCAAGACAGTTCCCTGCCGTGGATCGCGATAGGTGCATGGCTTTTGTATCCATGCACAATCCCCGGCGGGCGCCTGTGCCAGGGTTGGCCAGGTCACAGCAGGAACGAGGGAGTCAGGCCTATTGCCTGGGGCGGCGAGAACGGTCGCGGCAACGACGCGCAGGGAACGTGCTCATGGGACAGGCCTCTTCTTTATTATTGGCGTGGGACGGTGCATGCAGCCGATGACACTCCCACGGCATCAATGATGCCAAGGTAAAAAGCGTCAATTCGTCGAGGGCGGTTCTGTGCGTTTATCGAACGACTCAAGCGAACAGCTGGGCACTGAGTTCGCGGCTGGCAACCAACAGACCGGGCAGGAATCGCTGCTCCAACTCGGTGCAGCTGACCCGACCGGCATGGGTACTGACATTGAGCGCCGCCAGCACCTGGCCGGAAGCGTCGTAGACCGGCACGGCGATCGAACGCAATCCCTGCTCCAGCTCCTGGTCGACAATGCACCAGCCCTGCTGGCGTACCTGCTGCAGGCACTCCAGCAACGCCTGGGGGGTATGCAGGGTGCGGCTGGTCTTGGCTTGCAGGTCGGCATGTTCCAGATACTCGCGCAACGAGGAGTCATCCAGCGCGGCCAGCAGGATCCGCCCCATGGACGTGCAGTAGGCGGGCAACCGCCCCCCTACCGAGAGATCGACGGAGATCAGCCGCTGGGTCGTGGCCGAACGGGCGATATAAAGGATGTCGTCGCCTTCCAGGGTGGCCATGTTGCAGGCCTCGCGCAGTTGCTCGCTCATGCGATCCAGGTAGGGTTGCGCCGACACGGCCAGGGGAGTCGACGACAAATAGGCATGCCCCAGGGTCAGGACCTTGGGCAGCAGCGAATAGGTACGCCCGTCGGTGGTGGCGTAACCCAGCTTGATCAGCGTGTGCAGGCAGCGGCGCACCGCAGCCCGGGGAATTTCCGTGCGATGGCTGATCTGGGCGATGGTCAGGTGCCGCTTGCGCTCCTGAAACGCCTGTATCACCGCCAGGCCCCGGGCCAGGGAGGTCATGAAGTCCGGGTCACCGGTGAATGCCTGGATTCTCTTCGCCGCAGATGCCACGATCGGGGGCGCCATCGACGTGAAGGAGTTACGCATCTGATCGTTCATTTCAGGCTCTCTGCGGGGAAGTTCTGCGCCATTGCAAGCTGTACTGTCACCCTACAGCAGGCGCAGGCAAGACCGGGCGATTATCGAACCGTCGATCGCTAATCGCAAATAACCCCTCAAGTCCCAACTACGAGCAGCACATTGATTCACCCAAGGTAACAATCATCCGGTAAAAATAGCTGCAAGCAGTGTCTCGCTCGCCAGAGTTGCGCCTGCAAAGTACCGGAACAGCCACCAGCATAAAAAATGAGTAGAACTTGTACGTAACAAAACACTCACACTGAAGTTGGCAGTTTTAAACTTTACGGTCATACAGTTATCCTTTACCGAAGCTATACTGCTCGAATGAGGAAGATGGGCGAAGGCCCTTTGCCCCTCATCCAGGTGATCTGCCGCTATAATCGATCACCTTCCGCAAACGCTTGACCCCAAAAGACTATTTGGTCAGTCCGTTTGCATTGGACGACGCTGTTGCTACGACAGTCGTTTTCATCCGGTGACGTGGCCGCATGCATTAAAGGGCTTGCTTGAAAGGATTGCGATTCAGAACCCAGAGCGGTGATGAGTCCGCTTTTCCGTAGGCGTCCTCCAGCCATGCGTTACACCGGAATGGCCCCTCACTCAATTAGGTAACACTGTGACGAAAGACGAACTGCGCGCGGAACTTGAGCGCCAGGAGCAACGTTACAAGGACGTTTACGGTGGCGAAGTCACTCTTTATGCCGCCCAGCCGGAACCTGAACGCAAACCTTGGCGTAAACGCTCCAGCATTCGCGACCAGGCGTTCAACCAGGAACTGCAGAAGATGGAAAAGGAACTCAGGCCCGAGCAGGCATGAGTCCGGCGGCCAGGCCGATCATCGATATTTGCCACCCCGGGCCTTCAGTGCCTCGCCCTGCCCGGCCGAGGGACAACACCCGGCAAGACCTTTCGGTGAAATTTCATACAAAAGTTTTAACCCCCTTGAAACCAGGCCCGAACCCTCGCCCAATGAGCCATGACCTAGCAAAATCAGTGGGTTGAAAGCTCTGAGAGGAATCGGAGAAAACTCTGCTCCGGGTCAGTTTTTTCGTTGAAGAATGTTACCGGTGAGCAGCTTGTGCGTTGATTAGCAGGGTTTTCTGGCATAATCGCGCCCCCTTATGACCGGGTCAGAAAACCTTCATGATCGATTTATTCAGCGGACTGGATGCTTGGGTGCTTGTGAGCCTCTTGCTCGCCCTGGCTTTTGTCCTCGCCTACGAGTTCATCAACGGCTTTCATGACACCGCAAATGCGGTTGCCACTGTCATCTACACCAAAGCCATGCCGCCGCACCTGGCCGTGTTCTTCTCCGGTGTATTCAATTTCCTCGGCGTGCTCCTTGGCGGCGTCGGCGTGGCGTACGCCATCGTCCACCTGCTGCCGGTCGAGCTGCTGATCAATGTCAATACCGGCCACGGCCTGGCCATGGTCTTCTCCTTGCTGGCCGCAGCCATCGCCTGGAACCTGGGCACCTGGTACTTCGGCATCCCCGCTTCCAGCTCCCACACCCTGATCGGCTCGATCCTCGGCGTGGGCCTGGCCAACGCCCTGCTCAATGACATCCCCTTGGGCGATGGCGTGAACTGGCAGAAGGCGATCGATATCGGCGCGTCCCTGGTGGTCTCGCCCATGGCGGGCTTCATTATTGCAGCGCTGGTACTGATCGGCCTGAAATGGTGGCGCCCCATTTCGAAGATGCACAAGACCCCGGAACAGCGGCGCAAGGTCGACGACAAGAAACACCCACCGTTCTGGAACCGCCTGGTGCTGGTGATCTCGGCCATGGCCGTGAGCTTCGTGCACGGCTCCAACGATGGCCAGAAAGGCATCGGCCTGATCATGCTGGTACTGATCGGCATCGTGCCCGCGCAGTTCGTGCTGGACCTCAACAGCACCACCTACCAGATCGAACGTACCCGCGACGCCACCCTGCACCTGAGTCAGTTCTACCAGCGCAACCATGAATCCCTGGGCGAGTTCCTGGCCCTGGGCAAAAGCGTGAAGGATGATCTTCCCGGCAAGTTCCGTTGCAATCCGCAACAGACCGAACCGACCATCAGCGCCTTGCTGAGCAGCCTCAAGGGTGTTTCCGACTACCATTCGCTGTCCCCGGAAGACCGCATCGAAGTGCGCCGCTACCTGCTGTGCCTGGACGACACCGCCAAGAAAGTCGGCAAGCTGCCTGGCCTGGCCGCCCGTGAAAAGGCCGACCTGGACAAGCTGCGCAAGGATTTGACCGCCACCACCGAATACGCACCGTTCTGGGTGATCCTGGCCGTGGCCCTGGCCCTGGGCCTGGGCACCATGATCGGCTGGAAACGTGTGGTACAGACCATCGGCGAGAAGATCGGCAAGCAGGGCATGACCTACGCCCAGGGGATGTCGGCCCAGATCACCGCGGCCGGCCTGATCGGCCTGGCCAACGTCTTCAGCCTGCCGGTTTCCACCACACACGTGCTCTCCTCCGGCGTGGCCGGGACCATGGTCGCCAACAAGAGCGGCCTGCAAAGCGGCACGGTGAAGACCATCCTGATGGCCTGGGTCCTGACCCTGCCGGCTACCGTGGCCCTGTCGGCAGGCCTGTTCTGGGCTGCCTCCAAGGTCCTGGGCAGCTGACAAGCGCTTCGAGCAGCCAGACAAAAGGTGCGCCCCCAGGGGCGCACCTTTTTTTATGCCTGGCCTTTCAAGTCAGGCACTTTCCTGCAGGCAAAAAAAAGGGCAACCGAAGTTGCCCAAAATGCCTTGCGTGCTCGTTGCCCTGGAAAGGCTTAAGGTTTTTTACGCTTGTTTGCGTCTTTCCAGATGAAGAATCCAAAACCTGCGAAAAACAGAACCATGAGGCCGACTGTCAGCACTCCGGCGAACACCACATTGTCGAAAAACATGACCAGCCTCCTGCTCGTGCCTCGTTGCGATGGAGCTAAGGTAACCAAAGAGGGGCAGGAGAAAATTGACCGGCGTCAATGACGCCATGGACGGAGGGCGAGGAAGGGGGAATAACTGACCTGTATCAACAGAAAACCGGCTGTTCAGCGCTTTTTCGGTTTGTTTTTTGGCTTTTTCTTGGTTTTGCCCAAAGGCATCGCCTGCTCGAAGGCCTGGCGCACTTCATTCAGGCGCTTTTCGTTGAGGTCGTGCACGCGCTTGGCGCGCTCAGCGTTGAGGTCGATCAACTTGACGTCTTGATTCATGGCTTGGCTGCATCACGGAGGATCAATGGCGGATGGGGCAATAATGCGGCGTGACGTCGCCCCTGACCAGTCATCTGACCCGCATCCGGCGAATAAAATCGCTGCTGCGCCACTTTTTTATCCGCACAATTGGCCTTTGAACCGCCTCCGGGAAACCTGCCGTGGAAATGCCCAAGCACCTGCCGCCGCTGCTGGCCCTGCGCGCCTTCGAAGCCGTGGCCCGACACCTGAGCTTCATCAAGGCAGCCCGGGAACTGTGCGTCAGCCAGAGTGCCATCAGCCATCAGGTGCACAAGCTCGAGGAGCACCTGGGACAGCCGTTGTTCATCCGACGCACTCGGGCCATCGACCTGACCTGCACGGGCGATGCCTACTATCGACAGATCCGCCCCGCCCTGGAGCAGATCGCCCAGGCAACCCAGGAACTGCTGGCCGTTCCTGAACAGCGCGCCTTGCGCATCGGTCTTCTGGCCTCCTTCGCCACCCTCTGGCTGGCGCCGCGCCTGGCGGATTTCAGCCGACGCTACCCACATATCCAGCTGGAACTGCAACCGGCCATCGAGTTGGCGGACGTCGCCGGGGCCGAAGTCGACCTGGCCATCCGCTACGGCAAAGGCCACTGGCCCCGGGTCGACTCCACACTGCTGCTGGCTGAACAACTCTCGCCAGTCTGCAGTCCGCAGCTCAAGGCCACTGCCCTGGCCCACGCTCCACGCCTGATGGCGCGCTCCCACCAGCCCTTCGAGTGGCATGACTGGAGTGCGAGCCATGGCCTGGACCTCAGCCAGCACCCGCAAGTGATGCTGCACGACTACAACATCGTGGTGGAAGCCGCAGTGGCCGGCCAGGGTATCGCCATGGGTCGCCGCCAACTGATCCAACGCCATCTGGACCAGGGCAGCCTGGTGGATGCCTTCGACCTGCCGCCCCTGCACAGCGAGATCGGCTACTGGCTGGTGACCGCCAGGGCTGCGTCGAATCCTGCAGCGCAATGCTTTGCCCTGTGGTTGCAGGAACAGGTCGAGGCATCCATGAGAAATTCAGATACGTCGAATTAGATCTATCCGTTTGTCGCCCCCCGGAGCGAAAGCCGATGCTGCTGGTCTTCCATCCGAGGGCTTGCCATGAACCACTCCTTGAAACATCGCGTGCAGCAACTGGGCCTGGAACTGCCGGAGCCCGGCCAGCCAGCCGCCAACTACGTCAATCACGTGCGCAGCCAAAACCTGCTGTTCATTTCCGGGCAGATCCCCCTGCACCACGGCCAACCTGCCCTGCTTGGCCGACTCGGCGAGAATTTGTCACCTGAACAGGGCGCCCAGGCCGCCGAGCTGGCCGCCCTGGGCCTGCTGGCCCAACTGAGCGCAGCCCTGGATGACGACCTGTCGCGATTGCAGCGCATCAGCCGGCTCAACGTGTTCATCGCCGCCAGCGGCGATTTCCAGGGCCATAGCGGCGTCGCCAACGGTGCTTCCGACCTGGTCGTCAACGCCCTCGGCGACAAGGGCCGGCATGCCCGTACCGCCATCGGCGTGGCCAGCCTGCCTGCCGGTGTAGCCGTGGAGGTGGACGGGATTTTCGAGCTCCAGCCATGACCAGCCTGGGCCCGGAACACGTTGCTCGCCTGCGCCAGGCCACCCCGGGTTGCGCTCGCGTGTGCCACTTCAACCATGCCGGTGCATCGCTGCCCAGCCAGGGAACCCTGGATGCCATGCTTGGGCAGCTGCATCGCGAAGCCACCGAAGGGCCGATGGAGGCTGCACTGGATGCGGCTTGGCCAGAGCGGGCCCGCCAGGCCGCCGCCCGCCTGCTCAATACCTCGAGCGAGGCGATCGCCTTCGCCAGCAGCGGGTCGGCGGCCTGGGGCAGCGCCTTCAGCGCACTGCCCCGCTGGCAGCCAGGCGACCGTATTCTGGTGGGACGTCATGAATGGGGCGGCAACCTGGCCTGCATGGCTCCGGCCTTGGCGGCGGGCGCGCGCCTGGAAATCATTCCCTGCGACAGCCACGGTGCCGTATCGGTCCAAGCCCTTGAATCCATGCTCGATGCCCGGGTGCGCCTGATCGCCCTGACCTGGCTGCCGGCCAACGGCGGCCTGATCAACCCCGTCGCCGCCATCGGCCGCCTGGCGCGCCAGTGGCACATCCCCTATTTCATCGATGCCGGCCAGGCGCTTGGCCAACTGCCCTGCGATGTCCAGGCCCTGGGCTGCGATGTGCTCAAGGCTGCGGGGCGCAAATACCTGCGGGGGCCTCGAGGTACGGCATTGCTGTACATAAGGCCCGGCTTTATCGAACAGTTGCAGCCCTTGCCACGGGATGTGCTGTCGGCGCCCTGGGACGGCCGAGGCTTCGGCCTGCGTGGAGATGCCCGGCGTTTCGAAACCAGCGAGATGTCGCTGGTCCTGCTCGTCGGGCTGGCCAATGCCCTGCAGGAGCTCAACGAAATCGGCAGCGAGACCATCGAACAACACATCAGGCACCTGAGCGACCCTCTGCGCCAAGCCCTGGACCGCATACCCGGCCTGCAACGCCAAGACCTGGGCGAACCGGGGAAGCAATCGGGCCTGATCGCCTTCACCCTCGCAGGCTGGGACAGCTTTGCCCTCAAGGCCCGCCTGGCGCGCCAGGGCATCAATATTGGCGCCAATGGCGTGGCCTACACCCCGCTGGACATGCAGGCTCGAGGCCTGGACAGCGTCGCGCGGATCGCCCTGAGCCATCTGAATACCGAAAAGGAAATCGAACGCCTGCTGCAGGCGCTCAGGACACTGGCCGGATCAGGCCCGGCGGGCTAGACCTGCACGTCTACCCACAAGCCCTGGCGCGGGGCATCTTCGATCAGCGGCGCCACCGGCACCGTGTTGTCGGCGTTCAACTCGTCACCGGGCACCGCCAGGTGCTGCTCCGGATCGTCCTGGTCTTCACGCTGGCGCCGTTGCCGTTCCTGCTGGCGCTGCTGTTCCTCGCGCAGGAGCAGGGCCGACTGCTCGGCATCGCGTTTTTGCAGGTCGATGGTGCTTTCATTGGAGCTTTCCTGCACCGGTACCACAGGCGGGATGTCCGGTCGCGGGCGGATCGGGTCCTGCTGGGAGGTGACGGGCACGGCGCTCAAGGGGAGCATCGGTGGCAGCATGTTATTGGTCTCCTGTCGGCAGGCTGTCGGCCGCGGCATGGGCGACTTGAGCCATCGGTCGCAAAACTGTGACCCAGTCGTCAGCCGATAGTGCCCGCTGCACTGACGAACACACTGCCTACGCTACTTTTTATACAGGGGTTTTATCAGAGTTCTTTGGACTGCAAGCAGGTTCCGTTAAGATAGTCGGCTTTTTCAAAGCGGGAGTCAGGCAGCATGGCGCAGCAGTATCAACCGGGGCAACGCTGGATCAGTGACAGCGAAGCCGAGCTAGGTCTAGGCACCGTTCTGGCACAGGACGGCCGCTTGCTGACCGTGCTCTATCCGGCCACTGGCGACACCCGCCAGTATGCGCTACGGAATGCGCCCCTCACTCGCGTGAGATTTTCGCCGGGTGACAGCATCACCCACTTCGAAGGTTGGAAAATGACCGTCCAGGAAGTCGAGGACGTCGACGGCCTGCTGGTCTACCACGGCCTCAACGGGCAGAACGAGCCCGTCATCCTGCCGGAAACCCAACTGTCGAACTTCATCCAGTTCCGCCTGGCCAGCGACCGCTTGTTCGCCGGCCAGATCGATCCGCTGGCCTGGTTCTCGCTGCGCTACCACACCCTGGAACACACCAGCCGCCAGCTGCAGTCCCCGCTCTGGGGCCTGGGCGGCGTGCGCGCCCAGCCCATCGCCCACCAACTGCACATTGCCCGTGAGGTCGCCGACCGCATCGCGCCACGGGTGCTGCTGGCGGACGAAGTGGGCCTGGGCAAGACCATCGAAGCCGGCCTGGTGATTCATCGCCAGCTGCTTTCGGGGCGTGCCAGCCGGGTGCTGATCCTGGTTCCGGAAAACCTCCAGCACCAGTGGCTGGTGGAGATGCGCCGGCGCTTCAACCTGCAGGTGGCATTGTTTGACGAGGAACGCTTCATCGAAAGCGATGCCAGCAACCCGTTCGAAGACACTCAGCTGGCCCTGGTCGCCCTGGAATGGCTGGTGGACGACGAAAAGGCCCAGGACGCGCTGTTCGCCGCCGGCTGGGACCTGATGGTCGTGGACGAAGCCCACCACCTGGTCTGGCACGAAGAGCAGGCCAGCCCGCAATACACCCTGGTCGAGCAACTGGCAGAGACCATCCCCGGCGTGCTGCTGCTGACGGCGACCCCGGAACAGCTGGGCCAGGACAGCCACTTCGCCCGCCTGCGCCTGCTGGACCCGAACCGTTTCCACGACCTGGCGGCATTCCGTGCCGAGAGCGAGAACTACCGCCCAGTGGCCGAAGCCGTGCAGGAACTGCTGGACCAGGGACGCCTGTCTCCCCAAGCGCACAAGACCATCCAGGGTTTCCTCGGCGACGAGGGCGAAGCCCTGCTGAGCGCCGTCAATGATGGCGACAGTGAAGCCAGTGCACGCCTGGTGCGCGAACTGCTGGACCGCCACGGCACCGGCCGCGTGCTGTTTCGCAATACCCGCGCCGCCGTCCAGGGTTTCCCGGAGCGCAAGCTGCACGCCTACCCGCTGCCGTGCCCGGACGAGTACCTGGAACTGCCCCTGGGCGAACATGCCGAGCTGTACCCGGAAGTCAGCTTCCAGGCCCAGCCCGAGGCCAGCGATGAAGAACAGCGCTGGTGGAAGTTCGACCCACGGGTCGAGTGGCTGATCGACCAGCTGAAGATGCTCAAGCGCACCAAGGTCCTGGTGATCTGCGCCCACGCCGAGACCGCCATGGACCTGGAGGACGCCCTGCGCGTGCGCTCCGGCATCCCGGCCACGGTCTTCCACGAAGGCATGAACATTCTCGAGCGCGACCGCGCCGCCGCCTATTTCGCTGATGAAGAGTTCGGCGCCCAGGTGCTGATCTGCTCGGAAATCGGCAGTGAAGGCCGCAACTTCCAGTTCGCCCATCATCTGGTGATGTTCGACCTCCCGGCGCACCCGGACCTGCTGGAGCAGCGCATCGGCCGACTGGACCGGATCGGCCAGAAGCACGTGATCGAACTGCACATCCCGTACCTGGAGACCAGCCCGCAAGAGCGCCTGTTCCAGTGGTACCACGAAGCGCTGAACGCCTTCCTCAACACCTGCCCGACAGGCAACGCCCTACAGCACCAGTTCGGCCCGCGCCTGCTGCCGCTGCTGGAAAACGCCGACGACGGCGAATGGCAAGCGCTGATCGACGAAGCCCGCGCCGAGCGTGAGCGCCTGGAAGCGGAGCTGCACACCGGCCGCGACCGCCTGCTGGAGCTGAACTCCGGCGGTGCCGGCGAAGGCGATGCGCTGGTGGAAGCGATCCTCGAACAAGACGACCAGTTCGCCCTGCCGATCTACATGGAAACCCTGTTCGACGCCTTCGGCATCGACAGCGAGGACCACTCGGACAATGCCCTGATCCTCAAGCCCAGCGAGAAGATGCTCGACGCCAGCTTCCCCCTGGGCGACGACGAAGGCGTGACCATCACCTACGACCGTGGCCAGGCGCTGTCCCGCGAGGACATGCAGTTCATCACCTGGGAACACCCGATGGTACAGGGCGGCATGGACCTGGTGCTGTCCGGCTCCATGGGCAACACCGCCGTGGCGCTGATCAAGAACAAGGCACTCAAGCCCGGTACCGTGCTGCTGGAGCTGCTGTATGTCAGCGAAGTGGTCGCCCCTCGCTCGCTGCAGCTGGGTCGCTACCTGCCACCGGCCGCCCTGCGCTGCCTGCTGGACGCCAATGGCAATGACCTGTCGCCACGGGTGGCCTTCGAGACCCTGAACGACCAGCTGGAAAGCGTACCCAAGGCCAGTGCCAACAAGTTCATCCAGGCCCAGCGCGACCAGCTGGCGCCGAAGATCAACGCTGGCGAAGCCAAGATCGCCCCCCGTCACGCCGAGCGCGTGGCCGAGGCCCAACGCCGCCTGGCTGCCGATACCGAAGAAGAGCTGGCACGCCTGACCGCGTTGCAGGCGGTCAACCCGACTGTTCGTGACAGCGAACTGGTAGCCCTGCGCAAGCAGCGCGAACAAGGCCTGGCCATGCTCGAGAAAGCGGCGCTGCGCCTGGAAGCGATCCGGGTCCTGGTAGCCGGCTGAAGTCGTCTCCCGCCCCACGAAAAAGCCCGCGCAATGCGGGCTTTTTTTATCGTCGTCCGTAGGAGCGAGGCTTGCCCGCGACCAGCGATCAGCGATCAGCGATGCGTCAGACACAACGCGTTGTTCCTATCGCGGGCAAGCCTCGCTCCGACAACAGCCGAGCCATCAGGCCGTGGCTGCCGCGCCCACCGGCTCGCCCGGCGCCAGCCCGTCGCGCATCCGCTGTGCATCCCGCACAAAGCAGCGTGAGGCCATGAACAGAAACACCAGGGTCAACAACAACGCCACCGGGATCAGGTACATCGCATCGTGCAGGCCGATGGCCTTGAAGGCCTCGGTCATCTGCCCGGCCCCAGCGGCATACATCGCCGAATGGGCGAAATGATCGGACAACGCGCCCACCACCACTGGCCCCAGGCCGCCCCCCAACAGGTACAAGCCGGCAAAAAACAGCGCCATGGCAGTGGCCCGCAACCGAGGTTCCACCACATCCTGGATCGCGGTGTAGACACAGGTATAGAAGTTGTAGGCAAACAGCCAGCCGAGGCTGAACACCGCGACGAATACCCCGATCTCGATCCGTCCGGCGTGCAGGGCCCAGGCGGTGCACAGGGTGGAGACCAGCAGGCTGGCGGCAGCGAACAGCAACCGGCCGTTGGCCACTCGCTGGTGGATCTTGTCGGCGACCCAGCCCCCCAGGGTCAAGCCGATCAGGCCGGTCACGCCGACGATCACCCCGGTGGCTACCGCGGCCTCCTGCAAGGGCATCAGGAAGTAGCGCTGCAGCATCGGCACCAGGAACGAGTTGCAGGCATACGTGGCGAAGTTGAAGGTCAGGCCGGCCAGGGTCAGCCAGAGAAAGGTCGGGATCGCCAGCACCCGACGGATCGGCCGTTCGATCCGTTCCTGGGACACCTTGGTCGCCTCGGCCGCTCCGCGCTTGGGCTCCTTGATGAAGAACATGAACACCGCCAGCAGCAAGCCCGGCACGGCAGCGATGAAGAACGGCGCGCGCCAGCTGTCGAACGCCTTGACCATGGCCCCGATGGTGAAGAACGCCAACAGCAGGCCCAGGGGCAAACCCAGCATGAAGATGCCCATGGCCCGGCCCCGGCGATGGGCCGGGAACAGGTCGCCGATCAGCGAGTTGGCCGCCGGCGCGTAACTGGCCTCGCCAATCCCGACGCCCATGCGCACCAGCAAAAAGCTCCAGAAACTGCCGACCATGCCATTGACGGCGGTGAGCCCGCTCCAGACCGCCAGGCCCCAGCCCATCAGTTTACTGCGCGAGCCGGTATCGGCCATCCGTCCCAGGGGCAGGCCGGCAATGGCATAGACGATGGTGAAGGCGGTACCGATGATCCCCAGCTGGAAATCGCTCAGGTGCCATTCCATGCGGATCGGCTCGATGATGATCGCGGGAATGGTGCGGTCGAAGAAGTTGAACAGGTTTGCCAAAAACAACAGGAACAGAATGCGCCAGGCATTTGCCGCTTGAGTCGAGTTATCCATGGGTCGATCTCTTTTATTGTTATTCGGCCAGACGCGAGCCTGGAGAGTGCAATCTAGTCAGGCGCGCCGCAACTGTCTGTGATCATTCGCCAGCCTGATACCAGAGCATCGCAGGCCGACCTGGCAGGCCTGGGCACGGATGGCCCCAAGAGGCTCGGCGACTTGGCCACAGCCCCCGTAACCCGGGGCTTGAGCAAGATTTTCAAGGGCTTGGCCAAGGTTGAAAAAATACCTTGTGCCCCCCCTTCCCAAGGCCGATGCGAAGCCTAGAATAGCCGCCTTGCCTCCCCCCTTCCCCACCCCTTCCCCGTTGAATACGCCTATGTCCGAAGCCAGTCCGTGTCTGAATTGCGGTGCCTGCTGTTCACACTTTCGTGTGTCTTTTTTCTGGGGCGAATGCGCTTCGTCCGGCGGAACGGTCCCCGACGAGCTGGTGCTGAGCATCAGCCCCAGCCGGGTGGCGATGCTCGGCACCGACTGCAAGTCGCCGCGCTGCGTCGCCCTGCAAGGTGAGGTCGGCCAGGGCGTGAGCTGCTCAATCTATGCCCAGCGCGCCAGCCCTTGCCGGGAGTTCGAGGCGTCCTGGGTCGATGGGCTGCACAACAGCGCCTGCGACGCCGCCCGTGCCGCCTTCGGGCTTGCGCCCCTTGAGCCGGCGAACGACGAGCCCTGGTACGAGGAAAGCGCTTAGCGCGATTGGCGATAGAAGCCATAAGCAAATCATTAGAGCCAAACTGCCACTGCCCATTGCAGCCACCGGGTGCCCTCTATACTCCAAGCACTCGTTGGCGCTGAACCGCCGACGCCAGATGACCAATAAAATGGGCACGCTATGGATTGGCTGGGTCTGCATTTCATTACCGAGCTTCCGGACAGCGGGCAAGTGGTCCTCCATTGCACCCACAATCCGGTTCTGGTGCTGCTGGCTTACCTGGTGGCCTGCGCCGCCAGCTTCGCTACCCTGGACATGGCCGAACGCGTCAGCCATGTCGAGCATCCGACCAGCCAGCGCCTGTGGCGCTGGTTCGGCGCCTGCTGCCTGGCCGGCGGCATCTGGTCCATGCACTTCATCGCCATGCTGGCGTTCGAGGCACCGCTGGAAATCCGGTACGACCTACCGCTGACCCTGCTGTCGCTGTTCATCGCCCTGATCGCCGCCTGGCTGGCGATGAACACCCTGAGCCACCTGCAATTGCCACTCTGGCGCTATGGCCTGGCGTCGGTGTGGATCGGCCTGGGGATCAGCACCATGCATTACGTGGGCATGGCGGCCATGCGCTCCAGCGCGACCCTGTACTACGACCCCTGGCTCATGGGGCTGTCACTGCTGGTGGCCATCGCCTGCAGCCTGGCGGCCCTGCTGCTGTCACGGCACCTGCGTGAAGGCAGCGGGATGTTCCATCAACTGCTCAAGTACACCAGCAGCCTGGTACTGGGCGGCGCCATCGTCCTCATGCATTTCACCGGCATGTGGTCCATGACCCTGGCCCTGCCCGCCGGGGCCCTGCCCATCTCGGTGGCGCCCGATGGCCACCTGCAACTGGCGCTGGCTGTCTGCGCGATCGTGCTGCTGGTCATCGGCAGTGGTATCAGCGCGGCCCTGGCGGACAAGAAGCTACAGCACAAGGAGCGAGACCTGCGGCGGGTCAACGCCCTGCTCTCGCAGCTGGACCAGGCCCGGGCCTCCCTGCAGCACGTGGCCCACTACGATGCCCTGACCAACCTGATCAACCGACGCGGCTTCAACCAGATGTTCGCCGAAAAGCTGATGGAAAAGAGCACGTTCGGCGGCATGCTGGCGGTGATGTTCCTCGACATCGACCATTTCAAGCGCATCAACGACAGCCTCGGCCACGATGCCGGCGATGAGCTGCTCAAGGTCATCGCCGGGCACATCAAGAGTTCCACCCGCAGCCACGAGGACGTGGTGGCCCGCCTGGGCGGCGACGAGTTCTGCATCCTCATCAACCTGTACGAGCGCGAAGAGGCACGCAACATGGCCCAGCGCATCATGCAGAAGATGAAGCAGCCGATCGAACTGGGTGGACGGCGCATGGTGATGACCACCAGCATCGGCATCAGCCTCTATCCCGATGACGGCAAGACCTGCGAGGAACTGCTGAAGAACGCCGACCTGGCCCTCTACCAGTCCAAGGACTCGGGACGCAACAGCCTGCATTTCTTCAGTTCCAACCTCAAGACCCGGGCCACCCTGGAGCTGCAACTGGAGGAAGAACTGCGCAATGCCCTGCGCGACGACCAGGGCTTGCTGCTGTACTACCAGCCGATCTATGACCTCAAGAGCGCCCGGGTCACCAAGCTCGAGGCCCTGGTGCGCTGGCAGCACCCACACCACGGCCTGCTGAGCCCGGAGCGCTTCATCAGCATTGCCGAAGCCAACGGCATGATCGCCGAGCTGGACAACTGGGTGCTGCGCAAGGCCTGCCAGGACCTCGCCCATCTTTCACGCCATGGCCGTGGGGAACTGAAGATTGCGGTCAACTGTTCGGCACTGAACCTGACCCGCGAGGAACTGGCCGGGGAAATCGAGAGCGCCCTGCGCAGTGCCCAAGTGGCGCCCCAGCGACTTGAACTGGAAGTCACGGAAAACGCCCTGATGGGCAACATCGCCAGCACCCTGGCGCTGCTCAAGCAGATTCGCGGCCTGGGGGTATCATTGTCGATCGACGACTTCGGCACCGGCTACTCCTCCCTGGCCTATCTCAAGCGCCTGCCTCTCAATACCCTGAAGATCGACCGTTCGTTCATCCAGGACATCCCCAAGTCGACCCAGGACATGGAGATCGTCCAGGCGATCATCGTCATGGCCCATACCCTGCATTTGCAGGTGGTCACCGAAGGCGTCGAGACCCTGGAGCAGCAACAACTGCTGAAGCACTACGGCTGCGACTACCTGCAGGGCTACCTGCTCAGCCGGCCAGTGCCACTGCATGAATTGCGCGAGGTGCTGGACGAACTCGACAGCCGCCATGCCGGCGACCTCACTCCCCGGTTGGCGGGTCCCGATAGAGATGAACCAGCGTCGCTGGATCTTTTTCCAGATAGCCTTGCCCACCATGCAGACGCATCAACTGCGCAGCTAACCCGCTGATCGGCGTCGCGGCGCCCTGTTCCCGGGAGAGTTTCACCGCGCCATCCAGGTCCTTGAGCAGGGTCCGCACATGCCATTTCACCGGCTCGAAACGGCTCTCGGCCATCTGCGGAGCCAGAATCTGCAGCGGCCGTGAATCGGCGAAGCCCCCGGCCAGGGCCTCGGCCAGCAACCGCGCATCGACTCCGGACCGCTCGGCCAGGGCCACGACCTCGGCAATCACCAGGGCATTGCAGGCGACGATCATCTGGTTGCAGGCCTTGGTCACCTGGCCCGCCCCCACTGCTCCCATATGCGTGACCCGCTGCCCCATGGCCAGCAGCACCGGTCGCACGCGTTCGACATCCGCCACCTCGCCACCGACCATGATCGCCAGGCTACCGGCCTCGGCGCCCTGGGTGCCGCCGGACACCGGGGCGTCGACCCAGCCCATGCCAGTATCACGAGCCAGCGTGGCAGCCATTTCCCGGGTCGCGCCCGGCTCCAGGCTGGACAGGTCTAGCAGCAACTGGCCGGGCCGGGCGCCCTCGGCAATCCCTCCAGGACCAAAGACCACCTCGCGCACCACCTCGGTATTGGCCAGGCACAACAGCACCAGGTCGGCCTGCTGACAGAGCTGCGATGGCGCGGCAACTTGTCGCGCCCCGGCGGCCACCAGGGCAGCGCACTTCTGCGGATTGCGGTTCCACACCGCCACCGGATAGCCCGCAGCCAGCAGGCGCTGGCACATTGGCAATCCCATCAGGCCGATCCCGGCAAAACCGAGTGAAGGTAACGCTGACATCATATTGCCCTCATTTGATTAAAGATCAGTGAATACTGGCCGATTCATCTTGATTCAGGAAAGGACTCCCCCGAGCGTCGCTCAGAAAAAACCCTGACACCTTGGGTAAAATTCGCGCTCCACGCAGCAGCGAGGTCCCACTCCGTGATGGCTCGCCGACACCTCGTCCCCGAGCCAACCTGACCAGGCATATGGCGCACAATGACTTCTAAAAATGATCCTGCCAACGCAGTCTCCGAGATGACGCTGACCTCCTCCAAACCAAGCCACTCGGATACGAAGCCATTGTCCAGTTCACGCCCCCTGTCGACCCAGCAGTACCTGTACTTCACCGAAACCAATACCGACCGCATCCTCGATAACCTCGATGGCCTGCGTGACATGGTGTTCCCGCGCCCGGTGCATCTGGAAGACGAGCAGGAAAACCGCCGCGAGCAGGAGTTCCCGTCGGTATGCCTGATCGGCCTCGGCCGCTGCGGCTCCAACATCGCCCTGGACGTGGCGGAGCTGGTGTACAACGCGCGCAAGTTCTACCTCAACGAATTCAACAACGAAGACAAGGCCTACGAAGGCGCCTACAGCCCTGGCCAGTGGATTCGGCAGAATCTGCGCCTGGGCCAGAACAAGGCCAGCAAGCCCGTGTTCCTGGTGGAGCCGCTGGTGATGCTGGGCGACCTGGACAAGGACATCGCCGGGCGCATCCGCTTCTCGCGCAAGGGCGAAAAGAGCGGGTTCATCCGCGACTACAGCAAGATGAAGATCATGGACCTCTCGGAAGTCCACGCCGGTGGCGCCGGTAACGCGCCGATCCTCGGCCAGTACCTGGCCAAGATCATCCTCAACAAGGACACCCAGCGCTTCTCCAGCCCCGACTGGAAAATGATCCACTCGTACCTGATCGATTCCTGCGGGATCAAGGCCAACCAGTCGCGCCTGTACTTCTCGATCTTCAGCGCCGGCGGCGGTACCGGCTCGGGCATGGCCTCGGAATTCGGCCTGGCCCAGCAGTATTCGTACATGAACAAGACCTTCGACACCAAGCCGATGGACGAGCACGACAGCAAGAGCGGGCACTCCTTCGTCTTCGAGCCGATCTTCACCAGCGGCATCTGCGTGCTGCCCAACATTTCCGACCACCGCAGCGAGATGTCCGAGGCGTTGCACATCAACGCCGGCCGCCTGCTGTGCAAATACCTGTCGGAAGAGTGGGACTTCTCCTACAACTTCGATAACGAAGACAGCAGTGAAGCCAGCGTCATGGGCCGGATCCGCCCATGGAACGCAATGATGCTGATCTCCAACGACATCATGCGTTATGCCGAAGAAAGCGATGACGGCAACATCCAGAACATTGACGTCAACGCCATGGAGAAGCACGCCAACCAGTACATCTCCCAGCAGATCTTCAACATCCTCACGGCCCAGGCGGTGACCACCGACTACGACCAGAACTACTTCCGTCGTGCCGGCATCGACATCGGCGAAACCATCCGCCTGGACGCCAACGACCTGTTCATGAGCCTGGCCGGTCCCGTGGCGATCGCCTACGCCGAATCCGTGGTGCCGGAGCAGCCGGTGCCGACCGGCGACAAGTTCAAGGTGTTCGAGAAGGAGCCACAGCGCCTGAACATCGACGACCTGTTCTTCCGCTCCATCGACCTGCCGCACTTCAACAAGCAGACCCAGGCCATCGAAGGGATCAGCCTGCTGCCAATCGAGTCCAAGCGCTATCGCGCGGCGCTGGAGCAGTACAAGGCCTCGGGGTTCGACGCCGCGGCACTGCACGACCTGCACTTCTTCAAGAACTGCTCGTCGGTGGTGTCCATCGTGTCGCTGCCCAAGGACTACAAGCTGTCCTACATGGACCTGAACCGGCTCAAGACCCACCTCAACAGCCTGTTCCCCAATACCACCCTCAAGCGTTATGCGCTGGTGATCGGCGCTTCGGCCAACCTGTCGCTGACCACCCTGATCGCCAAGAGCCCGTGCCTGTCGGATGACTTCCTGACCCTGATCGTGGCCTTCATCAAGCGCTGCTTCGCGCGCAATCCGTACCGTTTCGACGACACCCTGGACAACTCGGTGCTGGACTTCATCACCAGCGACCACTTCGACGAAAATCACATCGACGATCTGCTCAACGAATTCGAGAACCCGGCGAAAATCCTCGACACCAACTGGTACGCGATCAAGCCGATGTACGAGAAGAAATACCGCGAGCTGATCAACGACAAGGACAAGTTCGTCTCGATCAACGACATCCGCCTGTCCCGGGATTGCGTGAAGAAAGCCATCAAGTACCTGCGGGAAATCTACCGTCACCGCATCGGCAAGACCCGGGTCATCTCCCTCAATCAGCACACCGGCAAGACTGCCTACTGATCATTCGCCCGCCGGCTGCGGCACGGACAGACAACGGATCTGTCGTGCCGCCACCGGCCGCAGATCAGACCAGGCAAGAGAGGTGGACCGACAGGTCCACCCAGTGCCGTGGAACACTTGAACAGCTCGTCGGACGAGCTTGAAACTGTTCCCCTTCCGTGAACGTCACCTTGGGCAAATCGGGCTGTGGGGCCTTTCTCTACGGCAAGGTGCCATCACTGGATTCACGGTTACTCGGCTACACACTTTTGTCCGACAAAAAACCGCACCACTTCGGCGCACGCCATCAGCGCGATGCCCTTTCCTGGACCAGGATCCAGGGCGACACCACCACCGCCCATAACGTCGGATCACGCTCCTGCAGATCGGACGCCCGCGTTGCAGACAGCTTTTCAACGGTCCCCTCGGCCAGCCAGGCCGCCACTTTGTCCGCCTGGTTCTCGGCCACGGCCTGGGCCGCTTCGATCAGATCCAGGTCGGCATCGACCCACAATAGGGCACCCTTGGCAAAGAACCGCTCCAGTTCCTTCCAGCTGATGGATGCGGTCTCGCCAAGCAGCTTGGCATAGAGGGTGCTAGGTTCTTGAGTCATGGGACTGTCCAGAAAAGAAATCGGCGCAATCATAACGTCGGTGCCCTGGCAGAAAAACCCGGTAGCAAAAGCGTCATCGATCGAGAAGCTCAGAAGCGCCAGGGATTGACGCCGAATCGCGCGAAAAACCACGCCGCAAATCTGTCTTTTTCTTTCAACCAAGCGACACTCCGCGTTTTTGCCCCCAGCAGCCAGCTTTTCAAGCGAACGACCGGCGCACTACACTGTACCGGTACAGTTGCCAGGGGCATTTCCGACGGATATTCGCGATATCGGTTCGGTTCTGCGACTCAAGGCCGCCGGAACTATAAAAATTACAACAGCAAGAGTGGAGCACTATGAATAAGGCTACTAAGCAGATTTCCAAACTGTTTGCCGCTATGGTCCTGGCCGGGGTTGCCAGCCATTCGTTCGCAGCTGACACCATCAAGATCGGTATCGCCGGCCCCAAAACCGGCCCTGTAGCACAGTACGGAGACATGCAGTTCAGTGGTGCCAAGATGGCCATTGAACAGATCAACGCCAAGGGCGGCGTCAACGGCAAGAAACTCGAAGCCGTCGAATACGACGACGCCTGCGATCCCAAGCAGGCCGTGGCAGTCGCCAACAAGGTGGTCAACGATGGCGTCAAGTATGTCGTCGGCCATCTCTGCTCCAGCTCCACTCAACCGGCCTCCGACATCTATGAAGATGAAGGCGTGGTGATGATCACCCCCGCCGCCACCAGCCCGGACATCACCGCCCGGGGCTACAAGATGGTGTTCCGCACCATTGGCCTGGACAGCGCCCAGGGCCCGGCCGCCGGCAACTACATCGCCGATCACGTGAAACCGAAGATCGTCGCCGTGCTCCACGACAAGCAGCAGTACGGTGAAGGCATCGCCACCGCCGTGAAGCAGACCCTGGAGAAGAAAGGCACCAAGGTCGGCCTGTTCGAAGGCATCAACGCCGGCGACAAGGACTTCTCGTCGCTGATCGCCAAGCTCAAGCAGGCCAACGTCGATTTCGTCTACTACGGCGGCTACCACCCGGAACTGGGCCTGATCCTGCGCCAGGCACAGGAAAAAGGCCTGAAGGCCAAGTTCATGGGCCCGGAAGGCGTGGGTAACGACTCCATTTCGCAGATTGCCAAGGACGCTTCCGAAGGCCTGCTGGTGACCCTGCCCAAGTCCTTCGACCAGGACCCGGCCAACGTCGCCCTGGCTGACGCGTTCAAGGCCAAGAAAGAAGACCCGAGCGGTCCTTTCGTATTCCCTTCCTACTCCGCAGTTGAAGTCATCGCCGGCGCCATCACCAACGCCAAGAGCGAAGACGCGGCCAAGGTGGCCGAAGCCATCCACGCCGGTACCTTCAAGACCCCGACCGGCGACCTGAGCTTCGATGCCAAGGGCGACTTGAAAGACTTCAAGTTCGTGGTCTACGAGTGGCACTTCGGCAAGCCAAAAACCGAAGTTTCGCCTCAGTAAGGCTGCCCTGACTGACTGCCGATAAAGCCCACGGCTTGCCGTGGGCTTTGTTTTACGAATGTATGGGCCGTGCTTCCGTGATCCGGGAGCCTGCCCACCTGAAAATCTCAAAACCGTCATCAGCGGTTCGCTGGCAAAGTCCAGCCCGAAGTGGGTGCAGACCTACGGGGCATGGCCGGGAAAATGACTCCACCAGTGAAATGCGTATCAGGTTTTTAGGAGCGTTGTAATGCCTGACATCTATCACTTTTTCCAACAGCTGGTTAACGGTCTCACCGTTGGCAGCACGTATGCCTTGATCGCCATCGGCTATACGATGGTCTACGGCATCATTGGAATGATCAACTTCGCCCACGGCGAGGTCTACATGATCGGATCCTACGTGGCGTTCATCGCCATCGCGGGCCTGGCCATGATGGGACTCGACAGTGTCCCGCTTCTGATGACCGCAGCCTTCATCGCGAGCATCGTCGTCACCAGTGCCTATGGCTACAGCATCGAACGGATCGCCTACCGCCCCTTGCGTGGCAGTAACCGCCTGATCCCGCTGATCTCTGCCATCGGCATGTCGATCTTCCTGCAGAACACCGTGCTGCTGGCGCAGGACTCCAAGGACAAGTCCATCCCCAACCTGATCCCGGGGAACTTCTCCATCGGGCCAGGTGGTGCACATGAAGTGCTGATTTCCTACATGCAGATCGTGGTATTCGTGGTGACCCTCATCGCCATGCTCGGCCTGACGCTGTTCATCTCCCGCTCTCGCCTGGGTCGCGCTTGCCGTGCCTGTGCCGAGGACATCAGGATGGCCAACCTGCTGGGCATCAATACCAACAACATCATCGCCCTGACCTTCGTGATCGGCGCTGCGCTGGCGGCCATCGCCGCCGTGCTGCTGAGCATGCAATACGGTGTGATCAACCCCAACGCCGGTTTCCTGGTGGGCCTGAAGGCCTTCACCGCAGCGGTCTTGGGCGGCATCGGCAGTATCCCGGGCGCGATGCTCGGCGGGCTGGTGCTGGGGGTGGCTGAAGCCTTTGGCGCCGACGTGTTCGGCGACCAGTACAAGGATGTCGTGGCGTTCGGCCTGTTGGTTCTGGTGCTGTTGTTCCGGCCGACCGGCATTCTGGGCCGTCCGGAGGTTGAGAAAGTATGACTAGGAATCTTAAATCGGCGCTGTTCAGCGCCTTGTTGGTCTGGGCAGTAGCCTACCCGGTACTGGGCCTGAAACTGACCATCGTCGGCATCAACCTGGAAGTCCACAACACCAGCCCGACCATCCTTGCCACCATCGCGGTGTGTTCGGTGCTGATGTTCCTGCGGGTGCTGTTCCACTCCCAGATCAGCGCAGCCTGGAAGTCCTCTCCCAGCATGCCGTTGATCCCGGCCAAGGCCAGCAACTTCCTGACCCTGCCCGGCACTCAGCGCTGGATCATCCTGGCGTTGATCCTCGGCGCCCTGGTCTGGCCGTTCTTCGGCTCGCGCGGGGCGGTGGACATTGCCACGCTGATCCTGATCTACGTGATGCTCGGCCTTGGCCTGAACATCGTCGTCGGTCTGGCCGGCCTGCTGGACCTGGGTTACGTGGGGTTCTACGCCGTGGGCGCCTACAGCTACGCGCTGCTGTCGCACTACTTCGGCCTGAGCTTCTGGATCTGCCTGCCCATCGCCGGCCTGATGGCGGCCACCTTCGGCTTCCTGCTGGGCTTCCCGGTGCTGCGCCTGCGGGGTGACTACCTGGCGATCGTGACCCTGGGCTTCGGTGAAATCATCCGCCTGCTGCTGCGCAACATGACCGACCTGACCGGCGGCCCCAACGGCATCAGCAACATCGAGAAACCGACCTTCTTCGGCCTGACCTTCGAACGCAAGGCCGCAGAAGGCATGCAGACCTTCCACGAGTTCTTCGGCCTGCAATACAACTCGATCAACAAGGTGATCTTCCTCTACCTGGTGGCCCTGCTGCTGGCACTGGCGGCCCTGTTCGTCATCAACCGCCTGCTGCGCATGCCGATCGGCCGTGCCTGGGAAGCCTTGCGTGAAGACGAGATCGCCTGCCGCGCCCTGGGCTTGAACCCCACTGTGATCAAGCTCTCGGCCTTCACCCTGGGTGCCGCGTTCGCCGGTTTCGCCGGCAGCTTCTTCGCTGCACGCCAGGGCCTTGTGACCCCGGAGTCCTTCACCTTCATCGAGTCGGCGATCATTCTCGCCATCGTCGTGCTCGGCGGCATGGGCTCGCAACTGGGGGTCATCCTCGCGGCAATCGTGATGATCCTGCTGCCCGAAATGATGCGTGAATTCAGCGAATACCGGATGTTGATGTTCGGCGCCATGATGGTGCTGATGATGATCTGGCGTCCTCAAGGTCTGCTGCCCATGCAACGTCCTCACATGGAGCTGCGCAAATGAGCCGTGAGATCCTGAAAGTAACCGGCCTGTCCATGCGCTTCGGCGGCCTGCTGGCGGTCAACAGCGTGGCCCTGACCGTCAAGGAAAAACAAGTGGTGGCGCTGATCGGCCCGAACGGCGCCGGCAAGACCACGGTATTCAACTGCCTCACCGGCTTCTACCAACCAAGCGCCGGCACCATCCTGCTGGACGGCGAGCCGATCCAGGGCCTGCCCGGCCACAAGATCGCCCGCAAGGGCGTGGTGCGGACCTTCCAGAACGTGCGGCTGTTCAAGGACATGACCGCGGTCGAGAACCTGTTGATCGCCCAGCATCGTCACCTGAACACCAACTTCCTGTCCGGGCTGTTCAAGACCCCGGCGTTTCGCAAGAGCGAGCACGAGGCCATGGAGTACGCCGGCTACTGGCTGGACAAGGTCAACCTGCGCGAGTTTGCCAACCGTCCCGCCGGTACCCTGGCCTATGGTCAGCAACGGCGCCTGGAAATCGCCCGCTGCATGATGACCCGACCGCGGATCCTCATGCTCGACGAGCCTGCCGCCGGCCTGAACCCGAGGGAAACCGAGGATCTCAAGGCGCTGATCAGCGTGCTGCGTGAAGAGCACAACGTCACTGTGCTGCTGATCGAGCACGACATGAAGCTGGTCATGAGCATTTCCGACCACATCGTCGTGATCAACCAGGGCACGCCCTTGGCTGACGGTACGCCGGAGCAGATCCGCGACAATCCCGAAGTGATCAAAGCCTACCTGGGAGAAGCGTAAATGCTGCAGTTCGAGAACGTTTCCACCTACTACGGCAAGATCCAGGCGCTGCACAGTGTCAACGTCGAGATCCGCCAGGGCGAGATCGTCACCCTGATCGGGGCCAACGGCGCTGGCAAGTCCACCCTGCTGATGACCCTGTGTGGCTCGCCCCAGGCCCACAGCGGCAGCATTCGCTACCTGGGCGAGGAGCTGGTGGGGCAGACCTCGGCGCAGATCATGCGCAAGAGCATTGCCGTAGTGCCCGAGGGGCGCCGGGTGTTCGCCCGCCTGACAGTGGAGGAGAACCTGGCCATGGGCGGTTTCTTCACCGACAAGGGCGACTACCAGGAGCAGATGGACAAGGTCCTGCACCTGTTCCCGCGGCTCAAGGAGCGCTTCACCCAGCGTGGCGGCACCATGTCCGGGGGCGAACAGCAAATGCTCGCCATCGGCCGGGCGCTGATGAGCAAACCCAAGCTGCTGCTCCTGGACGAACCGTCCCTGGGCCTGGCGCCGATCATCATCCAGCAGATCTTCGACATCATCGAGCAACTGCGCCGCGACGGCGTGACGGTGTTCCTGGTGGAGCAGAACGCCAACCAGGCGCTGAAGATCGCTGACCGTGCCTATGTACTGGAAAACGGCCGGGTGGTGATGCAGGGCACCGGCGAAGCCTTGCTGACCGATCCCAAGGTCCGCGACGCCTACCTGGGCGGTTGAGCGCAGGCAACAAACAGAACGGCCCTTCGGGGCCGTTTTTCATTGACCTTGAAAATACTTGCCGGCCAGCTGTAACGAACCGCCCCGGTCCTTCTCTAGAGGAACAAGCAAGCACCAATGCTGCTTTTTCCAAACCCGATCCTGGAGAATCACCATGAGCAACCCCCGCACCCTGTCCGCTACCGCCCTGGTCCTGGCCTTGGGGTCCGCCCTGAGCATCGCCGCCCTGCCCACCACCGCCCATGCCGCCGAGGACATGGAGAAATGCTTCGGCGTGGCCATGAAAGGCAAGAACGATTGCGCAGCCGGCGCCGGCACCACCTGCGCCGGAACCTCAAAGCTCAATGACCAGGCCAATGCCTGGAAACTGGTGCCCAAGGGCACCTGCGAGAAAACCGCCAGCAGCACCTCGCCTACCGGCTTCGGCCAGCTCCAGGCGTTCAAGGCCAAGTCCTGACCCCTTGCCTGCCCGAGTGCCGACGATGAATACCAGCCTGAACCAAGCGGCCCCTCCCGGCACTCCGGCAGCCCCAGGCCTGCCGTACCGGGCCGGCCTGGGACTCAAGACCGAGCACTTCAAGCCGGTGCTCGAGCAACGGCCCGACATTGGCTTCTTCGAAGTGCACGCCGAAAACTACATGGTGGCGGGTGGTCCATTCCATCATTACCTGGGCCTGATCCGCGAGCACTACCCGTTGTCGCTGCACGGTGTCGGCCTGTCCATCGGTGGTGAAGGCCCCCTGGACAGCCTCCACCTGGAGCGCCTGGCGATATTGGTCGAGCGCTATCAGCCCCAGTGCTTTTCCGAACACCTGGCCTGGTCCAGCCATGGCCCGGCCTTCCTCAATGATCTGCTGCCCCTGGCCTACGACGGGCCGACCCTGGCACGGGTCTGCGCGCACATCGACCAGGTGCAGAGCCGCCTGGGCCGGCAGATGTTGCTGGAGAATCCGGCGACCTATCTGCAGTTCCAGCATTCGACCCTGGATGAAACGGACTTCATCCGCGAGGTGATCCAGCGCAGTGGCTGCGGCCTGCTGCTGGACGTCAACAATCTCTACGTTTCCTGCATCAATCATCAGCGCGATCCCCTGGCTTACCTGCAGGCGCTGCCGCTGCATGCCGTGGGGGAAATCCACCTCGCAGGCTTTGCCGAGGACCGTGACGATAGCGGTGATCGGTTGCTGATCGACGACCACGGCGCGCCCGTCGATGCCGCGGTCTGGGCCCTCTATCGGCAGGTGCTGGAGTGCATCGGCCCGATGCCCACCCTGATCGAACGGGACAACCGCATCCCGCCCCTGGCCATCCTCCAGGCCGAGGCCGACAGGGCCGAAGCCTTGTTGCTCGGCGTCCGGTGGCCAACATGAGCAGCCAGAAAGACTTCGCCGATGCCCTGCTGGCCTCTTCCCCCCAGTGCCCCCCGGGCCTGTGCAGCAGCACGGGCAGCGACCCGGCGCGACGCTTCGCGGTTTATCGCAACAACGTCCGGGGCTCGCTGCTCAACGCCCTGGCAGACAGCTACCCGGTGGTCGCACAACTGGTGGGCGAGGAATTCTTCGAGGCCATGGGCCATGTCTACATCAGTGCCCATCCCCCTCGCAGCCCCTTGCTCAACGACTATGGCCAGGACTTCGCCGACTTCATCCAGGGCTTCGCGCCCGCCGGTTCCCTGCCCTACCTGGGCGCCGTCGCCCGGCTGGAGCGGTTGCGAGTCGAGGCCTATCACGCTGCCGACGCCCAGCCCCTGGAACCATCCTGGCTGCTGGCGGCCATGAACCAGCCTGAGCACCTCGGCCAGTTGCAACTGCATCTGCACCCATCGCTGCGCAGCCTGCGCTCGAACTACGCCGTGGTGAGCCTGTGGGCCGCACACCAGGACGGCCGGCATTGGCCGTCGTTCTACCTGCATCGGGAACAGCATGCGCTGATTCTGCGCAACGGCCTTGAGGTGCAGGTGCTGACGGTGGATGCCGGCTGCCTGGTGTTCATCGACAGCCTGCGCAGCCAGCAGCCGCTGGCAATCGCCGCTGCCCACGCACTGGACGTCCAGGCCGACTTCGACCTGGGCCGCTGCCTGGGTCTGTTGCTCGGCCACGGCGCCCTCATTGACTTGCCACTTCAGAAAAAGAGCTGATCATGCCTACCCAAAACCCCGTCATCACCCGGCTGTCGCGTCTGAACCAGAGTTTCGAGCGCATCCCCTACAGCCTGGTGGCCTTTATCGCGCGCTTCAGCATCGCCGCAGTGTTCTGGAAGTCCGGGCAGACCAAGATCGAGGGCCTGGCCATCGACCTGGTTTCCGGGACCTTCGAGCTCGGCTGGCCACGCCTGGCGGACTCGACCATCCCGCTGTTCCAGAGCGAATACCGCTTGCCGCTGCTGCCCCCGGAGCTGGCGGCGCACCTGGCAGCCCTTGCCGAGCACGGTTTCCCGTTGCTGATCCTGTTCGGACTGGCCACTCGTTTCAGCGCCCTGGCCTTGCTGGGCATGACCCTGGTGATCCAGTTGTTCGTCTACCCGGATGCCTACCCGACCCACGGCACCTGGATCGCCATCTTCCTGCTGTTGCTGGCCCGTGGGCCGGGCGCATTCTCCATCGACCACCTGCTTTGCCGCAGGCTGCGCTGAAGCCCTGGAAGGTCCTGCGGACCCAGCTCGCTTCGTGTAGCGATGCCGCAGGCTGCGCACGGACGCGTAGCGGCCGCAGATCGTCCGGAGAATCAGCCTGGTCGGTCGAGCACCGGAAGGTCCTGCGGACCTTTTCGCAGCCTCGCTACGCTCGACAGCGGCTACAGGCCGTACGCCAACTCGTTTCGAGTGGTCGTGGCCGCCGTTACAAGCGGTCCAGGGCCTCGCCGCTGCGGCGAAACCAGTCGATCAGGTAATCGGCCAGGACCTGAGTGCGCCTGGGCAAGCCGCCCTGGTAAGGGTGAACCAGATACATCGGCATGCTTCGGGTTTGGTAGTCGCGCAACAGCCAGCGCAGGCGAGCGTCGGCCAGTTCAGCGTGCAACACGTAGGACGGCAACCGGGCAATGCCCGCCCCCACCAGGGCCGCCTTTTTCAGCAGGTTGTAATGATTGCTGGCGAACGTCCCGGACACTCGCACCCGCAGCAACTCGTGGCGTTGGTGGTACAGCCATTCCTCGCGCCCGCTGTAGTGACTGTTGAGCAGGCAACGATGGCTGGCCAGCTCCATGGGGGTCTGCGGCTCACCGTACTGCTCCAGGTACGCCGGGCTGGCACAGGTCATCTCATGCCAGGCCAGCAGTGGCCGGGCCACCAGGCGCTGATCGCTGGCCACCTCGGAACGCACCGCCAGGTCGAAACCTTCCCGGGCCAGGTCGCGATAACCGTTGCTCAGGTCCAGCTCGATCTGGACCTGGGGATAGTGCCGGGAGAACTCCAGCAACAAACCGTCGAAGAAGGTTTCCCCCAGGGACACCGGCACCGTCAAGCGTACCGGGCCGGCCACATCGTCCTTGAGCCGGGCCAGGGCCTGATGCGCACGCTCCACCTGGGCGACCAGCGCCTGGGCCTGGGGCAGCAGCGCGGCACCGGCGGCGGTCAGGTCCAGGCGACGAGTGGTGCGCTGCAACAGCACCACCGCAAAACGGGCCTCCAGGGCACTGATGCGCTTGGACAACTGGCCCTTGCTGCAACCCAAGCGCTGGGCCGCCAGGGTGAAACTGCCGGCTTCCACCAGCACGGCGAAGGCTGCCAGGTCGTCCATTTCGCTCATGGATTGTTTCCACCAGAAAACCAAAGGTTGCCTATTAGCGCGTTAATCCATAAAAAAAACCACTCTAGACTGCAACCTCGTCCCCTTCTCACGAGGAACCATCCATGAAGATTCTCCTGATCGGTGCCAACGGCACCATTGGCTCGGCGGTCGACCGAGAACTGGCGCAACGCCATGAAGTCATTCGCATCGGTCGCACCAGCGGCGACTACCAAGTGGATATCAGCGACAGCCAGTCGATCCGCGCCCTGTTCGAAAAGACCGGACGCTTCGATGCCCTGGTCTGCGCCGCCGGCAACGTCACCTTCGCCCCCCTGGCGGAAATGACCGCCCAGCACTTCGAACTGGGCCTGCAAGACAAACTGATGGGCCAGGTCAACCTGTTGCTGATCGGCCGCGAATACGCCAACGACGGCGGCTCCTTCACCTTCACCACCGGCGTGCTGAGCCACGACCCGATCCGCAGCGGCGCCTCGGCGGCCCTGGTCAACGGCGCCATCGACAGCTTCGTGCGGGCCGCCGCCATCGAGCTGCCTCGGGGCCTGCGGGTCAACTCCATCAGCCCCAACGTGCTGGTAGAGGCCATGGGCAGCTACGCCCCGTACTTCCGCGGCTACAAGCCGGTTCCGGCAGCAGACGTGGCACTGGCCTACGCCAAGAGTGTGGAAGGCCTGCAGACCGGCCAGACCTACCACGTCGGCTGACGGAAGAATCCGGGGTTGTGATCAACGGTCGGGCTGCGTAACGTGTCGGCTTCCGCCTGGAGGCCCCATGATGCGCACCGCCCGTTCCCTGCTTTGTTTCGCCCTGCTGCCGCTGTTCGCCGGCTGCCAGATGCTGCCGTTGTTCAATGACCAGCCCCAGGCTCCGTCCATGGCCGGGTTGGCCCGGGTACAGGGTGAGCTGAGCGTGGCGGAGGGCAAGTTGCTGTTCAAGCCCTGCACCGAGGACCGTCGCTACGTGGTCAACGACGGCGGCGGCACCAGCGTGTTGCAGGAAGCGGCAACCCTGGCGGAAAAGCCGGGCAAGCTGTTCGCCGACCTGCGCGGCAAGCTGTCTGCCAGCGGTAGCGGCGACGGCCAGCTGGACCTGCGCCAGCTGTATCGGGTCGAGCGCTCCAACGCCTGTGGCGATCCCAACTTCCAGCGCCTGATCCTGCGGGCCAGCGGCAACGGCCCGGCATGGAAGGTCGACGTCAATACCAAGGGCATGAAGATCGAGCGTGATGGCCAGCCCCCCCTGGCCCTGCCCTACCTGGAGGAACAACTGGGCGAAGGTCGCTTCAACCTCACCAGCGAAGCCAACAACCGGCGCGTCGAATTGTGGGTCGCCCCACAACGTTGCGTGGACAGCGTGACCGGCAGCGTCCAGCACCTGAGTGCCGAGCTGCGAGTGGACGGCCAGGTGCAACGCGGTTGCGGTTATTTCGGCGGCTCGCGCAGCGACTGATTCGACGAGCAACCGTTTTAGCCTCACGGCTCGGATGGATTGCGGCTTATAATCGCCGGTTTGTGCAAAGCAAGCCGGCGCACTGTCGCGCACCGCCTACCCGGACCCCGTCATGTTACGAATCACCGAACTCAAGTTGCCGCTCGACCACCCCGATGAAGACCTGCGCACCGCCATCGTGCAGCGCCTGGGGATCGCCAGCGACGACCTGCTGGACTTCACCCTGTTCAAGCGCAGCTACGACGCGCGCAAGAAGTCCTCGGAACTGTTGTTCATCTACACCATCGACCTCAACGTGCGCGACGAGGCGAGCCTGCTGCAGAAATTCGCCGACGACCGCAACATCAACCCGGCACCGGATGTCAGTTACAAGTACGTCGGCCAGGCCCCGGCGGGGCAACAGGAGCGGCCGATCGTGGTCGGCTTCGGCCCCTGCGGGATCTTCGCCGGCCTGCTGCTGGCGCAGATGGGCTTCAAGCCGATCGTGCTCGAGCGCGGCAAGGAAGTGCGCCAGCGCACCAAGGACACCTGGGGCCTGTGGCGCAAGAGCGTGCTCAACCCCGAGTCCAATGTGCAATTCGGCGAAGGCGGTGCCGGGACTTTCTCCGACGGCAAGCTGTACAGCCAGATCAAGGACCCGCAGCACCACGGCCGCAAGGTCCTGGAAGAGTTCGTCAAGGCCGGTGCGCCGGACGAGATCCTCTACATCAACAAACCGCACATCGGCACCTTCCGCCTGACCAGCATGGTCGAGAAGATGCGCGAGGAAATCATCGCCCTGGGCGGCGAGGTGCGCTTCGAGCAAAAAGTCACCGACCTGCTCACCGAGGGCGAGCAACTGACTGGCGTAGCCTTGGAAAGCGGCGAGCAGCTGGAATCGCGCCATGTGGTCCTGGCCCTGGGCCACAGCGCCCGCGACACCTTCCGCATGCTCCACGCCAAGGGCGTATTCATGGAAGCCAAGCCGTTCTCGGTGGGTTTTCGCATCGAACACCCGCAGTCGCTGATCGACAGCGCACGCCTGGGCAAGTACGCCGGCCATCCGAAACTCGGCGCCGCCGACTACAAGCTGGTGCATCACGCCAAGAACGGTCGTTCGGTCTACAGCTTCTGCATGTGCCCAGGCGGCACGGTAGTGGCAGCCACCTCCGAGCCGAACCGGGTGGTGACCAACGGCATGAGCCAGTACTCGCGCAACGAGCGCAATGCCAACTCCGGCATCGTGGTGGGCATCACCCCGGAAGTGGATTACCCGGGCGGCCCGCTGGCCGGCATCGAGCTGCAGGAACGCCTGGAGTCCCACGCGTTCATCCTCGGCGGCAGCAATTACCAGGCTCCGGCGCAGTTGGTGGGCGACTTCATCGCCGGCAAGCCCAGCACTGCCATCGGCAGTGTCGAGCCATCCTATAAACCCGGGGTGAACCTGGGCGACCTGGCGCTCGCGCTCCCGGATTTCGCCATCGAGGCGATCCGCGAAGCCCTGCCGGCCTTCGATCGGCAGATCAAGGGCTACTCCCTGCACGACGCCGTGCTGACCGGGATCGAGACCCGCACTTCGTCGCCACTGCGCATCACCCGCGACGCCTCGATGCAGAGCCTGAACCTCAAGGGCCTGTTCCCCGCAGGCGAAGGCGCCGGTTACGCCGGAGGCATCCTGTCCGCCGGTGTCGACGGTATTCGCATCGCTGAAGCCGTGGCCCGCGACATCCTCGGCCTCCAGGCCTGAGGCAAGGATGGGGGAGCCGCTGTGACGGCTCCCCCATTGCTTCAGATGCCGGCGCGCAACACGCTGGTAGGCAAGGCGACACCCCGCTCGACGCTCGCAGCCACCGCCTCGATCAAGTCAACCAGTGCGTATCCCTGCTCCGCCAGCCACTGCTCATCGTAATAGGTGGTTGCATAGCGCTCGCCACCGTCACAGAGAATCGCCACGATCGAACCCGCTTCGCCAGCGGCGACCATCTGCTGGGCAGCCATCAGTGCACCGACCAGGTTGGTGCCACTGGAGCCGCCGACCCGCCGTCCGAGGCGCCGGGCCAGATAGTGCATGGCCGCCAGGGACAGGGCGTCCGGCACCTTGACCATCGCATCGATCACCTTGGGCAGGAACGAGGCCTCGACCCGCGGCCGGCCAATGCCCTCGATCCGCGAGCCACAGTCCAACCGCAGGCTGGCGTCACCGCTGTTGTAGTAGTCGAAGAACACCGAGCGCTCGGCGTCGGCGCATAGCACCCGGGTGCCGTGCTGGCGATAACGCACATAACGCCCCAGGGTCGCAGTGGTGCCACCCGTACCGGGGCTGGAGATCAGCCAGGCGGGCTCCGGATACCGTTCGAAGCGCAGTTGCTGGTAGATCGACTCGGCAATGTTGTTGTTGGCACGCCAGTCGGTGGCCCGTTCGGCATAGGTGAACTGGTCCATGAAGTGCCCGCCGCTCTCGCGAGCCAGTCGCTCGGACTCGGCATAGATCTGCGTCGGATCCTGCACCAGGTGGCTCTTGCCACCATAGAAGGCGATCTGGGCGATTTTTTCTTGGGACGTGGTGGCCGGCATGACCGCGATGAACGGCAATCCCAGGAGGCGGGCGAAATAGGCCTCGGAAATGGCCGTGGAACCGCTGGATGCCTCGATCACCGGCGCCCCCGGCTTGAGCCAGCCATTGCACAGCGCATACAGGAACAGCGAACGGGCCAGGCGGTGCTTGAGACTGCCGGTCGGGTGGCTGGACTCATCCTTGAAATACAACTCGATGCCCGGATAACCGGCGAGGGGCAAGGGGATCAGGTGGGTATCGGCGCTGCGCTGAAAGTCGGCTTCGATGATGCGGATGGCCTCGCGGGCCCACTGGCGGTTGTCGCTCATGTTCTATTCTCTTCGGATCGAACGCCATACCGGCGCAAGAAGATGAAATGCACCCTGCATAGGTGATCCTGGTCCAACACGGCAGGCACTTTCCATCGAATGGAAAAGCGCTCGCGGCCGCTGTCGACAGTCATGTTAGGAAATAACTTGCAGCCCCGACAGGTACAGCTGCGAAGCAATTGGAAACACAACTGCACACAGCATTTTTCAGCAGGCCGCTTGCCCTCTACATATAACAAAAAAGAATATAACTTTTGTTTTAACAACCAACTGTACGGGTTAGGGTGTGCCACCTTGTTTGCTTTTAGATGGAGAGCGCCCCTTGCCTCTGCGTAGTACTTTTACCCGTTTCTTTGCCATGGAGGCGGCCAGCGGCCTGTTGCTAATCGCTGCCGCCATCCTCGCACTGGTCATCAACAACTCGCCCCTGTCCTGGCTGTACAACGGCTTGCTGGAAACCCCGGTGGTGGCCCAGGTCGGCGCCCTGAAGATTGCCAAGCCGCTGCTGCTGTGGATCAACGACGGCCTGATGGCCTTGTTCTTCCTGCTGATCGGCCTGGAGGTCAAGCGTGAAGTCCTGGACGGCCAGCTGTCCAAGCCTTCGCAGGTGGTCCTGCCGGGTGCGGCAGCCATTGGCGGCATGCTGGTGCCGGCGCTGTTCTACTGGTTCCTCAACCGCGACAATCCACCAGCCCTCAACGGCTGGGCGATTCCCACCGCCACCGACATCGCCTTCGCCCTGGGAGTGCTGGCGCTGCAGGGCAAGCGGGTACCCACGTCGCTGAAGCTGTTCCTGATGACCCTGGCAATCATCGACGACCTGGGGGCGATCGTGATCATCGCGATCTTCTATTCCGGCACCCTGTCGACCCTGTCCCTGATGCTGGCAGCGGCCTGCATCGCGGCGCTCGTGGCGATGAACCGCCTGGGGGTGGTCAAGCTCGGGCCCTACATGATCATTGGACTGATCCTGTGGGTCTGCGTGCTCAAGAGTGGGGTTCATGCAACCCTGGCGGGCGTGACGCTTGCCTTCTGCATCCCCCTGCGTACCCGCAACGCCGAGCCTTCGCCGCTGCAGACGCTGGAGCACGCGCTGCATCCGTGGGTGTCGTTCGGCATCCTGCCGCTGTTCGCCTTTGCCAACGCAGGTCTGTCGCTGAGCGGCGTGACCGTCGAGAGCTTCACCCACGCCGTGCCAATGGGCATCGCCATCGGCCTGTTGCTGGGCAAGACGGTCGGGGTCTTCGGCTTGACCTGGCTGGCCGTCAAGACTGGCCTTGCGGCGCTACCGTCCGGCGCCAACTGGGGCCAGGTGTTCGGCGTGGCGATTCTCTGCGGGATCGGCTTCACCATGAGCCTGTTCGTCGGCTCCCTGGCCTTTGTACCGGGCAGCAGCGAATACGCCGGCATGGACCGCATGGGAATTCTCACCGGTTCGCTGTTCGCGGCCCTGATCGGTTATGCCGTCACCGCTGCTGCAAGCCGCAAGCGCACGTCCCTGGCAACCTGATCGCACCCGATCGCGCGGCCTGAAAACACAAAACCCCGACCAGTTGCCTGGCCGGGGTTTTGTTTGGCTGATGAAAAATCAGCGAGTCACGCGGCTGGTGCCGTTGACGGTCATGATGCGCACGCGGTCGCCAACACGGAACACTTCGTTCTCCTGAACCTGTTGCACATAGGCACGCATGCTGCCGTCGTCTTCGCGTACGGTGATTTCCACGCCCTGGGTACGGGTCAGGCCTTCCTCGGTAGCCGAGCCGAGCAGGCCGCCAGCCACGGCCCCGATGACCGCGGTGACGATGCTGCCACGGCCACCGCCGATGGCACTGCCGCCTACACCGCCGATCACTGCACCTGCAGCGCCGCCGATTGGGGTCTTGGTGCCTTCGATCTTCACTGGACGCAGGGATTCGATAGTGCCCAGACGCACGTTTTGCACACGACGCGCTTCATCACGGGAGTAGGAATCACCGGTCAGGTTGGAGGCGCAACCGCCCAGCAACATGGCCATCGCAGTGAAGGACGCAACCAGCAAAACAGACTTACGCATAGGATCAACTCCAAGGGACAATAAATCATTAGACTCCGCAGCTTGACACCTGTCACGGCGCCGCCCGGATAAAATTGCTTTCATTCAGCCAAAGTACAGGCTGCGTGGGCACCAGGCCTATCACCACGTTAGCCCCTGGCTCCAGCATAACGCCACCGAACAAGGGATTTTCCATGGATTACTTCATCATCTTCGCGGTCACCGTGGCCGGACTGTATTTCCACTGGTGGCTGTATGTGCGCATCAAGCGCTGGACGGACCGGGACCTGGCGCTGTCGATGGCCGGCACCGATGCGCAGAAGAAGCAATACATGCTGCAGCAACTGGCCGATGCCCAGCGCCAGAAAATAAAACGCCGGGACCTGCCGCAATGGCTGGAAGCCGCTGCGGCCGGTTACCCCGGCGAGTGATCTGGAGGATTCAGGGGGCCAGGCGTTCGCGAACCCACTCCTGGGCTTGCAGACGATAGTTCAGGCGGTCATGCAGGCGGCTCGAGCGCCCTTGCCAGAACTCGATACGCTCGGGCAGCAGGCGATAACCGCCCCAGTGCTCAGGACAGTCGGGCTGGCTGTCGCTGAAACGCGCCTCGGTGGCCTTGAGCAGCGCCTGCAACTCGGCGCGATCAGCAATGACCCGACTCTGCGGTGATGCCCAGGCCCCCAAACGGCTGCCCAGGGGCCGTACCTGATAGTAGGCATCGGACTCCTCGGCAGAGACCTTGACCACCCGCCCCTCGATACGCACCTGGCGCTCCAGGGTCGGCCAGAAGAACGTCATGGCGGCAAAAGGCCGTGCGGCCAGTTGCTGCCCCTTGGCGCTCTCGTAGTTGGAGAAGAAGGTGAAACCCTGTTCATCCAACCCCTTGAGCAGCAGGATACGACAGTGGGGACGACCGTCGGCATCGACGGTCGCCAGGGTCATGGCGTTGGCCTCCACAGGGGCTTGCTCGGTCTTCACCGCCTCTGCGAACCACTGATGGAACAGCGCAAAGGGTTCGGTCGGAGCCTGGGCCTCGGACAAGCCGTCACGGGTGTAGTCGCGACGCATATCAGCCAGAGACTGGGTCATGCCTGCTTTTCCTTATCCTTGAAGATCAGTTCTTGGCCTGGGCAGCAGCCGTCGGGTTCTTGGCGGAGGCCACGGTTTTCTTGGCCGCTGCCTTCTTCGCTACCGGCTTCTTCGCTGCGGGTTTCTTGGCCGCTGCCTTCTTGCTGGCCGGAGCCGGAACCGGCGGCTTGGCATCCTGCACCGCGACCATCTCGGTTTCGGACGGCGTCGGCTGGTTGTACTTGCTCAGCAGGCCGAGCATGGTGCTGCGCTGGGTCAGCATGATTTCCACCCGACGGTTCAGCGAGCGGCCCTGCGGGCTATCGTTGGCGGCGCGAGGCATCACGGCGCCCATGCCACGCAGCATCAGGCGGTCCTGCTTCAGGCCGCTGAGGCTGAAGATCGCGGCAATGGACTGGGCACGGTCACGGCTCAGTTTCTGGTTGGCCAGGGTCGGGCCAGTGGCGTCGGCATGGCCGAGGATCAGTACGGCAGTCTTCGGATCTCCTTCCACGGCCTTGGCCACGCGAGTGAACGGGCCCAGGGTCACCGGCAGCAGCATGGCTGGACGATCCGGGTTGAAGGAGGCATCGACCAGTGCGGTGACCACCAGCACGTTCTCACGACGCTCCACTTGCAGCTTGCTGTCCTTCACGGCTTCGCGCAGGCGCGGCTCGTAATCGTCCAGCCAGGCCTGGGTGATTTTTGGGTCAGGCATCGGGATATCTGCCACATTGACCTTGCTCAGGGGCTTGGGCTGGCTCTTGCCGAAAGGCCACCACCAGTTGGTATCGGAGTCGGCAGCCTTGGCCACGGCTGGAGCAGGCTCGGCCTTCTTGGCCTCGGCTACCGGCTTGTCGGATTCCTTGGAAGAGGAGAACGGCCACCACCAGTTGCCGCCGTCGGCCTTGGCAGAAACGGTCTCTGTCGCTGCTGCCGGGGCCGCTGCGACGGGAGCCGGAGCGGGTTCGGCAACCGGGCTGGCTGCAACAGCCGGCTTGGTTGCTGGGGCCTTGGCTGCTGGTGCGGCCTGCTTGGTCGAAGCCGTGGCCTTGCCTGCGGCGGCTGCGGGAGCGCCCTTGGCTGCAACAGCCGGCTTGGCCGCAGGAGCTGTTGGGGCAGCTTCGGCCGTGGCTGGTTTTTCCGGGGCAGGAGCAGGAGCCGATTCCTTACTGGCGGCCTTGTCGCCTCCGAACGACCACCAATGGCCGCCGTCCGCTTCATTTTGTGGGGTTTGTGCACAACCTGTGACGGTCAGGCAGATGGCCAAGGCTAGAGACTTGTTCGACGACATGGGATATCCACAAAATGAGATAAAAAGTTCGGTCTAAATAACCGCTACAAACAGACGCTTGGAAATTATAAAAGCCACAGGGTTCCGTCCTGGGGCTTTTCAAGCATGTTTAAGCAAAAAAGTTCTTAACAGCAACCTTTTTACAGACAATCCGACAGAATTCGCACCAGCTTCTGCGCTCGGGGATCCATCAATACATAGGGACCCAGGGTATTTGTCACGAAACCGAACGCCACGTCGTGCTCCGGATCGGCGAACCCGATGGAACCCCCTGCCCCCGGATGACCGAATGCCCGCGGACCCAATCCAAAAGTGGCATTGGCCACCTCGGGCTGGTCGAGCATGCAACCCAGGCCGAAACGGGTCTGGGTCAGCAGGGTCTTGTCCATGCCCAGGCTGTGCTCCCGGGTCAATTCTTCGAGCATGTCGGCCTCCAGCAAGCGGCCATCAAGCAGGCCGCTGTAGAACCCGGCGAGGCTGCGGGCATTGCCGTGACCATTGGCCGCCGGCTGCTGCATGCGCCGCCATTCAGGTTTGTTGGTGCTGGTCATGATAGACGGTGGATTGGTAAATGCCCGGGTCGTCATGGCCTCGGGCTCGCGCAGGGTCACTTGCAGCAGGCGCTGGGCCGCAGCATCGCCGACATTGCCCTTGCCCCGGGCGATATGCGCCACGCGATGGAATTCTTCGTCAGCCAGGCCGATATGGAAATCCAGCCCGAGGGGCTTGGCCACCCGTGCCACTATCGACTCGCCAGGGCCACGGCCATCGGCCCGGCGGATCATCTCGCCCACCAGCCAGCCATAGGTAATGGCGGCATAGCCGTGCCCCTCCCCCGGTGTCCACCACGGTTGCTCGGCTGCCAGGGCGTCGACCATGGTCTGCCATTCGTACAAGGCCTCTGCCGGCATCAGCTGCCGCAAGGCCGGCAAGCCGGCCTGGTGGCACAAGAGTTGGCGCAGGGTAATGCGCGCCTTGCCCGCAGCCGCGAATTCCGGCCAGTAGTCGGCCACTGGCGCATCCAGCTTGAGCTTGCCCTCGGCCACCAGTTGCAAGGCGGCCACGGCAGTAAAGGTCTTGGTGCAGGAAAACAGGTTGGCGATGGTGTCGCTGTGCCAGGCCTCGGCACCGTCCTTGTCGGCGGTACCGGCCCAGAGATCGACCACGGTTTCTCCACCGACCTGGATGCACAGTGCGGCACCACGCTCCTGGGTATCCTCGAAAAGCGCCGCGAAAGCCTCGCGGACCGCCTCGAACTTAAGCTCGTAATGACCTTGAATCTGCACCCTTGACTCCCCCTGCAACACTACTCGGCAACGTGGCGCGCATTGTTTCAGCCCCGGGGGCATTTGGGAACAACCGGGGCCCGCTCAGCGAACCCGACCCCGCCCCCCCTCAGAGGCCATTGCCGGAGTGACCAGCGGCAGGCTCCACCTCGCCCGCCTTGCGCGCCACGCCCCGGTTTTCTACCGCAGGCGCGCTGGCAGCGGCCTTCTCGGCCAAGGCTCGCGCGCGCTGTGCAGCCTTGCCCAACTGCTCCAGCGCCAACAGGTTGCTCTTGCGCACGCTGTCGACGAACCCCTGGAACGGCACATCGGTGATACCCACCAGGCCGAAGTGGCCATTTTCACCGTCCAGCAGGCGGCCGGTCACCGGCTGGTCCAGGTACTGGAACCAGTGCACGCCGACGATGGACGGTTCGCTCAACGCCTGCGTGAGGAAGCTGGCATAGGCCGGCCCCCGTTCCTCCTCGCGAGCCAGTTCGATGGGCCCGCCCCAGAGCGGACCACGATCCCTGGAACCGAAACTGAACTCGGTGACCAGCACCGGTTTGTCGAGGCTGCGCAAGTGAGCGAAGTCCTGGCCATCCTGGGGCTTGAGCGTGTACATGTTGAAGCTCAGTACATCGCAATACTGGGCACAGGAGGCCACGGCCTCGGGCGTGCTGACGGCAAAACGGCCACCCAGCAGCAGATGGTTGGGGGCATGCCACTTCAACGAATCGGCAATGGTCTTGAAGTAGGTATCGGCGAAGACCCTTTGGAAATAGCGATAATCGGCTTCGATTTCCGGGTGTTCCGGGCTGGGCAGCGGTGCCTCGAAGCCCGGGTCCTCCATCAGTTCCCAAGCCGGCAGGTCGATGCCCCAGGCCTTGGACAAGCCTTGCTGGTTGCGATACTTGTCGCGCAGCTGCTTGAGGAAGGCCCGCTTGGCCGGAACGTCGGTGGTCAAGCGCAGGGTGCCGTAGGCCAGGGCATAACGCGCCTTCGGATCGTCCCCCGGGCCGGCCCAGGCCAGTTCGTTGTCGGCAAAATAGCCGATCAACCAGGGATCATCGCGATGATCGCGGGCGGCAATGGCCACGGCCCGCTCGGTGGCCATGGCGAAGCGCGGATCGAAGGGGTCGGGCATGCCGCCCCACCAGTCGCTGCCGGTGCTGATACTGGCATAGTCGCCCACGATCGACAGCGGCAGGGTATAGGGCACCCGGTCGGCTAGCCCGAGGGCTGGCGCGCTCCAGTTGCCGATGGTGTTGAAACCCCAGGCCTGCAACCGATCCAGGGTGTGGCCGAGCCAGCGTTTTTCATCGAACCCTGTAGCGACGCAAGGGGCCGCCGTCTGGCCCGACTCCGTCGCGGCCGCCGCCGACTCAGGAGCGGCACATGGCGCGCCATGGGTGCGCTGCAGGTTGGCCCGATAGAAATCGTACCAATGTCCGGCGCTGTAGCCACGGCCCTGGTCGGCACCGTTGCCTCCACGGTTGTCGCCTTCGCCGTAATAGGCTGCCAGGGGCTCGCCTTGCTGGGGCAAAGCGTTGAACATCCACTCGCGCCCGGTGACATAGGTACGGCTGTTGTCCGACGCCAGGGTATTGACCCCCAGGGAATAGAACGGATGCCCTTCGGGAGTCACCAGGAACCAGCGCCCATCGCGCTTCTCGGTACGGAAGAAGCCGCTGGCCTTGAAGGCCGGTCCCTGGCTCAAGCCACCGAAACGATCCAGGGCGGCCTTTTCCCGTTCGCCAAGCCAGCCCTTGAGCTGTTGCTGCTCCCTGGCATCGGCGGCCCTGAGCTGCTCGTCGCTGCCGATCTTCTCGGGCCAGCGGTCCCGGGTCGACTGGCCATAGGCGTCCACCAAGGCACCGTAGACGGCCCGGACCACGCCATCGTCGTCCTGCACACCGAAACGCTCGACGAGGATGCTCTGCGAAGCCTTGGGGTTATCCAGGGACAAGGTCACCGACACCACCTGGCTGCGGTCCAGTTGCCCTGCGCTGCTGGCCAGCAGGATGCGCTGGCCGTTCACCGTCATGGGCATCGGCGGTGCAGCCTTCATCCCCTGGCCCAGGGCGCTACTGGCCACCAGTGGCACCAGCAGGGTCTGCGCTGGACCGGCCGGCAAGTCGACCCGGCTGACCAGGGTCTTGCCATCGTTGCTCTGGAGGGTCACGTACAAGGTCAGGGCCCAGTTCATCGCACTCTGGACCCGCAGGCTCATCAACCCGGACTGCGACCAGTCCCAGGCGCCGACCTGGGGGCTCAGGCGCAAGCTGGGACGGATGGTCGGGTTGAACGTGACCCGTCGCAGCACCTCGCCCTCGGCCGTTTGCTCCGCGTTGAACTGCGGCAGGCTGGCATCCTGAGTCACTACCTGCACCACGGAGGCAGGGCGGACAAAGTTGAACAGCGTCTGCTGTCCGGCAGGGGCCGCCAGTACGGGCGCGGCAAACAACAGGGCAAGTACGGCAGGCAACGAGCGGCGAATCATGTGAACGTGGTTCTCCTTGTAGGGCCGCTGGACGGCCGGTGCACAAGCGTTGACGTTAAATAGCCGGCAGGGCACGCGAAGGGGCGTGCCCTGCCCGCTCATCCGATGAAGGGGCCGAGGCAGGGGTGGATGTCGCGATCGGCTGGCGACGCGACAAGCCCGCACCAGCCCCTAGGCAATTTCCCGGCGGAAAGGTGGCAGGGCATTGAGGATGGCCTTGCCGTAGCGCTGGGTGACCAGACGGCGATCCAGCAGGGTGATGGTGCCGCGGTCCTGCTCGGTGCGCAGCAGTCGGCCACAGGCCTGGACCAGCTTGAGGGATGCGTCCGGCACCGAGATCTCCATGAACGGATTACCGCCCCTGGCCTCGATCCACTCGGCCAGCGCCGCCTCCACCGGATCATCCGGTACCGAGAACGGGATCTTGGCGATCACCACGTGCTCACAATAGGCGCCAGGCAGGTCCACGCCCTCGGCAAAGCTCGCCAGGCCGAACAGCACGCTGGAATCGCCGCCATCGACCCGGGCCTTGTGCTTGTTGAGGGTCTCCTGCTTGGACAGGTTGCCCTGGATGAACACCTGCTTGCGCCAGTCGCGGTCCAGGCCGTCGAACACGTCCTGCATCTGCTTGCGCGAGGAGAACAGCACCAGGGTGCCCCGCGAGCCTTCCACCAGCTCCGGCAGGTCACGGATGATCGCCGCGGTATGGGCCGGTGCATCGCGTGGATCGGCCCGCAGGTCGGGCACTCGCAGCACCCCGGCATCGGCATGGTGGAACGGGCTGGGCACCACGGCCGTGACGGCCTTTTTCGGCAGGCCGGCACGCATGCGGAAGCGGTCGAAGGTACCCAGGGCGGTCAGGGTCGCCGAGGTCACCAGGGCCCCATAGGCCACGTTCCACAAATTGCGGCGCAGCATCTCCGCGGCCAGGATCGGGCTGGCGTTGACCTCGATATCGAACAGCGAACCGCTTTCGGCCAGGGTCAGCCAGCGGGCCATGGGGGGGTTGTCCTCCGGGTCCTCGACGGTGAACGCAGTCCACAGTTCCCAATTGCCCGAAGCCCGGGCGAGCAGGCTGCCGAACAACGGGTACCATTCCTCGGCCTGGTTGCTGGCGATGCCGATGTTGACCTCGCCATCCATGCCTTCCTTGAGCAGTTCGGTGAGCCGGGTAAACAGATCGGTGAGACGCGAAAAGCCCTTTTTCAGCTCGATGCCCATCTCCCGCATGTGCTCGGGAATCAACCCGCCGACGAAACGATGACGTGGCCGCTCACGGCCCTCCATGTCTTCACCGGTCTTGAAGTCGGCAATCTGCTCGCAGGCGGTGAACATGAACTGCTGCTGGGTCTTGATCTCCCGCGCCAGCTCCGGCACCTGTTCGATCAGGCGCCCCAGGTCCCCCGGCAGAGGATGCTGGGCCAGCAGCTTGGTGAGGTTCTTGGCGGTTTGCTCCAGCCAGTCGGCGGTGGAACGCAGCCGGGTGTAGTGGGCGAAATGGCCGATGGCCTTGTCCGGCAGGTGGTGGCCTTCGTCGAACACATAAAGGGTGTCGCGCGGGTCAGGCAGCACGGCACCGCCGCCCAGGGCCAGGTCGGCCAGGACCATGTCGTGGTTGGTGACGATCACGTCGACCTTGCCCATGCCTTCCCGGGCCTTGTAGAAGGCGCACTGGCCGAAGTTGGGGCAATGGCGGTTGGTGCACTGGCTATGGTCGGTGGTCAGGCGCGCCCAGTCGGCGTCTTCCAGGGCGTTGGGCCAGCTGTCACGGTCACCGTCCCACTTATTGCCGGCCAGTTTCTCGATCATGCTGGTGAACAGCTTCTGGCTGGCCTCGTCCACTTCGATCTTGAAGCCTTCTTCCTCGAACAGCTGGGCAGTGGCGGTCTGGGCGTGGCCTTCCTGCAACAGCATGTCGAGCTTGGACAGGCACATGTAGCGCCCGCGCCCCTTGGCCAGGGCGAAGCTGAAATTCAAGCCGCTGTTGCGCATCAGGTCGGGCAGGTCCTTGTAGACGATCTGCTCCTGCAGGGCGACGGTGGCGGTGGCGATCACCAGGCGCTTGCCGGCGGCCTTGGCCGTGGGGATCGCCGCCAGGCTGTAGGCCACGGTCTTGCCGGTACCGGTGCCGGCTTCCACCGCGACCACCGCCGGGTCGCCACTGCGCCGGCCCTCGTCGTCGGTGTCGATATCCCCCAGGACCTTGGCCACTTCGGCGATCATCAGGCGCTGCCCATAACGCGGCTTGAGGCTCTTGGCTTCGAGAAAACGCGAGTAGGCGCCCTGGATCGTGGTTTTGAGTTCGTTGCTGATCATGGTTCTTCAGGCGCGCAAAACGCTGGATAAATTTTCAGTGGTTCGAATCGGCCGCTATCATACCCCGCTAATTCATCCTGCGCAGAACGGAGTACCCGAATGACCGCTTTCGCCCTCGCCTACAGCTTGCACGTACTGGCCGCCCTGGTCTGGGTCGGCGGCATGTTCTTCGCCTGGATGGTCCTGCGCCCCGCAGCCGTGGTGGCACTGGAAGGCCCGCAGCGGCTGCAGCTGTGGGCCCAGGTGTTCCCGCGTTTCTTCGCCTGGGTCTGGGCGGCGGTGGTGCTTTTGCCGATCAGCGGCATGGGCCTGCTGCACCTGCGCTTCAGCGGCTTCGAAACCGCACCGAAGTATGTGCAGATCATGATGGGGCTGTACCTGGTGATGACCGCCCTGTTCATCCGCATCCAGTCGCTGCAACTGCCGGAGCTGCGCCAGGCGGTGGCCGCACAGGACTGGCCGAGCGGTGCCACGGTGCTGGGCAGGATCCGCCGCCTGGTAGGACTCAACTTGATCATCGGCCTGCTACTGGTAGCTCTGGCGGCGGCCCGGCCAACCTTCTGAAACGCGATCGCCCGCGTGGGTGGCGGGCGATCGAGGTTCGTGGCGGGTGGAGCAGGTTACAAGCGCTGCACCGTCAGCGAGCCTGCCGCGCCCTGGGGTCCAGGCTCCCCCTGGGCACCAGGACGACCACTCTTGGCGCCATCAGCGCGATAGACCACGCACCCCTTGGACTTGCCGCCAGAACCGGGCTTGCCACCGGCCCCCGCCAGACCGCCGGCACCACCGTCGACCCAGACCTTGATCTGTTCGTCCGGAAAGTCCCGGGGCAGCTCCAGGCGCACCTGCCCCCCCTGGGCACCCGGGTGGCCATTGCCGCCGTTGTCTCCGTCGGCACCACGCCCGGCCTGGCCCCAGGTGCAACCCGGTTCCTCGCCATTGGCACCGTCCAGGCCGACATACCCCGGCGCCCCGGCACCGCCCCGGGCATCCACCGACAACTGCTCGGCACTCAACGACTCGATGCGCAGGTTCAGGTTGCGTCCAGGCTTGGCAGCCTTTTCATAATTGCCCGGCGCCCCACGTGAGGTTAGCTGGCTGCCCTCCTCCAACTGCGCACGCCGAACCACCAGTTGCAGGCTCGATTCGGTAGGCACGATGGCAATACGCGCTTCGCGCCCCAGGTGCAGGCTGTCGACCCTGAGTTCGGTGACATTGGCCGGCACCAGCAAGGTGCCAAAGTCGGCCACGTCCAGTCGCTCCAGCTTCAGGGTGCTGGCGGTATTGGGCAGGCGCATGAAGGAATTGGCTTCGACCCTGACCTCCTGGGCCAGGGCCAGGGGGCTGCAGAACAGGGCCAGCAGGCAGAGCTTACGCATGGTCGGCCTCGACGACGACAGGAACGGGAAGTGTCTGCAGGTGAAAGATGCCCACCAGCAGGATTTGCAGGCGATCACGCCAGGGATGTGCACGGCCCTTGAGGCTGCCATTGAACAGCACCAGTTCCAGCAGATGGGTCAGCAGCAACAGGCAACCCGCCAGGTTGACCAGCAGATGCAGCGGATTGATCAATGGCCTGGCCAGGTTGATCAGCACCACCAGCCAAAACACCAGGGTCAGAAACTTCCCCAGCCCCCATAAGACCTTCATACGCTCCCCTTGTGAATTATTCTTTGCGCGCACAGTAACGACTTATGACCGGCATAAGCCAGAGCAGGATGAAAATTCTTCCAGCAGCGGTGCTTTAGCCGCCGGATCGACGAGGATCGCCACACCCGATCCCTGGACTCGACAGCGTAGACGACCAGCCCCGCGCGACACCGTCGAACCACACGCGCTCCTCTTTTCAACGCTTGGTCTGGACGACGCTCCATGGCCCATCCCCCGGGGGCTTGCTGCCTGTCACCGACCAGGACCCGGCCCAAGGGCGACGCTGGCAAACGCCTGCCTCCCGTCTCTCGCCTTGAACACCCAGGCATCGTCGATAAAATGGCAAACCTCTCTAGGCCCGAAGGTGACAGCAAGCTAGTCTTGGACGCTCTGATCGAGGAACGATGATGAGCGTCGGTATTTCTACCCGTACCCCGCAGCAGGCGCTGGCCGCCCTGCTGGACCGTTATGCGCCGCAACGGCTGTTGCTGGTTGGCACCAGCGACTTTCCCGCCCTGGCCGCCTTCAAGGCCGCCCACCCGGCAACCGAAGTGGCCCAGGCCATCCCGGGGCCCCTGCCCACCGAACTGGCCGCGCAGCGTTTCGACCTGGCGCTGGTGGTGGATTGCCTGGAACACCTGCCCAAGCGCGAGGGCCTCAACCTGCTCGGCGGCATTCGCAACCTCAATGCCAGCCGCATCGCCGTGCTGGCCGACCTGTCCGCCTGCGGCTGGCAGGAGACCGACTTTTTCTCGCTGGCCCTGCAAGCCAGCGAGCGCTTTGAGCGCGAACAACAGATGCTGACCCTGTTTACCTACGATCTGCTTGAATACAAACAAGTGCCTGACTGGCTCAATTCACGGTTCTGGGCGAACCCGGAAAATTTTGGAAAGTACTGGTGGTAACACGATGAGCGCTTCGATCTGTCCCTGCGGCAGCGGCAACCTGCTGGATACCTGCTGCGGCCATTACCATGCCGGCCATCCCGCGCCCTGCGCCGAAGCCCTGATGCGCTCGCGCTACAGCGCCTATGTGCTGGGCCAGGTGGACTACCTGATAGCGACCACCCTGCCGGCGCAGCAGGCGGGGCTGGATCGCCAGTCCATCAGCGACTGGAGCGCGCAGAGCACGTGGCTGGGGCTCCAGGTGGAAGGTTCGGAAGTGTTCGGCGGCCAGCCCGAGCATGCCTTCGTCACCTTCACCGCCCGCTGGCATGACAGCCAGGGCGAGCATAGCCATCGCGAATGCTCGTCCTTCGTTCAGAACCAGGGGCGCTGGTACTTCATCGACCCCACGGTGCCGCTCAAGGCTTCGCGCAACGATGCCTGCCCCTGTGGCAGCGGACAGAAATTCAAGAAGTGCTGCGCCAGCTACTTCACCCGCTGAACCTTCGCCCGCCACGATCGCCCCCGGTCCAGGACGGCTACAGGGGGTCCAAAGGGAGCCTTGCAATGATCGGTGAGCTGCGCCTGCTGCGAATCCTCTGCCTGCTCGGGATACTGGGCCTGTGCGGATGTACGTCCTGGTTCGTCGACGAGGACGTCGATCCCGAGGTGCATCTGGTGAAGGTCGAGGTGGTCAAGGCCAACCTGCTGGAACAGCGCTTCACCCTGCATCTGCGGGTGGACAACCACAACGATGACGACCTGACCGTACGCCGCCTGGCCTACCGGGTGTACCTCGGGCCGTTCCTGCTCAGCGACGGCGAGCATGAGCACTGGTTCACCGTCACGCCCCACAGCAGTCGCTATTTCAAGGTACCGGTACGCACCAACCTGTGGCCACAGATCCGTGACCTGGTGAAACTGCTGCACAAGCCCGACCGGCCCATTCCCTATCGCCTTGAGGGCGAGCTGGAAGTGGGATTATTCATCGGCAAAGACGTGCACCTGAAGCGCAATGGCGTGATAATTCCCGGCGATTTTATCCCGGAGTGACCCGTAATGACCCAGCAACCTCATGTCCATGGCCCTGACTGCAACCACGATCATGACCATCACGACCATGGCCATGTCCACGGCCCGCATTGCAACCATGGCCACCAGGAGCCGGTGCGCAACGCACTGAAAGACGTCGGCCGCAACGATCCTTGCCCGTGCGGCAGCGACAAGAAGTACAAGAAGTGCCACGGCGCCTGATCCGCCCGTGAAACGACACCTGCCGGCAGCCTTGCCGGCAGGCTGCAGCGCCTACAGCAGCTGCGCCAGATCCACCACCGTGGCGTACTCGCCATGCAGGTTGGCCAGCGACATCGCATGCACCTCCTCGGCCGTCCGGTGTCGTCCGGCAAAGTCCGGCTTGTCGAAGGTGTAGCAGGCATCGGCCACCACCCAGGTGGCAAATCCCAGGTTACCGGCCGTGCGCGCCGTGGACTCCACCGAGTTGTGGGTCGCCACGCCGACGATGACCAATTGCCCGATCCCTCCGGCCCTCAGGTCCGCCTCCAGGGAATTGCCACAAAACGCATCCGGCACCTGCTTCTGGACCAGCTTCTCCTGCCCCTGGGGACGAAATCGCGGCTGGAACTCCACCCCGGATTGCCCAGGCCAGAACACCGAGTCTGGCGAACGTGACAGATGCTGCACATGGACCACCGGCCAGCTCCGCTCACGCCAGTGAGCCAGCAACTGCAGCATGCGCGCCTCGGCCTGGGGATTGTTGCGCGGCCCCAATCGGGGGTGCAGGATGCCTTGTTGCTGGTCGATGATGATCAGCGCCGTATCAGCGGTAAGGGGCATGGAGGCTCGTCCTTGGGACATTCGTTCGAAGGTTGCCACTTCAACACTACCCCACAATCCCGGGCAAGTTCTCGAACACCGGCGGAGCGATCCAATGCCGGGGTTCGTTGTCCCTAGACAAGTCACATCCACCTGGAGCGCTGCATGATCGACCTGTACTACTGGACCACCCCCAACGGCCACAAGATCTCGCTGTTCCTCGAAGAAGCCGGGCTGCCCTACAACCTGTATCCGGTCAACATCGGCCTGGGCGAGCAATTCAAGGCCGAGTTCCTCAAGATCGCGCCCAACAACCGTATCCCCGCCATCGTCGACCATCAGCCAGCCGACGGCAGCCAGCCCCTGTCGCTGTTCGAGTCCGGCGCAATCCTTCTGTACCTCGCCGAGAAGACCGGCCTGTTCCTGCCCCAGGACCTGCGCGGTCGCCAGGAAACCCTGCAATGGCTGTTCTGGCAGATGGGCGGCCTGGGACCGATGGCCGGGCAGAATCACCATTTCGCCCACGCCGCCCCGGAACGGATCCCCTACGCCATCAAGCGCTACGTGGATGAGACCGCACGCCTGTATGGCGTGCTTGACCGACGCCTGGCAGACCGGCCGTTCGTCGCCGGGCACGGCTACAGCATCGCCGACATGGCGATCTATCCATGGATCGCGTCCTTCAAGAAGCAGAGCCAGAGGCTCGAGGATTTCCCCCACCTGCATCGCTGGTTCAATGGCATCAAGGCGCGCCCTGCCACCGAACGTGCCTATGCCCTGGTGGAGCAGGTCAATCCGACCTGATCCTCGGGGCCTGCAACGCTTCACCGGCCCGCCGCCGAAGGCCGCCGGGCCGGCCGGCGACAAATACCTGCCGCCCTGCTTGCGCAGCACACGCCTGCTCACTAACGTAGCGCCTTTATCGACGCTACCCCCCGCAGGAGCTTTGCCATGGCCTCGCCAGCCTTCTCACATTTTCTTCCCCGATTCGGCGTTGCCGCGGCAGTAGCCGGCGTCCTGAGCCTGGCCGGTTGCCAGTCCTGGAACGCCCAGAACAGCCTGCCTCCCACTTCTGGCGTGCAACCGCTCAAGGGCCTGGCACAGAACGTGTCGGTACGTCGCAACGCCGTGGGTGTGCCGCTGATCGAGAGCAACAGCTTCCACGATGCGCTGTTCACCCTGGGCTACGTGCACGCCAGCGACCGGATCGGCCAGATGGTGACCCTGCGCCTGCTGGCCCAGGGCCGGCTGGCTGAAATGTCCGGAGCCGACGTCCTGGACGTCGATCGCCTGATGCGCGCGGTGAACCTGAAAAAGAGCGCCGATGAGCTGTACAAGGCTTCTTCGCCTCGGATCAAGCGTTTCTTCGAAGTCTACGCACGCGGCGTCAACGCCTATCTGTTCCGTTATCGCGACAAGCTGCCGCCGGACCTGGCAGCCCACGGCTATACCCCCGAATACTGGAAACCCGAAGACTCGGCGCTGATCTTCTGCCTGTTGAGCTTCGGCCAGTCCGCCAACCTGCTCGAAGAAATCAATGCCCTGGTGCTGGCACAGAAAGTGGGCAGCGACAAGCTGCCTTGGCTGACACCCAGCTATCCCGACGAACCCTTGCCCCTGGCCGAGGCCGACAAGCTCAAGGGCCTGAACCTCACTGTCCCCGGCCTGAGCGACATCAGCCGTGCCGCCAACCAGTTGGCCCAGCTCAACGCCCTGGGCGTCAGCGGCGCCAGCAATCTGGCCATCGCTCCCCAGCGCAGCCGCAACGGCCGCAGCCTGCTGGCCAGTGACAGCCAGTCAGGCGCCTGGCACCTCGTACAAGTGCGTGCACCAAAATACCAGGCCGCAGGCGCTTCGATTCCCGGCCTGCCCGTCATCCTCCAGGGGTTCAACGGCAAGGTGGCCTGGAGCCTGAGTTCGGTGGAGGGCGACAACCAGGACCTGTTCCTGGAAAAGCTCAAGCGCCAGGGCAATGCCCTTTACTACCAGAACAACGGGAAATGGCAGCCGGTGGCGGTGCGTAACGAGACCTACTTCGTCAAGGGGCAACGACCAATTCGCGAAGCGGTATACGAAACCCGCCACGGCCCGCTGCTCAACAGCGCCCAGGGCAATGCACTGGCCAATGGCCTGGGCCTGGCGTTGCAGACGCCCGACTTCAAGGATGACCGTAGCCTGGACGCGTTCTTCGACCTGTCCCGTGCACAGAATGCCGAGAAGGCGTCGGACGCCAGCCGGGAAATCCGCGCCATCGCCCTGAACCTGGTGTTCGCCGATGCCAGCCATATCGGCTGGCAGGTCACCGGGCGCTTCCCCAACCGCCGCGAAGGTGAAGGCCTGCTGCCCTCACCAGGCTGGGATGGCCGGTATGACTGGGATGGTTATGCCGACCCGATGCTCCACCCCTACGACCAGGACCCGGCCCAGGGCTGGCTCGCCATCGCCAACCAACGCGTGATCGCCCGCGGCTACGGCATGCAGCTGTCCAACTCCTGGGACGCCCCGGAGCGCGCCGAACGCCTGGCCCAGCTGGCCTCCAGCGGCAAACAGGACAACCGCAGCCTGATCGCCCTGCAATACGACCAGACCAGCCTGTTCGCCACCAAGCTGAAAAAGATGTTCGAGGCCCCTGGCATGGCCCAGCCATTGAAAAAGGCCATCGAAGCACTCCCCGACGCCGACCGGGCCAGGGCTCGCGAGGCCTACAGCCGCCTGATGGCGTTCGATGGCAAGGTCAGCACCGGCTCGGCGGATGCAGCGCTGTATGAGCTGTTCCTGCAGGAAAGTGCCCGGCAGGTCTTCCTCGACAAGCTGGGACCGGAATCCGGCTCCGCCTGGCAGGCGTTCGTCGCCAACGGCAACCTGTCCTACTCCGCCCAGGCCGATCACCTGCTGAGCCAGGAAGACAGCCCGTTCTGGGACGATTCACGCACCCCGCAAAAAGAGGACAAGCCGGCGATCCTGGCCCGCAGCCTGGCCGGCGCGATCCAGTCCGGCGAGCAACTGCTGGGTGGCGATCGCAAGGCCTGGCAATGGGGCAAGCTGCACAGCTACCGCTGGACCGGCAGCGGCGGCCAGCTCATCCGTGGGCCGTTGCAGGCCGGTGGTGACCAGAACACCGTCAACGCCGCGCCCTACCCATGGGGCCAGGACTTTGCCGTCGGCAGCTCCCCAGCCTTGCGCCTGATCGTCGACTTCGGGCTGAGCGAACCCCTGATGGGACTCAACAGCAGCGGCCAGTCGGGCAACCCGGCAAGCCCGAACTATGCCAACGGCATCGATGGCTGGCTCAAGGCCCAGTACCTGAGCTTCCCGATGCAACCGCAGAACTTCGAACGCAGCTACGGCAAGACCCGGCTGACCCTGGTCCCAGGCAAGTAGCATCCTTCCCGCGCCCCGCTTGTGCACCCTGTGCAAGCGGGGCCTGCTCCCATAACGAGCATTGGCTCCCTGCCACTGTTGCTGGTGCCGCCCGTCAGGGGCAATCCTGCCCCCTCCTGCCTCTACCAGCCCCCTTCTGCGTTTCGGCGCGAGCCTGCCTTCGCGACAACTGCGTCCAGGCTTTTAAACAGCTGTTCGGGACTCTGGTTCGGAAATTGCTACTTTCATTAAGTCATCTGCGTTCCAGTAACAGCACTCATGCGCCACAAGCGCTCATATCGGCTCTTAGGGATTGAATAATGAAAAAAGCATTGCTGACCCTTTCTGCACTGGCCCTGTGCATGGCCGCCGGCTCCGCGCTGGCCAAGGAATACAAGGAACTGCGCTTCGGCGTCGACCCCTCCTACGCCCCGTTCGAGTCCAAGGCCGCCGACGGCAGCCTGGTAGGCTTCGACATCGACCTGGGCAATGCCATCTGTGCCGAGCTGAAGGTCAAGTGCAAGTGGGTCGAGAGTGATTTCGACGGCATGATCCCGGGCCTCAAGGCCAACAAGTTCGATGGCGTGATCTCGTCCATGACCGTGACCCCGGCTCGGGAAAAGGTCATCGACTTTTCCAGCGAGCTGTTCTCCGGCCCCACCGCCTTCGTGTTCAAGAAGGGCTCGGGGCTGAGCGAAGACACCGCGGCGCTCAAGGGCAAGACCATCGGCTACGAGCAGGGCACCATCCAGGAAGCCTACGCCAAGGCCGTGCTGGACAAGGCCGGGATCAAGACCCAGGCCTACCAGAACCAGGACCAGGTCTACGCCGATCTGATTTCCGGCCGCCTCGATGCATCGATCCAGGACATGCTGCAGGCCGAACTGGGCTTCCTCAAGTCGCCACAGGGGGCTGACTATGAAGTGAGCAAGCCGGTTGACGACCCCCTGCTGCCGGCCAAGACCGCGGTGGGTATCTCGAAAGGTAACAAAGAGCTGAAAGCGCTTCTGGATAAAGGTATCAAAGCGTTACACGATGATGGCACCTACGCCACCATCCAGAAAAAACACTTCGGTGACCTGAACCTCTACAGCGGTAAATAACCTGCCGGCGCCCATCCTTGATGGGCGCTTTTTTTATCGTCATGGGTCACTGATCAATGCTTGAACAACTCCTAGCAAACCTGGGGCTTTCCGCATTCAGCTTGAAGGGTTTCGGCCCCCTGCTCCTGGAAGGCACCTGGATGACCGTCAAGTTGTCGGTGCTATCGCTGCTGGTCAGCGTCCTGCTGGGCCTGCTCGGCGCCAGCGCCAAACTGTCCAGCCTGACCTTGCTGCGCATCCCAGCCCAGCTCTACACCACCCTGATCCGCGGCGTGCCCGACCTGGTGCTGATGCTGCTGATTTTCTACAGCCTGCAGACCTGGCTGACCTCCTTCACCGACTTCATGGAGTGGGAATACATCGAGATCAACCCCTTCAGCGCCGGGGTAATCACCCTGGGCTTCATCTATGGCGCCTATTTCACCGAGACCTTTCGCGGCGCGATCCTCTCCGTCCCCCGGGGCCAGGTGGAGGCCGCCACCGCGTATGGCCTCAAGCGCGGCCAGCGCTTTCGCTTCGTGGTCTTCCCGCAGATGATGCGTTTCGCCCTGCCGGGCATCGGCAACAACTGGATGGTGATGCTCAAGGCCACGGCCCTGGTGTCGATCATCGGCCTGGCTGACCTGGTCAAGGCGGCCCAGGATGCCGGCAAGAGCACCTACCAGCTGTTCTATTTCCTGGTTTTGGCGGCGCTGATCTACTTGCTGATCACCAGCGCCTCCAACTTCGTCCTGCGCCGGCTCGAGCGGCGCTATGCGGCAGGCGCCCGGGAGGCCACGCGATGATCGAGCTTCTGCAGGAGTACTGGCGTCCCTTCCTTTATAGCGACGGCTACCACATCACCGGCCTGGCCATGACCATGTGGCTGCTCAGCGCGTCGATCGCCATCGGCTTTCTGGTATCGATCCCACTGTCCATCGCCCGAGTCTCGTCCAGGCGCCTGGTGCGCTGGCCAGTGCAGTTCTACACCTACCTGTTTCGCGGTACACCGCTCTATATCCAGCTGCTGATCTGCTACACCGGCATCTACAGCATCGCCGCGATCCGGGCCCAGCCGGTGCTGGATGCGTTCTTTCGTGATGCGATGAACTGCACCATCCTCGCCTTCGCCCTGAACACCTGCGCCTACACCACGGAGATCTTTGCCGGGGCGATCCGCAGCATGGCCCATGGCGAGGTGGAGGCGGCCAAGGCCTACGGTCTCAGCGGCTGGAAGCTGTATGCCTACGTGATCATGCCCTCGGCCCTGCGCCGTTCGCTGCCGTACTACAGCAACGAAGTGATCCTGATGCTGCACTCGACCACGGTGGCCTTCACCGCGACCGTTCCCGATGTCCTGAAGATCGCCCGTGATGCCAACTCGGCGACCTTCCTGACCTTTCAATCATTCGGCATCGCCGCGCTCATCTACCTGTGCGTGACGTTCGCCCTGGTGGGCCTGTTCCGTCTGGCCGAACGCCGTTGGCTGGCCTTCCTCGGCCCCACCCACTAGGACTTGCAGCAGGAACCCATTCAATGCGCCATCAGATCCACGACCTGCTCGCACCGCTGCCGGGCACCGCGCGGCAGGTCCACAGTTTTCACTTCGGCCCCGCCCAGGCCCAGGGCAAGGTCTACATCCAGTCCTCCCTGCACGCCGATGAGCTGCCCGGCATGCTGGTGGCCTGGCACCTCAAGCAACGCCTGGCAGAGCTGGAAGCCGCTGGCCGCCTGCGTCACGAAATCGTACTGGTGCCCGTGGCCAATCCGGCAGGCCTGGAACAGGTATTGATGGATGTGCCCCTGGGGCGCTACGAGCTGGAGAGCGGGCAGAACTTCAACCGCTGGTTCGTCGACCTCGGCGAGACAGTCGGCAACCTCATCGAAGACCAGCTCAATGACGATCCGCAACACAACCTTGACCTGATCCGCCATCACCTGGCCGCCGCCCTGGGCCGCCAGCAACCAGCCACGCAACTGCAATCCCTGCGCCTGACCCTGCAACGGCTGGCCTGTGACGCCGACATGGTGCTGGACCTGCATTGCGACTTCGAAGCCGTGGCGCATCTCTATACCACGCCCGAAGCCTGGTCCCGGGTGGAGCCACTGGCTCGCTACCTCGGCGCCGAAGCCTGCCTGCTGGCAACCGACTCTGGCGGCCAGTCGTTCGACGAGTGCTTCACCCTGCTGTGGTGGCAGCTGCAGCAACGCTTCGGGGAGCGTTTCGCCATTCCCTCGGGAAGCTTTGCCGTGACCGTCGAACTGCGGGGCCAGGGCGACGTCAATCATGGCCTGGCCAGCCTGGACTGCCAGGCCCTGGTGGATTACCTGACCCGGTTTGGCGCCATCGATGGCCAGGCGCCGCCCTTGCCCGAGCTGCCCTTTGCGGCCACGCCCCTGGCCGGGGTCGAACCGGTAGCGACGCCGGTGGGCGGGCTGCTGGTGTTTACCGCACTGCCGGGGGAATACCTGCAGGCCGGGCAGTTGGTGGCTGAAATCATCGACCCGATCAACGACCGGGTCACTCCCGTCCACTGCACCCATGCCGGGCTCATGTATGCCCGTTCGCTGCGGCGCATGGCCACCGCCGGCATGGTGATCGCCCATGTCGCCGGCCGCGAGGCCTATCGCAGCGGTTATCTACTTTCGCCTTGAGGATGCATGCCCCATGTACAAACTGACCGTTGAAGGCCTGCATAAATGCTACGGCGACAATGAAGTGCTCAAAGGTGTTTCCCTCAAGGCCAGGACCGGTGACGTGATCAGCCTGATCGGCGCCAGCGGGTCGGGCAAGAGCACCTTCCTGCGCTGCATCAACTTTCTCGAGACCCCGGACGATGGGGCCATGAGCCTGGATGACCAACAGATCCGCATGGTCAAGGACCGCCACGGCATGCACGTGGCCGATCCCGAGGAACTGCAGCGGCTGCGTACCCGACTGGCGATGGTGTTCCAGCATTTCAACCTGTGGAGCCACATGACCGTGCTGGAGAACATCACCATGGCCCCGCGCCGGGTGCTGGGGGTCAGTACCCGGGAGGCCGAGGAGCGGGCCCGGCGCTACCTGGACAAGGTAGGCCTGCCGGCCAGGGTCGCCACCCAGTACCCGGCCTTTCTCTCGGGCGGGCAGCAGCAGCGCGTGGCCATCGCCCGGGCCCTGGCCATGGAGCCTGAGGTGATGCTGTTCGACGAGCCCACCTCGGCCCTGGACCCGGAACTGGTGGGCGAAGTGCTCAAGGTGATCCAGGGGCTGGCCGAGGAAGGCCGGACCATGATCATGGTGACCCACGAGATGAGTTTTGCGCGCAAGGTCTCAAGCCAGGTGCTGTTCCTGCACAAGGGCCTGGTAGAAGAAGAAGGAGCGCCCGAACAAGTGCTGGGCAATCCCACGAGCGAGCGCTTGAAGCAGTTTCTCAGCGGCAACCTGAAGTAGGCCGATCGCCCGCGTCGCCCTCCTGGCGGCAACGGACGACCGGCGCCGCCTGCGGGTCAGGCCACAGGAGCAGGTGGCGGCTCGTCCGGCAGGGTCGGCTCACCGGGCTCGCGGGGCTCCAGAGGTTGTGGGGAATCAGGGTCAGGCTGACCGGGAATACCGCCCGCCATGCTGACAGGCGGGTGGGCCAGCAGGGTCCAGGCCAGCACTCCAACCTGGTTGGGTTCCAGCCTTGCCAGCGTGGCACTTATTCGCGGATCTATTTTCATGGGGTACTCCTGGGCTGTACCCGGCACGCTTTGCGCGTACCGGCAGACACTCCAATAGAGTGTCTGCCTGCTCAGGAATTCCCGCTGTTCGTCAGACGGACGGACTCAGGTACGTGGCAGGGTCACGCCACGCTGGCCCTGGTATTTGCCACCGCGGTCCTTGTAGGACACTTCACATTCTTCGTCAGATTCCAGGAACAGCATCTGCGCCACACCCTCGTTGGCGTAGATCTTGGCCGGCAATGTGGTGGTGTTGGAGAACTCCAGGGTCACGTGGCCTTCCCACTCGGGTTCCAGCGGCGTCACGTTGACGATGATGCCGCAGCGGGCATAGGTGCTCTTGCCCAGGCAGATGGTCAGAACGTTACGCGGAATGCGGAAGTACTCGACAGTACGGGCCAGGGCGAACGAGTTCGGCGGAATGATGCAGACATCGCTCTTGACGTCGACGAAGCTGCCGGCGTCGAAGTTCTTCGGGTCGACGGTGGCCGAATTGATGTTGGTGAACACCTTGAACTCGTCGGCGCAGCGCACGTCGTAGCCATAGCTGGAAACGCCGAAGGAAATGACCCGGCTGTCGTGTTCGCCGCGCACTTGGCGTTCGACGAACGGTTCGATCATGCCGTGCTCTTGCGCCATGCGGCGAATCCACTTGTCCGATTTGATGCTCATGGCGGGAGTCCTGAAATAGCGAGGTAAAAAAATCTGTGCGGCATCTTACCGGGGCGCGAGGCTGGGTTCAAAGTCCAGGCTGTTTTTCTCGCCCCATGCCCCTATTTTCAAGGGCTACAAGACAGACGGCCGGTCACCGATCACGAAAACCGAGAAACCTTCGCACTGGCCATTGGCACGTTCGGGAAAAAGGTTTAAGGTGGCGCCACTGTGCTGCTTGTGTCACTGAGAATCTCTACACGATGTTGAATTTCGATCCAACCATCTCCAAGAATTTTTCCTGCTCTTTGCACTCAGTCTCGGCGCGAGCTTTTCTCGAGTCGCAGTTAACTTTGTCCAAGGAGTTTCACCATGTCTAATCGCCAAACCGGTACCGTTAAGTGGTTCAACGATGAAAAAGGCTTCGGCTTCATCACCCCACAATCCGGTGACGACCTGTTCGTACACTTCAAAGCCATCCAGGCTGACGGTTTCAAGACCCTGAAAGAAGGCCAACAGGTTTCTTTCGTCGCTACTCGCGGTCAGAAAGGCATGCAAGCTGAAGAAGTACAAGTTATCTAACTTGCACTGATCCAGTAAAAAACCCCGCCCTCAACAGCGGGGTTTTTTTATGCCCGCAGGCTTGCTCTGCAACCTGCGGGCATGGTGCGCCCCGGTCTACCAGGTCACGCCAAAACCCACGGTGTAACGCGTCTTGTCCAGGTCGCTGCTGTCGGTACCACGGATGAGGTCCTTTTCTGCCTTGAGGTTCAACGAGGCCCAGTCGGTGACCTTGTAGCGCAGGCCCATCTCGGCATCCAGGGCGTAGTCGGCGACACCCGAAAGCGGCCTGCTCACTTCGCCATTGGTGAAGAACTCGACCCGCTTGCCTATCAGGTAACGGTTGTAGTCCCACTTCATGGCCAGGGAGTAGAAATTGTCCTTGCCGCCATCGGCATACTCATAATCCGTCCGGTTGAGCAGCGAGCCCAAGGAGAAGGCTCCCAACTCATCGTCCCAGAACTGATAACCGGGACCGGTACCCACTACCCGTTGCCGCTCGAGTTCCTCGACCTTGTCGCGCTTGTAGGTCAACCGACCCTGCCAGAACCATTGCTGGGTAATGAAGCGGTCCAGGGCGTATTCGGCACGCCAGTTGTCAGTGGTCACGACCTTGTTCTGGAACTCGCGGTTGTACTCGCCTTCGGCGTTATGCCGCCAGGCGCCATGGCGCGCCGATGTCTTGAAGTCGATGTCGTAGTCGTCGGTGTCCTTTTCCGCCCGCTTGTAATCCATGGCCAGGTCGACATTGCCCTTCCACACCATGTCCTCGACCAGAGGCTTGGGTTTCATGATCTGCTGGATACTCGCCAGCTCCACCGTCCTGGGAGCCTCGCCGTTGGCCAGGATGACCTTGCCCTCCTGCGCCGGTCGCAATGACTTGGCCTTCTCTCCCGAATAGGCATCCTGCTTGACCAGCAGTTCCTGATCACTCTCCAGGGTCTTGACCTGGGCCCAGTCGATGGAAATCCCCCCGCCATAGTCGGTCTGGATCAACAGCTTGCCGCCGTCGAAGACCTTGATCTTGCCGCTGACGCGGTCACCGTTCTTCAACCACACGACATCCGCCAGCACCGGCATGGAGGCACCAAGCACTGCAAAACTCAGGAAAATTCTAGGCAACATAGCTAAATACAGAACTCGATCTTGCGAAAAAAACGGCATTATTCCAGGTGAACACGCCCTAAACACGACTGACCCGGCGATGGCGAACGAGTTCAATTCTCATCGGTCTTTAATCATCCACCTGCGCCATCGCCTACCACCGCTCCTATCTGGAACCGCGAATGTGACCGAACACAGCGAAGACTCACAAACGCCCGCGCAAATCCGACGCACGGCGCTATACCTGACCCTGGCCCAAGTGCCCGAGGGCAAGGTGGTCAGCTATGGCCAACTGGCCGACATGGCCGGCCTGGGACGGGCCGCCCGCTGGGTCGGGCGCACCCTCAGCCAGCTCCCCGCCGACACCCGCCTGCCATGGCACCGGGTGCTGGGCGCCGGTGGTCGCATCAGCCTGCCCGCGGGCAGCCCCTCCGGAGATGAGCAGCGTGCCAGGCTGCGCGACGAAGGCGTCAGTGTCCTGAACAATCGGGTGGATATTCAGCGCCATGGCTGGCGTCCGGTAGAGCACAGCGGTTAGAGTGCGCGCTTTGTTTCCGTAATCCTTGAGGCAGACTTCAGCCCATGCCCCGTAAAACCTGGCGCGCCGCACTTGCCGCCTATGCCAGCCCCTCGACGCTCGTGCTGTTGCTGCTTGGTTTCGCTGCCGGCATGCCTTACATGCTGGTGTTCTCGACGCTTTCGGTGTGGTTGCGCGAAGCTGGAGTGGCTCGCGAAACCATCGGTTATGCCAGCCTGATCGGCCTGGCCTATGCCTTCAAATGGGTCTGGTCGCCGCTGCTCGACCAGTGGCGCCTGCCCTTGCTGGGCAAGCTGGGCAGGCGTCGGTCCTGGCTGGTCCTGGCACAAGCGCTGGTGGTCCTCGGCCTGATCGGCATGGGCTTCTGCGATCCACAGAAGCACCTGTCCTGGCTGATCGCCATTGCCGTGGTCGTGGCCTTCGCCTCCGCGACCCAGGACATCGCCATCGACGCCTACCGTCTGGAGATCGCCGATGACAGCCGCCAGGCTGCCCTGGCCGCCAGCTACATGTCCGGTTATCGAGTCGCGGTGCTGCTCGCCACGGCCGGCGCGCTGTTCTTCGCCGAGGGTTTCGGCTCCACCGGTTTCAGCTACAAGCACTCGGCCTGGACCGGCACCTATGTGCTGTTCGGGGTCCTGATGATCCCCGCCCTGATCACCACGCTGCTGATGCGCGAGCCTGCGGTGCCACTGCGTACCCAGCTATCGGCAGGCCGCTACAGTTTCGCCCACCAATTGATCTCGGTATTCGTGCTGATCGTGCTGCTGGTGTCGGTGCCCGCCACGTTCACCCAGCTGTACAACACCGACTTCGCCAGCGTGATCTTCGAAGGCGTGAGCCTGCTGGACCTGCTGCTGGAAGACCGGGCCTTCCTGCGCGCCATCCTCTATATCACCCTCTCCGCCCTGTGCCTGTCCGCCATGGGCCGACGAGGCCTGGCGCCAGTGCTGACACCGGTCAACGACTTCATCCTGCGCTACCGCTGGCAAGCCTTCCTGCTTCTGGGGCTGATCGCTACCTACCGGATGTCGGACACGGTGATGGGGGTGATGGCCAACGTGTTCTACATCGACCAGGGCTTCACCAAGGACCAGATCGCCGGAGTCAGCAAGATCTTCGGCCTGATCATGACGCTCATCGGCGCCGGCATGGGCGGCCTGCTGATCGTGCGCTTCGGCATCCTGCCAATCCTGTTCATTGGCGGTGCCGCCTCCGCCGGCACCAACCTGCTGTTCCTCATGCTGTCCGACATGGGGCCGAACCTGCAGATGCTCATCGTCACCATTTCCCTGGACAACTTCAGCTCGGGCATGGCCACCTCGGCCTTCGTCGCCTATCTGTCAAGCCTGACCAACCTCAAGTTCTCGGCCACCCAATATGCGCTGCTCAGCTCCATCATGCTCCTGCTACCGCGCCTGATTGGCGGCTATTCCGGGGTCATGGTGGAAAAGTTCGGTTATCACGACTTCTTTCTCATCACCGCGATACTCGGGGTCCCGACCCTGATCCTGATCGCCATTCACTGGTTCCAGGAGAGCCGCCGCGCTGGGCAAAAACCCGACCCGGAAGCGACCTCCAACAGCACCGCAATCGGCGAAGAATCCTAGAAAATCCCGGGGGTTGCGGGCGTTTCAGTGCCACCCCCGCCCCTGTCGAGCGCAATCCTGTACGCCAGCGGAACTCGCCCGTACAATGCTCCGTCACTTCCAGTCTTAAGCAACCGACAACGGCCTACCATGCGCACCAGTCAATATTTGCTCGCCACACAAAAAGAAACGCCTTCCGACGCGGTCGTGATCAGCCACCAGCTGATGCTGCGCGCCGGCATGATCCGCAAACTGGCCTCCGGCCTGTACACCTGGCTGCCGATGGGCCTGCGGGTGATGCGCAAGGTCGAGGCTATCGTTCGCGAAGAAATGAACGCCGCTGGCGCGCTTGAAGTGTTGATGCCGGGCATCCAGCCGGCCGAGCTGTGGCAGGAGTCCGGCCGCTGGGAAGAGTACGGCCCGGAGTTGCTGCGCCTGAAGGATCGCCATAACCGCGACTTCTGCGCGGGCCCGACCCACGAAGAAGTGATTACCGACCTGGTCCGCAACGAGCTGAGCAGCTACAAACAGCTGCCGCTGAACCTGTACCAGATCCAGACCAAGTTCCGTGATGAGATCCGCCCACGCTTCGGCCTGATGCGCGGTCGCGAATTCATCATGAAGGACGCCTATTCGTTCCACGCCGACCAGGCGTCGCTGCAGGTCACCTATGACCGCATGCACCAGGCCTACTGCAACATCTTCACCCGCTTGGGCTTGAAGTTCCGTCCGGTGGAAGCGGACAACGGCTCCATCGGCGGTGCCGGCTCCCATGAGTTCCACGTACTGGCCGACTCTGGCGAAGACGACATCATCTTCAGCAACGGCTCCGACTACGCGGCGAACATCGAGAAAGCCGAGGCCCTGCCCCGTGAAACCTCGCGCCCAGCCCCCACCGAAGCCATGCGCCTGGTGGACACCCCTGACGCGAAGACCATCGCCCAGCTGGTGGAAGGCTACAACCTGCCGATCGAGAAGACCGTCAAGACCCTGGTGGTGCATGCCGAGGAACCAGGCAAACTGATCGCCCTGATCATCCGTGGCGATCACGAGCTCAACGAGATCAAGGCTGCCAAGCAACCTGGCGTCGCCGATCCGCTGGTGATGGCCTCCGAGGCCGAGCTGCGCGCCGCCATCGGTGCCGGTGCCGGCTCCCTGGGTCCCGTCAACCTGCCGTTGCCCATCATCATCGACCGCTCCGTGGAGCTGATGAGCGATTTCGGCGTGGGCGCCAACATCGACGACAAGCACTACTTTGGCGTGAACTGGGAGCGCGACCTGCCGGTACCGGCCGTGGCCGACCTGCGCAACGTAGTGGCCGGCGACCCTAGCCCGGATGGCAAGGGCGTGCTGGAGATCAAGCGCGGCATCGAAGTGGGGCACATCTTCCAGCTGGGCAACAAGTACAGCAAGGCGATGAAGTGCGAAGTGCTGGGCGAGAACGGCAAGCCGGTCACCCTCGAAATGGGCTGCTACGGCATCGGCGTCTCCCGCGTGGTGGCCGCCGCCATCGAGCAGAACTACGATGCCAACGGGATCATCTGGAGCGATACCCTGGCTCCGTTCCAGATCGCCCTGGTACCACTGCGTTATGAAACCGAACTGGTTCGCGAAGCCACCGACACGCTTTACCAGCAGCTCACCGCTGCCGGTTTTGAAGTGCTACTGGACGATCGCGACAAGAAAACCAGCCCCGGTATCAAGTTCGCAGACATGGAACTGATCGGCATTCCACACCGGATCGTGGTCAGCGACCGCGGCCTGGCCGATGGCAACCTGGAATACAAGAGCCGTACCGAAGCCGAGGCGCAAGCGCTGCCAGTGGCCGATGTGCTGTCCTTCCTCCAAGCCCGTATCCGTCGCTGAAACCAGATAGAGAAGTCATGTTCAAGCGAAACACCTTAAGCCTCGGTGGCGCCGCCTTGTGCGGCGCCCTGCTGGTCAGCGGCTGCGCCAACCAGATGTCGCAACGCAGCGAGCACGAGGAGCGAGTCGAGCGCAAGCTGCTCGACCACAGCCTGCAGATCGATGTCGGTGAGCCTAAGGTGCTTGAGCTGCCGCAACGGCGGGTACGCATCCATGAGCAGAAGTCCTTCGAAGTCACCGAGTTCGAGGTCACGCGCCACTACGATCGCTACACGCCCTACCAACCCTGGCGGGAAATCTACGAGATCCCGCTGGGAGCGGTCGCCCTGGTAGCGGGTGTCGGCGCCAACGTGGTCAATGTATTTGCCCTGGGCAACCTGCCGGACAGCGTCACCAAGGATTGGCTCAGCTACGGCATCTCCGGGGTCAACCCGTTCATGAACATGCCCTCCCATGGCCGTGCCCAGCAGAACCTTGCGGCAATCGACGAAGTCCAGCGCGACAAGCGAGTGGAATATTCGAGCTTGCCGTGGAGCGAGCGCCCGGTACAGGTCAAGGCTGGCAAGCAGAGCTACGAGCTGAGTACCGATCGCAACGGCGTGCTGAGCCTGAACCTCCTGAACGATCCGTTTTCCGAGCAGGACCTCAAGCACATTGGCAAGCTGCAGATCAGTGTCGAGGATGCACAGGATGAAGTGCACTCCGACTCGTCCCTGAGCATCAGCAACGGCCTGCGCAGCAAGTTGGTGGAAGCTCACGCGCTGATCTACGACGACCTCGAGGACGACGAGGTCAGCGAATGGGTACACCGGGTCAAGCGCCTGTCGCAGTTGGGGCTGGAGGAAGAAGCCAGCGAGCTGGAGCAGAGCCTGATCGAGCTGACCCGCAACGATCCGGAACTGCAGAAAGAGTTTCTCAAGGCACTGACCAAAAATGCCGGCCGCCTGGTGGCGGATCCTGGCAGCAATTGACATGGACCGGCGCCAGGGGGATTCCCTGGCGCTCGGCTCGCCCCTCCCCCTTCCCGCCCTACAGCTCCTTGAACAGCTCCAGCTGTTCATGACCGCCACGCAGGTCGTGTAACCGAACCCCAATCCCCAGCAACCGTACCGGCTTGCCACCACGCTTGAAGGCCTGGCTCAGCAACTGCCGATAACTCTCCAGGTCGCGTCCCGCCCCAGCTTGCTCAAGGGTGGTCTGGGTGAAGTCGTGGAACTTCACCTTGACGAAGGGCTTGCCTGGCCGGTAACTGCTGTCGATGCGCGCAATGCGCCCGGCCAGGGTCTCCATCAGCTCGGGCAACTTCTGCAGGCAACTATCGAGATCCGGCAGGTCGGTATCGTAGGTGTTCTCCACACTGATGGATTGCCGACGGCTGTCATTCTGTACCGGCCGATCGTCGATCCCCCGGGCCAGGCTCCACAAACGCTCGCCAAAACTGCCGAATTCACGCACCAGCGCCAACTTGCTCCAGTCACGCAACTGCAGGCAGCTGGCGATGCCCTGCCGGCTCAGCTTGTCGGCAGTGACCTTGCCTACCCCATGCAGCTTGCTCACCGGCAATTCGGAGACGAACGCCTCGACCTGATCGGGCGTGATCACGAACAAGCCATTGGGCTTCTTCCAGTCACTGGCAATCTTGGCCAGGAACTTGTTCGGCGCAACGCCAGCCGAGACCGTGATGTGCAACTGGTTGGATACCCGTCGGCGAATATCCTGGGCAATGCGCGTGGCACTGCCGGAGAAACTCGGGCTGTCGGAAACATCCAGGTAGGCTTCATCCAGTGACAGGGGCTCGATCAAGTCGGTGTAGTCACGAAAGATCGTGTGGATCTCCCTGGAGGCCTCCCGGTAGGCCTCCATGCGCGGCTTGACGATCACCAGATCCGGACACAGCGCCAGCGCATGCCGGGACGACATGGCCGAGCGCACTCCATAGGCCCGCGCTTCGTAATTGCAAGTCGCGATCACCCCCCGCCGCTCCGCAGAGCCGCCGACCGCGAGGGGCTTGCGGGCCAATTGCGGGTCGTCGCGCATCTCGATGGCAGCGTAGAAACAGTCGCAATCGATGTGAATGATTTTGCGCTGCATCATAGAAAGGCAGGGATCATGGAAAACCGCCGGAGTGGACAGGCGCCCAGTATCTAACGACACCTGTATATAGCACCAGTGCCTTGCATCATCCTGCTGGAGCCCGGCGACGCTGCGATAGATTTATCCGCTCAATGAACCGTGAGCCGTCAATAGAGCTCAAACCCCCGCCCCTGCGGGCCCCAAGCTGCCTAAAAAGCCTCACGCAGACCGCTAACCAGTTGAACCGGAAGCACTTTTTTAAAATTAATGATTGACACAATCGCAGCCCCCTGTAGAATTCAGCACATCAGACGCGGGATGGAGCAGTCTGGTAGCTCGTCGGGCTCATAACCCGAAGGTCGTCGGTTCAAATCCGGCTCCCGCAACCAGATACAGAAAAGGCCACTTCTTTGAAGTGGCCTTTTTTTTGCGTTGATTTTTTCCTTTTCCGGGGAGCCCTTCTCTCCCATCCCCAAAAAATCCTTTAGCTGGCCGGGGGTTAAGAGCCGAGCTTGGGGTTCGACACTTATTTGACCCTAATGAGCATTAACAGTTGACACCCGGCCATTCGCCTGTAGAATGCCGCCCCACAGACGCGGGATGGAGCAGTCTGGTAGCTCGTCGGGCTCATAACCCGAAGGTCGTCGGTTCAAATCCGGCTCCCGCAACCACATATCAAAAAAGGCTGCTCGAAAGAGTGGCCTTTTTTGTATCTGTTGAAAAAGCCCTTTCGCAACAATGACCTGGAAAAGCATTGCGAACCCTTGGCGATGCTTCGACTCTTCAGTATGCGAGCTATGCTCTGTCTCGGGCACCCACCTTGCGCCCACTGTGCGAGGTCGCCGGGCCACGCCGAGACACGTTAATATTTGAAATTATTTTTCCACAGGGATTGGTAACTTGGCCGGATACCTCCATCCTGTCGCGCACAATCCACGAGGTGATTGATGCGCGCCAACACGTCTGATTCACAAGACACCGATACCGCTACACAACCCATTACAGCCACTCGTTTGCGCTGGCTGGACCTGCTGAGCAAATATCGCCAGCCGCTCGGCCTGGTCGTGACCCTTCTACTATTCGCCATCGCCCTGATCGCTTGCCGCCACCTGCTCAGCGAACTGGACTTCTATGCCCTGCGCGACTCGATCATGGAAGTGCCCAAGCCGGCCCTGCTCGGCGCACTGGGAGCGACCATCGCAGGCTTCATCATCCTGCTGGGCTACGAGTGGTCCGCCAGCCGTTACGCCGGGGTCAACCTGACAGGGCGTACCCTGGCCCTGGGCGGCTTCACGGCCTTCGCCATTGGCAACGCCATCGGCCTGTCGCTGCTATCCGGCGGCTCGGTACGTTACCGATTGTATGCACGCCACGGCCTGGGGGCTTCCGACGTTGCCCACATGACCCTGTTCGCCAGCCTGTCCCTGGGCTGCGCCCTGCCCCCACTCGCTGCCTTGGCGACCCTGAGCAACCTGCCTGCCGCCTCCGCCGCCCTGCGCGCGCCAGAGGGCCTGCTGGCCGGCATCGCCCTTGCCGTGCTGCTGCTCGGCGCAGTGCTGGCCACTGGACTGTATCGCCGGCGCCTGCCCGAACAGCCCCTGCGCGACAACCTGCTGGTACGCATCGGCCGCCGTACCCTGCGCTTGCCCGGACGCCGCCTGACCTTCCTGCAACTGCTCATCACCGCCCTGGATGTCGCAGCAGCTGCCACCGTGCTGTACCTGCTACTGCCCGAGGCTCCGCCCTTCGGCGCGTTCCTGCTGGTCTACCTGCTCGCCCTGGCCGCCGGGGTACTCAGTCACGTGCCCGGCGGTGTCGGGGTGTTCGAGGCGATCCTGCTCGCCGCCTTCGCCGACAAGCTTGGGGCCGCGCCACTGGCTGCAGCATTGCTGTTGTATCGCCTGATCTATGTCGTGCTGCCGATGCTGGTGGCCTGCGTGCTGCTGCTGATCAACGAAGCCCAGCGCCTGTTCCAGACTCAACAATCGCTGCGTGCCGCATCCGGCATGGCCGCTCCGGTCCTGGCGGTCCTGGTGTTCCTGTCCGGTGTGGTACTGCTGTTCTCCGGCGCCACTCCGGAAATCGATACCCGCCTGCAGCACATCGGTTTCCTGATTCCCCATCGCCTGGTAGACGCTTCGCACTTCGGCGCCAGCCTGATCGGCGTGCTCTGCCTGCTGTTGGCCCAGGGCCTGCGCCGGCGCCTGTCAGCGGCATGGATGCTCACCACCATCCTGCTGCTGGTGGGAGCGGTGCTCTCGCTGCTCAAGGGTTTCGACTGGGAGGAAGCCTGCCTGATGACCCTGACCGCCAGCCTGCTGGCGGTCTTCCGGCGCTCGTTCTATCGCCCCAGCCGCCTGACCGAACTGCCGTTCTCGCCGCTGTACCTGGTGGCCAGCGTCTGCGTACTGGGGGCCTCCACCTGGCTGCTGCTGTTCGCCTACCAGGATGTTCCCTACAGCCATCAGCTGTGGTGGCAGTTCACCCTGGATGCCGATGCCCCGCGCGGCCTGCGCTCATTGCTGGGGGCCGCGGTCCTGCTGCTGGTGGTGTCCCTGACCTGGCTGCTGCGCACCGCACGCCCGGTGATCCATCTGCCCGCCGCTGAAGAACTGGACAAGGCGGCTAGGATCCTCATGGCCTCGTCCCAGCCCGATGGCGGCCTGGCGCTGACGGGCGACAAGGCCCTGTTGTTTCACCCCAACGACGATGCCTTCCTGATGTATGCCCGTCGTGGTCGCAGCCTGGTGGCACTCTACGACCCCATCGGACCGACCCAGCAACGCGCCGAGATGATCTGGCAGTTCCGCGACCTGTGCGACGTGCACCACGCGCGTCCGGTGTTCTACCAGGTACGGGCGGAAAACCTGCCCTACTACATGGACATCGGCCTGACCGCCATCAAGCTCGGCGAAGAAGCGCGGGTCGATCTCAAGCGCTTTGACCTCGAGGCCAAGGGCAAGGAGATGAAGGACCTGCGCTACACCTGGAACCGCGGCTCCCGCGACGGCCTGTCGCTGGAGATCCACGAGCCCGGCCAAGCGCCGATGGACGAGCTGAAGGTAATCTCCGATGCCTGGCTGACCGGCAAGAATGTCCGGGAGAAAGGCTTCTCCCTGGGTCGCTTCAGCAACGACTACCTCAAGTACTTTCGCATCGCGATCATTCGCTTTGAAGGACGCCCGGTGGCCTTCGCCAACCTGCTCGAGACCTACAGCCACGACCTGGCCAGCCTCGACCTGATGCGCGCGCACCCGGATGCTCCGAAGCTGACCATGGAATTCATGATGGTCGGCCTGATCCAGCATTATAAAAATCATGGATATGCCCGCTTCAGCCTGGGGATGGTGCCCCTTTCCGGCCTGCAACCGCGCCGTGGAGCACCGCTGACCCAGCGTCTGGGCTCGATGGTGTTCCGCCGTGGAGAGCAGCTGTACAACTTCCAGGGCCTGCGCCGCTTCAAAGACAAGTTCCAGCCTGACTGGGAACCCCGTTACATGGCCGTGCCCGCAGGGCTGGACCCGCTGGTCGCACTGGCCGACACCGCCGCCCTGATCGCGGGCGGCCTGACTGGATTGGTGAAACGCTGATGATTCAACGTTCTTGGCGGTACCTGCTGGCCACCCTGGTGGTTCTGGCACTGATTGCAGGTGGCGGCTACTGGTGGTGGAATCGCCCCGCACCTGAACCCACCCTGGAGCAACTGCCCCAGGCCGATGGTTCGACCCTGACTCGCGTCACCCCAGGCACCAAGGCCAAGGCCCGCGTAGTGATCGCCGTGCTGCCGGACGCCCCCCTGAGCGACAAGCAATTGCTGACCCTGAGCCGCAGTGGTGCTGCGCAGATCGTCCAGGTGATCCTGCCCAAGGACGATTGCAAGCTGCAGGAGCAGGCCCTGCAAAACGCCCTGCCCCAGCTTGCCGGTCCCGCTACCCTGGTCAGCGGCATCGGCCCGGGCGCGGCCCTGGCCTGGCGCTGGATCGCCACGCAGAACGACGACAAGGCCCAGGCAGTATCGGTGGGTTTCACCATCAACCCGGCGCCGGGTTGCACCGATCCGCTGCCCAAGACCCTGAGTCATGGCCACTGGCTGGTGGCCTGGAACGACAACCCGGATGACGAAAGCGCCGGTTTCGTGCGCGACACCCCCAACGCCACCACCAGCATCAGCGACTACGACATCCACCTGCCCCAGGTACTGAACAACGAGCTGCGCAAGCTGCTGGTAGGCTCGGACAACGGCGGCCTGAACATTCCCGTGGTGGAAGTGCCGGCTGGCCAGGCCAAGGACACCGTGACCCTGTTCCTCTCGGGGGATGGCGGCTGGCGCGACCTGGACCGCGATGTGGCCGGGGAAATGGCCAAGCTTGGCTATCCGGTGGTGGGCATCGACACCCTGCGCTACTACTGGCAGCACAAGAGCCCGGAACAAAGTGCCACCGACCTCACCGAACTGATGCAGCACTACCGGCAGAAATGGGGCACCAAACGCTTCGTGCTGACCGGCTACTCCTTCGGTGCCGATGTCCTGCCGGCCATCTACAACCGCCTGCCCGAAGCCGAGCAGCAACGGGTCGACGCCATTGTCCTGCTGGCCTTCGCCCGTACCGGCAGCTTCGAGATCGAAGTCGAGGGCTGGCTGGGTAACGCCGGCAAGGAAGCCGCCACCGGCCCGGAAATGGCCAAGCTGCCAGCCTCCAAGGTGGTGTGCATCTACGGCGAAGAAGAAGTCAACGAGAGCGGCTGCACCGACAAGACTGCGGTGGGCGAAGCAATGAAGTTGCCAGGCGGCCATCACTTCGACGAGAACTATCCCGCCCTGGCCAAGCGCCTGGTGGGCATCATCGAGAAGCGCCAAGCCAAGGACAGCGCCAACGACTGAAGAAACGTCGGTGACGGGCCACCATCATTCTGCTGGCGCCCGTCGAAGATCGAAGCCCTCCCTGCGAGGGCTTCTTTCTGCCTGCGGCACACAACGGTAATGCCATTCAGTTAAGTAGGAGCGAAGCTTGCTCGCGATGGTCGTCAACGCTAGCGCGCATTCACTGGATAAACGCAGCGCCCTGAAGTCCATCGCGGACACCCCTCTCTCCTACCCTTTCCTTAACTGATCGACATCAGCCGACCAGTGCAGGCATTTGTGTCGCCGCCTATCTTCAAATCTCGACCTGGGTCCCCAGCTCGATCACCCGGTTCACCGGCAGCTTGAAGAAGCGCAGGTTGCCGTTGGCGTTCTTCAACATGAAGGCGAACAGCACTTCGCGCCAGCGGGCCATGCCCACCAGCTTGGAGGCGATCACCGTCTCGCGACTGAGGAAGTAGGTGGTGCGCATCGGGCTGAAATCCAGCTCGTCCAGGTGGCACAGCTTCAGGGCCTCGGGTACGTCCGGCTCGTCGGTGAAGCCAAAATGCAGGATCACCCGGAAGAAACCTTCGCCATAGGAGTCCACCTCGAACCGGCGCTGGGCCGGCACCCGTGGAATATCCTCGTAGACCACCGTCAACAACACCACTTGCTCATGCAGCACCTGGTTGTGCAGCAGGTTGTGCAGCAAGGCGTGGGGCACGGCGTCCGGACGGGCGGTGAGGAACACCGCGGTCCCTTGCACCCGATGCGGAGGCTGCACGCGGATGCTGCCAATGAAGATCGGCAATGGCAGAGCGCTTTCATCCAGACGGTCCACCAGCAACTGCTTGCCGCGCTTCCAGGTGGTCATCAAGACGAACAAGGCAATACCGGCAATCACCGGAAAGGCGCCCCCCTGGATGATCTTCGGCACGTTGGCCGCAAAATACAGGCCGTCCACCAGCAGAAAGCCCAGCAGCACCGGCACGGCAAGCACCGGCGGCCATTTCCACAACAGCAGCATCACCGCCGATACCAGGATGGTGGTCATCAGCATCGTCCCGGTCACTGCCACGCCATAGGCAGAAGCCAGTGCCCCGGAAGACTCGAAGCCCAGGACCAGTAGCACCACGCCGATCATCAACGACCAGTTCACGGCGCCGATATAGATCTGTCCTTGTTCGTCACTGGAGGTGTGCTGGATATACATGCGCGGGATGTAGCCGAGCTGGATGGCCTGCCGGGTCAGCGAGAACGCCCCCGAAATCACCGCCTGGGAAGCGATTACCGTGGCCAGCGTCGACAGGCCCACCAAAGGAATCAGCGCCCAGCCTGGCGCCAAGAGGTAGAACGGGTTGCGCGCGGCCTCGGGGTTCTCGAGCAACAGAGCACCCTGACCGAAGTAATTGAGCACCAGGGCCGGCAGGACCAGGATGAACCAGGCCCGGGCAATCGGCTTGCGACCGAAGTGCCCCATGTCGGCGTACAACGCTTCGGCACCGGTCAGGGCCAGCACTACCGCGCCCAGGATGGCCACACCCATGCCGGGATGAACCACGAAGAAGCGCACTGCCCACATCGGATTCATGGCTTGCAGGACCTCCGGGTGCTGGCTGATGCCATGGACACCCAGCGCGCCGAGCACCAGGAACCAGGTCACCATGATCGGCCCGAAGAGGATACCGATCCGCGCCGTACCGTGACGCTGGATCAGGAACAACCCCACCAGCACCAGCAGCGACAGCGGCACGACCCAATGATCGATACCCTCGAAGGCCAGACCCAGCCCTTCGATGGCCGACAGTACGGAAATCGCCGGGGTGATCATGCTGTCGCCATAGAACAGCGCCGCGCCGATCAATCCGCAGACCACCAGCAGCGTACGCAGTCGCGCATGTCCCGCCGCCGCTCGGCGAGCCAGGGCCGTGAGCGCCATGATCCCGCCTTCGCCCTGGTTGTCGGCCCGCAGCACGAACATCATGTATTTGATCGATACCACCCAGATCAACGACCAGAAGATCAGGGACAGGATCCCCAGCACGCCATCGTGGTTGACAGGAACGCCGTAACCTCCGGAAAACACCTCTTTGAGGGTATAGAGCGGGCTGGTGCCGATGTCGCCATAAACCACCCCGACCGCGGCGACCAGCATGCTCAACGGCCGTGCGGCCGAATGCTCGGTGTCCGCCGCCTGACTACTTGCCTGACCCATCCAATACTCCTGATTCCAGACCCGGCTTCTTAGAATGAAACGCTATGCTTTGGTATTGCAGCATGTGCGGCTTTACTTGTTGTTACACACGTTCGATTGACTACAAGAATTCGCCTATGTGCAACGGCGCGAAGCATAGCGCAGCACTCGTCGTATTTCCCTGCATAAAGCTGGTCAAGTGCGCTGCTCATCGCTAGAATTGCGCACTTTTTGATCAGAGGCGCACAAAGCGCCCGTTCACCGCCAGCGCTTTCATCCAAATCGCCAAGCGGCCAGACACCTACACCGAGGTTAGACATGTCCACCCCTACCGCGCCAGCCAACCCCAAGGTCGGCTTCGTTTCCCTGGGTTGCCCGAAGGCTCTGGTCGACTCCGAGCGCATCCTCACCCAACTGCGCATGGAAGGCTATGACGTGGTGTCCACCTACCAGGACGCCGACGTCGTGGTGGTCAATACTTGCGGCTTCATCGATTCGGCCAAGGCCGAATCGCTGGAAGTGATCGGCGAGGCGATCAAGGAAAACGGCAAGGTCATCGTCACCGGCTGCATGGGCGTGGAAGAAGGCAATATCCGTGACGTACACCCTAGCGTGCTGGCAGTCACCGGCCCGCAGCAGTACGAACAGGTGGTCAGCGCGGTGCACGAAGTGGTACCTCCTAAGCTGGACCACAACCCGCTGATCGACCTGGTACCGCCACAAGGCATCAAGCTGACTCCGCGGCACTACGCCTACCTGAAGATTTCCGAAGGCTGCAACCACAGCTGCAGCTTCTGCATCATCCCGTCGATGCGCGGCAAGCTGGTCAGCCGCCCGGTGGGTGATGTGCTCGACGAGGCCCAGCGCCTGGTCAAGTCCGGGGTCAAGGAGCTGCTGGTGATCTCCCAGGACACCAGCGCCTATGGCGTCGACGTCAAGTACCGCACCGGCTTCTGGAACGGCGCACCGGTCAAGACCCGCATGACCGAGCTCTGCGAGGCCCTGAGCACCCTCGGAGTCTGGGTCCGCCTGCACTATGTCTATCCATACCCGCACGTGGACGAGCTGATTCCGCTGATGGCCGCCGGCAAGATCCTGCCGTACCTGGATATCCCGTTCCAGCACGCCAGCCCGAAAGTGCTCAAGGCCATGAAGCGCCCGGCCTTCGAAGACAAGACCCTGGCCCGGATCAAGAACTGGCGCCAGATCTGCCCCGAGCTGATCATCCGCTCGACCTTCATCGTCGGTTTCCCCGGTGAAACCGAGGAAGACTTCCAGTACCTGCTCAACTGGCTCACCGAAGCCCAGCTGGACCGCGTCGGCTGCTTCCAGTACTCGCCCGTGGAAGGTGCACCGGCCAACGACCTGGACCTGGAGGTGGTGCCGGATGACGTCAAGCAGGACCGTTGGGAGCGCTTCATGGCGCACCAGCAGGCCATCAGCTCGGCGCGCCTGCAACAGCGCATCGGCAAGGAAATCGAAGTGCTGATCGACGAAGTCGATGAGAACGGTGCGGTGGGCCGCTGCTTCTTCGATGCTCCGGAAATCGACGGCAACGTGTTCATCGACGGTGCCGGCGACCTCAAGCCGGGCGACAAGGTCTGGTGCCGGGTGACCGACGCCGATGAGTACGACCTCTGGGCCGAAGTCCTGTAAGACGTAAAAAACTGCCAAGCCCCGCTCTCGCGACGAGATGCGGGGCTTTTTTAGGTCTATCGTTTGCTCTGGACGGTGCTTCAACCTCGGCCCAAGGAGCAGGCGGCATGCGCCAACACTCAGTCATCCATACCCCGAAACTCAGCGACTACCCGGAACTGGCCCGCGTTTGGGAAGCCTCGGTGCGCGCCACCCATGACTTTCTCCCGGACAACTACATCGAACGACTGAAGAACCTGGTGCTGACCCGCTATCTGGATGCGGTGATGTTGATCTGCACCCGTGATCAGCGGCAACGCATCAGCGGGTTCGCCGGTGTCGCGGCGGGCAAGGTCGAGATGCTGTTCATCCATCCGGCCCATCGCGGCCACGGCCTGGGCCGGCAACTGCTGCAGTACGCCGTGGAACATCTGAATGCCCAGCAACTGGATGTCAACGAGCAGAATCCCCAGGCCCTGGGGTTCTACTTCAAGCAGGGTTTCGAAATCGTCGGACGCTCGGAACAGGACGGCCTGGGCCAACCCTACCCTTTGCTGCACATGCGCCTGAAACAACCGGAACTGCAGGCCCGACGCGGCTAATAGCCACAACCGCCAAATGGACCCGCGAATAACCAGCGCCAGGCAGGTACAATAGCTGCCCTCTTTTGTTACGGCCCCTGTCATGACTGACCCGATTCGACTTTCCAAACGCCTCATCGAACTGGTCGGCTGCTCCCGCCGGGAGGCCGAGCTGTTCATCGAAGGCGGTTGGGTCACCGTGGATGGCGAGGTCATCGACGAACCTCAGTTCAAGGTAGGCACACAAAAGGTCGCTCTCGACCCCGAGGCCAAGGCCACCGCTCCGGAGCCTGTGACCATTCTGCTCAACGTGCCCGCTGGCCAGGACCTGGACAGCGCCATGCAGTCCATCGGCGCCGACAGCCTGTCCGAGGAGCACCGCTACGGCAAACGCCCGTTGCGCGGGCACTTCCTGCGCCTGACCGCCTGCGATGACCTGCAGCCCAATGCCAGCGGCCTGCTGGTGTTCACCCAGGATTGGCGGGTGCAGCGCAAGCTGACTGCCGATGCAGCCAAGATCGAGCAGGAATACGTGGTCGAGGTTGAAGGCGAGATGATCGACCACGGCCTCAATCGCCTGAGCCACGGCGTGACCTACAAGGGCCGCGAACTGCCAGCCGTGAAGGCCAGCTGGCAGAACGAAAACCGCCTGCGCTTCGCCTTGAAGAACCCCCAGCCCGGGGTGATCGCCCTGTTTTGCCAGGCCGTCGGCCTGAAGGTCATCGCCATTCGCCGCATCCGCGTCGGCGGTGTATCGATCGGCAAGGTGCCACAGGGCCAATGGCGCTACCTGTCGGCCAAAGAGAAATTCTGACATCCCCCAGCCCGTGCCCTTGTGCCAGGCGCATAGACCAGGACCTCAACATGATCCACAACGATGTACTGCGCAGCGTGCGCTACATGCTCGACATCAGCGACCAGAAGGTCGTCGACATCATCCAGCTCACCGGTTTCAGCGCCAACCTGGAAGATATCGTCAGCTACCTGAAGAAAGACGAGGAAGAGGGTTTCGTACGCTGCCCCGACAAGACCATGGCGCATTTCCTCGATGGCCTGGTGATCTTCAAGCGGGGCAAGGACGATAGCCGTCCCGCGCTGCCGATCGAACTGCCGGTGACCAACAACATCATCCTGAAAAAACTACGGGTGGCCTTCGAACTGAAGGAAGACGACATGCACGCTGTGCTCAAGGCCGCCGATTTCCCGGTGTCCAAACCCGAGCTGAGCGCCCTGTTCCGCAAGTTCGGCCACAACAACTATCGCCCCTGCGGCGACCAGTTGCTGCGCAACTTCCTCAAGGGCCTGACCCAGCGCGTACGCGGCTGAGGCACCCGGACCTCGATCCTGACCATGACCTACAGCGTTTCCCCCATCGGTTTCGTGCGCTCCTGCTTCAAGGAGAAGTTCGCCATCCCGCGCCAGCCGCAACTGGCACCGGCCGCTCGCGGCGTGCTGGAGCTGGTGGCCCCGTTCAACCAGGGCGATGCGGTCCAGGGGCTGGAGCAGGTCAGCCATGTCTGGCTGTTGTTCCTGTTCCACCAGGCCCTGGAGGACAAGCCGCGGCTCAAGGTGCGTCCGCCGCGCCTGGGTGGCAACAAGTCCATGGGGGTCTTCGCCACGCGGGCCACCCACCGGCCCAACGGCATCGGCCAGTCGGTGGTCAGGCTGGACAGGGTCGAGGCGGATCGCCTGTGGCTCTCCGGGATCGATCTGCTGGACGGCACGCCGATCCTGGATATCAAGCCCTATGTGCCCTATGCCGATAGTGTGGCCGAAGCCACCAACGAGATCGCCAGCGCCGCTCCGCTACTGGTTCCGGTGCATTGGCAGGCTCTGGCCCTGGAGCAGGCACGGACGCACGCCCAGCGCCTCCAGGAGCCGCTGGTGGAGCTGATCGAACAGTGCCTGGCCCAGGACCCGCGCCCGGCCTACCAGGTACCAGGCCCTGAACGGGAGTACGGCGCCCAGTTCTGGGACCTGGACGTACGCTGGCACTACCCCGAACCCGGGTTGATTCGGGTCATGGAAGTCGTACCAGCCGAGTAATCCTGCGCAAACAAAAAAGCCCGCGTTGCCTTCACAGGCAACGCGGGCTTTTTGCTTGATGACGGGCGCTTACTTCTCGACGAAGGCACGCTCGATCAGGTAGTCGCCCGGCTCGCGCATGCGTGGCGAGACGCTCAGGCCGAAGCTGTTGAGCACTTCACTGGTTTCATCCAGCATGCTCGGGCTGCCGCACAGCATTGCGCGGTCGTCCTGCGGGTTGATCGGCGGCAGGCCGATGTCGCGGAACAGCTTGCCGCTGCGCATCAGGTCGGTCAGACGGCCTTCGTTCTCGAACGGCTCGCGAGTCACGGTGGGGTAGTAGATCAGCTTCTCGCGCAGGGCTTCGCCGAAAAACTCGTTCTGCGGCAGGTGCTCGGTGATGAACTCGCGGTAAGCGACTTCATTGACGTAGCGTACGCCGTGGCACAGGATCACTTTCTCGAAACGCTCGTAGGTTTCCGGATCCTGGATCACGCTCATGAACGGCGCCAGGCCAGTGCCGGTGCTGAGCAGGTAGAGGTGCTTGCCAGGCTTCAGGTCATCGAGCACCAGGGTACCGGTTGGTTTCTTGCTGATGATGATCTCGTCGCCTTCCTTCAGGTGCTGCAACTGGGAAGTCAGCGGGCCATCAGGAACCTTGATGCTGAAGAACTCGAGATGCTCTTCCCAGTTCGGACTGGCAATGGAGTAAGCACGCATAAGCGGTCGGCCATTGGGCTGTTGCAGGCCGATCATCACGAACTGACCGTTCTCGAAGCGCAGACCCGGGTCGCGGGTGCACTTGAAGCTGAACAGGGTGTCGTTCCAGTGATGAACACTGAGGACACGCTCGTGGTTCATGTTGCTCATGTACGGGGGCTCCTAGAAATTGCCTGCGCTGACCATGAGCGCAATTGCACAGCATTCTAATGGCGGCGACAATATCTGTTAACTGGATTATTAAGATAAGGGTTATCGGTTATATCGATATGCGATTTACTCTCCGTCAACTGCAAGTCTTCGTTGCCGTCGCCCAGCAAGAGAGCGTTTCTCGGGCTGCGGGTCTGCTGGCCCTGTCGCAATCTGCGGCCAGTACCTCCATCACCGAACTTGAGCGCCAATCCAGCTGCCAGCTTTTCGATCGGGCCGGCAAGCGCCTGAGTCTCAATGCCCTGGGCAAACAGCTCCTGCCCCAGGCAGTGGCGCTGCTCGACCAGGCCAAGGAGATCGAAGACCTGCTCAACGGCAAGTCGGGCTTCGGCTCACTCGCGGTCGGTGCGACCCTGACCATCGGCAATTACCTGGCAACCCTGCTGATCGGCAGTTTCATGCAGGTGCACCCGGAGAGCCAGGTCAAGCTCCATGTGCAGAACACTGCGCATATCGTGCAACAAGTGGCCCACTACGAAATTGATCTGGGTCTAATCGAGGGCGACTGCAACCACCCGGACATCGAAGTGCAAAGTTGGGTCGAGGATGAGCTGGTGGTGTTCTGCGCGCCGCAGCACCCATTGGCCAAGCGCGGTCACGCCACCATGGAAGAGCTCACCCATGAAGCCTGGATTCTGCGTGAACAGGGGTCTGGAACGCGACTGACCTTCGACCAGGCCATGCGTCACCACCGTAGCACCTTGAACATTCGCCTGGAGCTGGAGCACACCGAAGCCATCAAGCGCGCAGTGGAATCCGGACTGGGAATTGGCTGCATCTCAAGGTTGGCACTGCGTGATGCGTTTCGCCGCGGCAGCCTGGTGCCGGTGGAAACACCGGGCCTGGATCTGGCCCGGCAGTTCTATTTCATCTGGCACAAGCAGAAGTACCAGACTTCGGCCATGCGCGAATTCCTCGAACTGTGCCGTTCGTTTACCGCCGGGGTACAACGCAGCGACGAAATCGTCCTGCCGAGCATCCCTTGAATCAGATCAGGATCACTGCCCAGACGATGGTGATCATGCTCAGGGCGACAAACTGCGCCGCACTGCCCATATCCTTGGCGTTTTTCGACAATGGGTGACGATCCAGGGAAATCCGGTCGATGGCGGCCTCCACCGCCGAGTTGAGCAGCTCGACGATCAGTGCCAGCAGGCACACGGCGATCAACAGCGCGCGCTCGACCCTGCTGACATTGAGCAGGAAGCTCAGGGGAATCAGGATCACATTGAGCAGCACCAACTGACGGAATGCCGCCTCGCCAGTGAACGCCGCGCGCAAACCATCGAACGAATAGCCGGCGGCGTTAAGGATACGTTTGAGACCGGTTTGACCTTTGAAAGGCGACATAAGCTGGGCAACTGCAGAAGAAGGTGTGGGGAAGCTAGTTCAACCAAAGTCAAAAAAGCGTGAACGGACAGCCGGTCAGTGGCTGGAAATTGACTCAAGTTGTTGCAAGAGCAACGCCGCCTGGGTTCGGGTCCGGACCCCCAGCTTGCGGAAGATCGCGGTCACGTGGGCCTTGATCGTCGCCTCGGACACGCTCAGTTCATAGGCGATCTGCTTGTTCAGCAACCCTTCGCACACCATGGTCAACACCCGGAACTGCTGAGGCGTCAGGCTCGCCAGACCTTCGCTGGCCGCTTTGGCTTCCTCCGAGACGCTGACCTGTTCGAAGGCCTGCGGGGGCCACCAGACATCGCCGTCGAGCACACTGCGCACGGCCTGCTGGATGACTTCCAGGGAGCTGGACTTGGGGATGAAGCCGCTGGCGCCGAACTCGCGGGAACGCACCATGACGGACGCTTCTTCCTGAGCCGAGACCATCACCACCGGAATCTGCGGATATTGGCCGCGCAACAGCACCAGCCCGGAAAAACCGTAGGCACCGGGCATGTTCAGGTCCAGCAGGACCAGGTCCCAATCGGCTTTCTCGGTCAGGCGGGTTTCCAGTTCGGCGATGCTCGCCACTTCCACCAGGCGCACATTCGAACCCAGGCCCAGCGTAACGGCCTGGTGCAGTGCACTGCGAAAAAGCGGGTGGTCATCGGCAATCAGGATTTCGTATGTGGCCATTTTTCAGATGATCCTGTTTTCATGGCAGGACTGATGCATTCAGTCCTCATCAAAGCTATTCGGGTAATCGCCAGAATGCGTTACCCAACGAGCACGAACGCCGCGAAAAACCTGAGTTAAACGGCGGTTCAAACAGCGCTGGCGCCCTAACCGGCGCCAAGCATGCCCAGCGAAGCCGGGGTGGTCAAGTTCGGAGCATTACGGCATCTTGGCCAGCTAACTGACAAGAGGGCCATCATGCGAAGCCAAGCCTTGCGTGCCGATGTCCTGATGCTGATCACCGCAGTGATCTGGGGCTCGGCCTTTGTCGCACAAACCTCTGGCATGAGCCATATCGGCCCCTTTCTCTATTCAGGTCTGCGTTTCGCCATGGGATCGCTGTGCCTGCTGCCACTGGTACTGCGCCGTTCGACCTCACGCTGCCCGCATGAACCCTTGCTCACTCGTGGCCTGCTGCAGGGCGGCATGCTCATGGGCCTGGCCCTGGCACTGGGAATCAACCTGCAACAGGTCGGGCTGATGTTCACCAGCGTCACCAACGCCGGATTCATTACCGGCCTGTATGTAATTGTAGTGCCACTGGTGGGTTTGCTGATCGGCCACAAGACCGGGCTGGGCACCTGGCTTGGCGCAGGGCTCGCTGTAGTGGGCATGTTCCTCCTGAGCGTCGGCGACAATTTCCAGGTCGCCGCAGGCGACTGGTTGCAATTGATCGGCGCCTTCGTCTGGGGTGGGCACGTGATCCTGGTCGGCCTGTTCGCCAGCAGGCATGACCCGATCCGCCTGGCCTTCCTGCAATTTGCCACCTGCTCGGTGGTGAGCCTGGTTCTCGCCCTGTGCCTGGAACCGGTCCACTGGCCTGCCATCCTCGCCGCCGGCCCGGCCATTCTCTACGGCGGCGTGATTGCCGTCGGTATCGGCTACACCCTGCAAGTGATCGCCCAGAAGGATGCCATCGCATCCCACGCGGCCATCATCCTGTCACTGGAGGCGGTGTTTGCAGCCATTGCCGGAGCCTGGTTGCTGGATGAGTCGTTGCAGACCCGCGGCTACTTCGGTTGCGCCCTGATGCTCAGCGGCATGCTGGTGGCCCAGCTGTGGCCACACAAACCCCTGGCCGGCGCTACACAAAAGGCTTGAGCCGGGCGTGGATCTCGTCATCCGGATCGATCGCCCGCTGGAACTTCGCCGACAGGTAGTGGGTGCTGAATACGTCGAGATAGGCATCCAGTGCCTGGCTGACGTGTTCATCTCCTGCCAGTTCCAGACACAATGCCGCCACTTCCGCAGTACAGAAATGGTCATCGCGCTTGGAACGACGCAGCTTGTAGCGAGAAAGCCGCTCGGAAGACAGGCTCAGCACCGGCAAGTGCTCGAGGTACGGGCTCTTGCGAAACATCTTGCGTGCTTCGCTCCAGGTGGCGTCGAGCAGGATGAACAACGGACGCTTGCCCTCCTCCCGCCGGACCTCGGTGACTACCCGCTCGGGCGCCACGAACTCTCCCGGGAACACGATGTAAGGCTGCCACTGGGGGTCGGCCAGAAGCTCCAGCAATTGCGGATTCACTTCGGTACGCGACCAATTGAACGCCGAGGTGTCGGCGATCACGTCGGCAATCAACCAGCCGGTATTGCTCGGCTTGAGCGGCTCGACATCATGCATCACCAGGCACACGGCCGAGTCGGCGGTGACCGTGGGACGCCAGGCGCACAGGCAATGACTTGGAATGACCCGGCAGCGCGGACAGCGCTCAGCCCGCGAACCTCGGGCGAAAAAGGGCTTGGCTACACGAGCCATGCGCTCCTCGCGCAGACGGGAAACCGCGTGGCTCATTGCTGACCACACCGGGAAAGAAGGGGAATCGACACAAAAATGACTCGAAAGGAGAAAAGTCGCTGGAGTTTATCAGAGCTATCCCTGCAAACCTGTACCGCCCTTGTGACTCTGCACCTATAATCCGACGCCACTGAACGCACAGTCGAGCGACTGGTCGAAGCATCAGTCACTGCACCAGGAGAGTTTCATGTTGCGCTTTACCATTCCTACCGTCGCCCTTCTGCTGGCCTTGCCCCTGGGTGCCCAGGCTGCATCGTTGCAAGAGTTCGAACTGAGCAAGATGCTGGAGAAGGTTGCGGCGGACAGCAGCATCGGCACTCCCCGGGAAATCAACGAGAACATTCTCGACCAGGGTTATACCGTTGAGGGCAAGGAGCTGATCAACCACTTGAGCGTCCAGGCTTCCCATGCTGCACAGATGCGCGCCAACCCCAAGGCCGTCTACCTGCAACTGGGCGCCAGCGTCTGCCGCAACCCCAACTATCGCAAGCTGATGGCCAAGGGTGCAGTCTTGCGCTACGAGTTCACTGAAAACCGCACCAACCGTCCTGTCGCCTCGGCACGCTTCCAGGAGTCGGACTGCCCGGCGCAAGGCGTGCAAAAGAAGAAATGATCAAGTACGGGTTGCGCGCCGCTGCTGATCATCGGCGCGCAATTCCGCCACAAGCGCCTGCAAGTACGGCGAGGGTCGCTCCTCTCCCGCCAAGCGACGGCGACACTCCTCCTCCAGGCTCAATCGATGGGCCACCGCAGCCTCCTGCAATAGCTGGTAAAGCTGTGGGTCGATTTCCAGCGTGACCGTGGTCATCCATCGCCTCCATGCCCCTGGCCTGCGCCGACAATAACCAGGCAACCCTCACTTCGAGGGTGCTCTTGAACCCGGCGCTTTCGCTTAGTAAATCAGAGCTTCATAGCATTGCCGCACCTTCGGATAAGCGGCTCTCGCACCTGAAAAACCAGCAAGAAGCGGTTGCCAGCCAAGACGTCATGAGCACATGATCGAATTATGTTCGAACGTTCCCATCGATTGCCTTGGGGCGGGTCAGGAGACCGCCAATCGTGTCTTGCAGTGCGAGTTTTTCTCAAATAAAGGAAAGCAGAACCTCTGAAGGCGAACCGCTCACGGCCAACGATTGCCAGCCGTGACCAGCTCGAAGAACTGTCCAGGCGGCCAAGCCAGGCAGGCAGCGACACAGGCAGTGTCGTGGCGCGATCGGACACGCCGAGCGCGCATCAGATTCTGTGCAGAAGGAGAAGCTGAATGCCCTACCAAACGAATGACCTTTTAGCCCGTCATTTTCAAAGCAACGGCGTCGATCTCACCAGCCAGGTCGAAGAGCAACTCAACCTGATTGCCCCCAACAGTCCGAATATTCCCCTTTATCGTGACATGGTCCTTACCGTCCTGAGGATGGCCGAGGACGATCTCAATCGCTGGAACGCCAAGATCACTTTGCAGGCATTGCGAGAGCTGGAACATGCCTTCAGGGTGCTGGAGCAATTCAAGGGACGGCGCAAAGTGACAGTCTTCGGCTCGGCACGTACCCCCAGTGAACATCCGCTGTATGCCATGGCCAGGGAACTCGGGGCAGCCCTGGCCCGCTCGGACCTGATGGTCATCACCGGTGCCGGCGGCGGCATCATGGCCGCAGCCCACGACGGCGCCGGGTTGGAACACAGCCTGGGTTTCAACATCACCCTGCCCTTCGAACAGCACGCGAACCCGACAGTGGGTGGCACGGAGAACCTGCTGTCGTTCCACTTCTTCTTTACCCGCAAACTGTTCTTCGTCAAGGAAGCCGATGCCCTGGTACTTTGCCCGGGTGGCTTTGGCACCCTCGATGAAGCGCTGGAAGTACTGACCCTGATCCAGACCGGCAAGAGTCCATTGGTGCCGGTGGTACTGCTGGACTCTCCCGGAGGGCAGTTCTGGCAAGGCGCCCTGGATTTCATCCAGGGCCAGCTGGAGGCCAACCGCTACATCCTGCCCAGTGACATGAAGCTGATGCGCTTGGTGCACAGCACCGAAGAGGCCGTACAGGAAATCCAGCAGTTTTATGCCAACTTCCATTCCAGCCGCTGGCTCAAGCAGCAGTTCGTCATCCGCATGAACTACAACCTCAACGAACAAGCCCTGGAACAGATGCAGGTCGAATTTTCCGACCTGTGCCTGAGTGGCCAGTTCCAGCAACATGCCTACAGCGCCGAAGAGCAGGATGACGCGCAATTCAGCCATCTGGCGCGGCTGTCGTTTGCGTTCAAGGCCAGAGACAACGGTCGGCTGCGGGAGTTGATCGACTTCATCAACCTGCCACATAACTGGTCCAGGCAGCAGTCCAGGACAACGCAACGAGAAAGGGAAACCAGCAAGACCGACTGATCCGCGCCAACGCCCGTTGTCTCATGCAGCGGGCACCGCCTCAATCATCCAGGCTGCGACGACTCAACAAGCGACTGATCATGTCCATGGAGTATCCGCGATACCCCAGGAAACGCCCTTGCCTGGCCCGCTCCCGGGCATCCACCGGGAATTGCCCGGAGAACTTGCGCTGCCAGACGTCCCTTAGCTGCTCCTGCCAGTCAATTGCGCACTCACGCAAGGCAAGTTCGATATCACTGCGTTGCAAGCCACGTTGGCCAAGCTCTTCACGGATGCGCACTGGCCCATAACCCGAACGGGCACGATAGGAGATGAAACTTTCGAGATAACGGGATTCGGACAACAACCCTTCTTCCGTTAGACGGTCGAGGGCCGCTTCGATCATTTCAGGAGGAGCGCCGCGCTGACGCAACTTGCGCGTCAGCTCGACTCGACCATGCTCGCGTCGCGCGAGCAGGTCCATTGCAGTTCGCCGCACTGCGACGAGGGTATCGAGTACGGCGATCATGGGAGCAATCAGAGATCAGCGTCAGCCATATCGTCTTCGGTTTGTTTGACCGGAGCAGCCTTGGTATCCGGAGAACCGCTCAACAGCTTGTCGCGGATTTGCTTCTCCAGCGCATTGCCGATCTCCGGGTTGTCTTGCAGGAACTTGGCCGAGTTGGCCTTGCCCTGGCCGATCTTGTTGCCCTGATAGCTGTACCAGGCACCGGATTTCTCCAGGAAGCCGTGCAGCACACCAAGGTCGATGATCTCGCCATTGAGGTAGATGCCCTTGCCGTAGAGGATCTGGAACTCGGCCTGACGGAAGGGTGGAGCCACCTTGTTCTTGACGATCTTGACTCGGGTCTCGCTGCCCACCACTTCGTCGCCTTCCTTGACTGCGCCGGTACGGCGGATGTCGAGACGAACCGAAGCGTAGAACTTCAGGGCGTTACCACCGGTGGTGGTTTCCGGGCTGCCGAACATCACGCCAATCTTCATGCGGATCTGGTTGATGAAGATCACCAGGCAGTTGGCGTTCTTGATGTTGCCGGTGATCTTGCGCAGAGCCTGGGACATCAGGCGGGCTTGCAGGCCCACGTGCATGTCGCCCATTTCGCCTTCGATTTCAGCCTTGGGCACCAGGGCCGCCACGGAGTCGACGATGATCACGTCCACCGCGTTGGAACGCACCAGCATGTCGGTGATTTCCAGAGCCTGCTCGCCGGTGTCTGGCTGGGAAACCAGCAGGTCGTCGACATTGACGCCCAGTTTGCCGGCGTATTCCGGGTCCAGGGCGTGTTCGGCGTCGACGAACGCACAAGTAGCACCAGCTTTCTGTGCCTGGGCGATGACCGACAGGGTCAGGGTAGTCTTACCGGACGACTCGGGACCGTAGATTTCAACGATACGGCCTTTCGGCAGGCCGCCAATGCCCAGAGCAATGTCCAGACCCAGAGAGCCGGTGGAAATGGCGGGGATCGCCTGACGGTCGTGATCGCCCATACGCATTACGGCACCCTTGCCGAATTGACGTTCGATCTGACCCAGGGCCGCAGCCAAGGCTTTCTTCTTGTTGTCGTCCATTAAAGTCCTCACGTAATCAATAAGGCCTGACGGCCAACACCTGTATAAGTAGCCAGTATTATTCCACAGCGTTCGAGGATCGCCTACCCCTGATTTGCGATTTCTGCCGCCGCATGTTGCAGCAACCCCTCTAGGGCGGCCTTCACCGTTTGTCGGCGGACCTCGTCGCGGTTGCCCGGGAAGTGCCGACACTCGGTAATCAGACGCTCTCCCACGCCCCAGGCCAGCCATACGGTACCCACGGGCTTTTGCGGCGAACCGCCGTCCGGCCCGGCGATACCGCTGACCGCCACGGCAAAACGCGCATGACTGCGGGCCTGGGCCCCGCGAACCATGGCCTCCACCACCTCATGGCTGACCGCTCCCACCGACTCGAAGAGCCCCGGCGGCACCCCGAGCTGCTCGGTCTTCTGGCGATTGGAGTAGGTCACGTAACCGGCCTCGAACCAGGCCGAGCTACCCGGAACCCGGGTGATGGCCTCGGCAATCCCGCCGCCGGTGCAAGACTCTGCCGTACTGACGTGGGCATTGAGAACCTGCAGGCGACGGCCAAGTTCCGCAGCAAGCTGGGTGATTTCTTTCACGTTGATCTCCTGATGAGGCGGGCATGTGCCTAACCTACACCAGGGCCGATGGCTTGCAAGTGACACGCCGTCTCAGCGTGCCACGCCCAGCACCTAACTCTGCTGCAGCCCCCTGGGGACGGCCGCGAAGCCCGGCCTACAGGCCAGACTCCTGACACCATCACTAGGGCACCTCGCAGCATGCCGGCCCTGGGCGGTGCAAACAGGATGGCCACAAACCTGGAGCAACAGCCCCGTCGCTGCTGCGCCAAGGCGAATGGTGCAAAAAGGAACGGCTCAACTGCCTTCCAATGAAACATGATCCGCGGTCGCCAGCGCTTCCCGCCCAGCCAACCGCTCGTGGCTCAAGCCCTTCACATGATTCAAGGTGCCGCAACGCGAGCACTTGATCTGGAGTTCCGTAAATTCGCCCACCCGGGCGAGCAGTCGCTTGCAATGACCGCATCTGCATTCTTTGAGCATCTTTCAATTCCCTTGATTTCAACCGCCCTTGCCTGCCAGGCCCGGGACGAGCGCCACCGCAGCACCTAGACACCAATGCAACTGGCCTGGATCAGGCAGCGATAGCTCTTTTCATGACTGCCGCCGGCAGTCACCTTGTCGATCGACCAGCGCCCCCGCATGAACCCCGGCCAGCTCGAATCCAGCAGCAAAAGGCCCTCGGCCGCCAGTGCTGGGTTGCCCGGACAATCGATGTTGACCTTGCGCGCCGCCCGCTCCAGCTTGCGTATCTCGCCTTGCGCCGCCGCTCGCGCCTCGGCCTCGCTCTGATACCGCTGGCGCAAGGTCTTGAACGGCTTGAGTCCGATGCTCAGCCGCCGTTCCCGGCCCGCTGCGCCATCCCACCAGGCGGTGATGCAGCCCTGGTATTTCATCCGCGCACTCTCGTCGAGCGTGGCGCTGATGAAGGCCCGGTCTCCCGGACGGTTGTCATGGGTGACGCTGAGGATCACATCCTCCAGCGGCTGGCCCGAGAGGGACTTGACCTGGCCACTGCGGGCCAGCACATAGAGCCCGTTGATCGGCTTGGTCACCGCATCGTGACGCCGGGCCAGGCGCGTCAGGAACCCCATGTCGGTCTCGTTGGACTGGTCGACATGCTCGATGGACAGACCGTCGAGCTCCGGCGCCACCCGGGGTGAAAAACCATGCCGGCTGACCAGTTGGCGAAACAGCGCGCCAAGGGTCGTGGGCCCGTGGCTGGCACTGCGGCGCTGGCGAAACCCGCTGTCATCGGCCTCGCTGAAGGGCGCGGCGGTCGCCACCAGCTTCAAGCGCATGGGAAACAGCAACGGTGTGCGCTGGTTCACCACGAACAGCCCCTTGTCCACCAGGCCGGTTTCCCGATAACCGACCCGCAAGCCGATCTTGCCCCCCAGGCTCGGCAAGCCCTCCAGGCCCTCGATATCCAGGGTCAGCTTGAGCTGGTCGGACTCGATGCCCGCGGCATCGACATGCTCCCAGTCCAGCAAGCGCTGCATGATCAACTGCGCATTGGCCCCGTAGATCTCCACCACGGGCGTGAATCCAAGTGTCATGTGACCTCCTCAATCCCAGGCCGAAACCGGCGCCAGCACCTGCGGCCGCGCCTGCACTTCGGGCAGTACCACCCAGACACCCGCCGGCAGCACCGGCCCCCGCTCGGCCAGTCCGGGATTAAGTCGCCAGAACGCCTCTTCGACTTCGTCGTCGCTGCGCCCCAGCTCCCGATACAGCAACAGGTTCGCCGAATCGCCAGCGATGCTTCGAGCCCTACGCATTGACGAACTCCTCCAGGTCCAGCACCCAGTCGACCAGCATCGCCGTGCCATCGTCGATGACAGCGCTTTGGGTTTCATTGACGGTCTTGATCACCCAGCGCCCCCAGTTGCGCCCCACGCCGTCGATCAACGGCAAGGGCACGCAACGCGCCTGCAGCGCCCGCAACTCATCGAGCCGCTCCATGGCGAGGCCATGCATGGCCTTGCCGGTGATCTTCAAGGTTTCCAGCTTCTGCCCGCCCTGATGGGTACGCGGCTTGCTGACCAGAATGTTCAGCGCCGTCCAGCCGCCATCGGTGGTGCGCACTAGGGAGTCATAGGCGAACCCCCGGGACAGGCCAAAGATGAAGTCTCCCAATGCCATCTGCTGTTTCATCACGCCACTCCATCGGTCAGCGCCGCGCCACGGCGCACGGCGAGTGAATCGCCCATCAGCGGCAGCCACTGCGCCTGCAGTTGCTGCACCACCCGGTCGGCCAGTTGCTGGGCACTGGCCTGGTCCTGCCCGTAGATCTGCACCACCGGGGCAAAATTGATCTGCCGGTTGTCCGCCTGCGCTGCCGCCAGGGTCTGACTGACCGCTGCGGGCTCGGCGAGCCGATCCGCCTGGCGGCCAAGCTTGTCACCGAGCCAGGCACCGGCTTCGCCGCCGGCCAGGCCGCCCAACGCCCCACCCAGCAGGCCACCGATGGCTGTCCCGACACCGGGGAAGATCAGCGTGCCGAGCGCCGCTCCGGTACTCGCCCCGGCATAAGTGCCCGCCAGGCCGCCGCCGACCGAACCCACGGCGGCCCCGACCTTGGCGGAATCTCCGGCACGCCAGCCCTGGACCACCTCGACTCCGGCCTCGATCAGGCTCAAGGGCCGGAACAACTTGCCCATCAGCTTGCCTGGGGACCCTGCTGGAAGTCGCGGCGCCTTGCCAGCGAAGCGCCGGCCCACCGTGGAACTCACCCGTTCAGCGGCCAGGCGCGCCATGGCTGCCGCTCGAGTGACCAGCCCGGACGTCGCCGTTGCCAACCGCGAGGACCACTGGCCGGCGCTGGCAGCAACCCGGGCAGAAGCCTGCCGGGTCATCGTCGCCAGCCGGGTTCCCAGGCCAGACACCGTCGCACTCAACCCCCTGCCAGCCGCTTGCACGGCGGCCGCACTCCTGCCCGCCAGGCTCGATACGCTCGAAGCCACGCGGGAGAACACCGGGCCCAGCCGTGAGCGAATCCCACCGCCGCCGGCACCTCCCGCCGGGGGCCGGGGGCCGCGAGCCTTCTTGCCCAACGAGAACAGATCACTGATATCGCTGTAGAGACCCTTGAGCTTCACCGCCGCCGAGACCGCGGCCACCGATACCGCCAAAGCAGCGGCGACATGGGGCAGCATCTGCGCCAGCTCACCGAGTTTCTGCAACACCGCGCCAGCGCCAGTCAGCGAGCTGCCATAGTCCGCCAGTACCGCCGAACCCACGGAGCTCTTGAAGCCATCGACCTGGGCATCGAGCCGGTTCCACTGGGCCTGGGGTGTTTGTGCGGCCTCCTGGGCAGCCTTGGCCAACGCCCCCCGGCCATCACGCAGCGAACTGGCGTACTGCGGCTTGTCCGCCACCAGTGCAAAGGCCTGTGCCAGCCCGTCCAGGCGTGGCAACAGCGCCTGCAACGCACCGTTGTCAGCGAACAGCTGCGCGGCGATGGCGCCCTGGCGTTCGACCGGCTGGGCCTGCAACGCCGCCAGCACCACCTGGATCGTCTGCGGCGCCTGGGTTTGCATATCGTGGGCCACGGTTCGTGGATCGAGCTTGAGCTCACGCCACGCCTCACGCTGCTCCGGCAAGGCCTTGTCACCCTGGGCCAGGGCCTGGCTGAACTGGGCGAATGCCACGCCGGCACTGGCCTGGTCGGCCCCGGATTTGAGCAAGGCCGCCAGCAGCGCCGCCGCTTGCTCAGGGGTCATGCCCGCGGCCACACCGCTAGCGCCATGACGGCCGAGGATCGAACCGATGTCCGCCGCCGAAACCTTGAGCCCGCTGCCCAGGTGCTGGGTGGCATCGGCCAGGTCCAGGCGCTGGGCACGATCGAGCTGCATCGCGCTGCGCCAGCCCAGCAGCACGTCGCCGGCCTGCTTGACCTTCAACTCCAGCCCCGACCCGAGCAGCGCGGCATCCCGGGCAAAGTCCAGCACCTGCTGCGGCTGGTACTGGGCCGAGGCGCCCGTCCCCTCGACGCCAACCCCGGCCTTGGCCGCCGCCAAACCGACCCGCAGCAGGTCGGTGGCGGTGGCGCCGGTGGGCGCCACCAGCGGCTCGTTGGCCAGCTTGATGTGCTGCTCCACCATCTGTCGCTGCTGTTCGGCGGTCAGCGGCAGCACCCGCTTGAGCTCCACCATCGCGGTCTCCAGGCCGATGGCCGGCTTGAGATGGCTCAGGGACCCGTTGTCCAGCACCGAAGCCCGGGGCGCCTGCGCCGCAGCGGGTCCGGCCAGGGCCTGGCGGTCATTGAGGGTCATCAGCAACGAACGCTGGGACACCAGCACGCCCCTGAGGGACTCCACCACCGCCAGCAGCCGTTCCTGCCCGCGAACCAGCTGCCTGAGTCCGCCGCCAAGGACGCCATCGCCCTCCGGCAGAGGGGCCGACCACTGCATGGCCGCCTCGACATTGGCGGACAGTCCGCCGGCCTGCTGCACCGCGGCGAACCTCAGGGAAAAATTACCTTGTGCCATCGCACGCTACTCCTTGTTCAGGCCAAGGCGGGTCATCGCTATGTCGTAGCGACGCAATGCCTTGCCGGCGTCCCACTCCAGGATCTCGACCTCGGTGACCGAGTAGATCAGCGGCACCACATCGAGAATCACCTCGATGTCGCGCTGCGAAAGAAGTCCGCCGGTTTGTTTAAAAAATCGTCGATGCGCACCTGCAACTGGGTCCAGTCGGGCACGGTCAACGTGGCGAGATCCGGGATCATCAAACCGGTGCAATGCGCGGTGATGAACTCGGCCCGCTCCTTGGGCGTCGCCAGTTTCTTCATCACCTTGGTGGCCCGCAGTGCCGGCATTTCCAGGGTCAGCGACGTCCGGCTCTGGCCTGCCAGATCCAGCGGCAACAGCAGCGGTACCTGGTCCGGATCGACCTGCTCGTCCTGCTCCAGGAAATAGGCAGTCGGCCGGGTCGACATATCGTGTACGTACTGGGCAATGCTCACGTAGTCCGGACGCTTGAGCTGGTCCAGCTCCTTGTCAGAGAGCCCCGTGGCGAGCTTGGCCAGGGCGAAGAACTGATCGTCTTCATCATCCCCGGCACGGGCCAGGGCGTCTTTTTGCGCCGCGTAGAACAGCGGCTTGAGCGCAATCCGCTCGAGGGTGCAGCCATCGTCGCCGGTAATCGGCGTGAGCAGCACATGGACCGGAGGTGTCCAGGACATGGGATCAATTCCTTGGAGAAACAAAAACGCCGCCGGCGACCAGTCGGTCAGGCACCGGCGACATGGAAGGCTAATGCCGATCAGTCAAGGAACGTGTAGGAGCGAGGCTTGCCCGCGATGGCGTTGAGAGCGCTGCATGCATCCAGTAAACACGCGCTACCGTTAACGACCATCGCTAGCAATCGAGCGTCGACCGGCTGCTCCTGCAGGGGATCACCTCGCTTGACTGACCGGCGTTGGCATGGAGGAAGAGTTGCGCCGTTTAAGGCAGCAGCACCGCGCGCCGCGCAGCGCCGAGGATGTCGACCCCGTTGAGCATGAACTTCTGGGTGCGCACATCGACGTCGATCACCGGCACGCCGTTTTCCAGACGGTTGTAGGTACGGCAGCTCAGCTCCAGGGTGGTCTTGGGCTGCTCGCCCATCTTCAGCGTGGCCTCTTCCAGCGACTTCAGCTTGCCGCCCACGGTGTGGTAGATGAAGTAGGTGTTGCCGTCCTGGTCCTGCCCGGCTTCCCGGACGTTGAGCAGGATGTCGTCGCCGACGCTGACGCCCAGGGCCAGCATGATTTCCGGGCCTGCGCCCTGCAGCACCAGCTTGGCGCCCAGGACCTTGCCACCCTTGGCCATTTCCTCGCCGATGAAACGCCCACCACGCATTTCCTGCATCTCGAACTCGATCTTCGGTGGCGTGAACTCTTCCACCGTCGCCGACAGCGGCAGGCCTTGCAGGGTGGCCGCGATGGCCTGTCTGACTCGGTTGGTAAACATTAGAGAACGTCCTCCAGGAACTGCTCGATGATTTCATCGCGGGCATTGAGTTGATAAATCATGTGCTCGTTCGGCGCGTAGCGGCCGTAGTCGATGACCACGTACCAGGTGCCGTTCTTGTACTTCTCGACGCTGTTGAGTTCGGGATGCAGGTAGACCTTGCCACCCGGGATGGTCTCGTCGGCCACCAGGGTCTGCAGCCAGTCGTTGATGCGCTTGACCTCCTGGTCCATGAACGACTTGGTCAGGTTCTTGGCCATGGCTTTCTGCCCGGCCTTGACCAGCTTGCGGCTGATGGCGTCTTCCAGGCCCACGTAGCTGATGAACTTGCCGGTGATCGAACGGTTGCCCAGCAGCGAGAAGCCGCCCAGCACGGTACGTGCGTAGTAGCTGATGCCATAGCGGTTGAGCAGGTCGCCCTCGGTGGAGGTGTCGAGGATGTTGTATTCGACGCTGCGCGAGACATCTTCGGCGAAGGTCACCTGGTTGCCCGGGCTCTCCCACTGCTTGACCTTGGCCAGCGCCGCGATGGCCAGGCTCGAAGGCGCCAGGAAAACATTGGCCTTGGCCGCCTTGGAGTACACCGCCGGCAGGTTGTGCACCACCAGGCAACGGTCGAAGCCAAGGTCGGCGCCGCCCAGTTCCTTGCTGTACGCCACCTGGTCGGCGACCGAGGCATCCTTGCCATCGAGCACCACCCGCGCCTTGATGCGCTTGCCGAACGCGGCGAACTCACCGGCCACCGCCTTGCTGCCGGTGAAGCCCGGCGCGCCGATGATGGTCAGGTCCTCGGGCACGCTGCTCAGGGCCGCCAGGCCCAGCTTGCGCCCGGTCACCGCCTCGTCGCCGCCGATCACGTTGTTCAGGGTGTCGGCCGGGGTCGCGCCCTCGTCGACGATCACCACGTAGACCGGCACCTTGACCACCTTGAGGATCTGCAGCACCGCCTGGAACAGCGTGCCGGCCTCGGCGCCGGAGGGGTCCAGCAGCGCCTGGGTGCTGAAGTTGCTGATGCGGATCGGCGTGTTCTTGGCCAGCGAGGCATGGGCGTTGGGCGCGGTGCCCACCAGGCCGATGACGTTGTCGCCCAGGCCACCCATGGCCTCGGGGGATTCGCTGGCATTGACGGTGATACCGTTGTGCTCGAAGTTCAAAACCTCAGCCATGGTCAGTCAGCCTTCTTGGTCGCGGCCTTGGCGGCCTTGGTGGATGGGGTCTGCGCCGCGAGGACGCTGGTCAGCTCCAGGCGCCCGGCACTGCGCAGCGCGCTGGCCTGGACATCGAGCAGGTCGAGTTCTTCGCCGACGCTCGACCAGTGCCCACCACCGGTGGGGAATGGCACGAGCACGGTGTA